>NZ_JBEXFQ010000063.1:0-23153 GCF_040606855.1 Nocardia sp. NPDC005366
TGCGACACCGCCACACCCTTGGGCCTACCCGTAGAACCCGAAGTGAAAATGACATACGCGACATTCGAAGAACGCAGCGGCGCACGACGATCCGCGTCGGTCACCGGATCCGCCGAGTACGCCGACAGGTCGAGCGCCTCGATATCGATGGCGCGCACGTCACCGGATTCGAAATCGTCGCGCGCGGTGGTGAGCACACAGATCGGCGCGGCCGTCTCGAGAACGTAGCGGGTGCGATCGGCCGGATGATCGGGATCCAGCGGCACATACGCACCACCGGCCACACTCACCGCGTACATGCCGATCACCAACTCCAGCGAACGCCGCATACCGAGCGCCACCATCGACTCCGGGCCGACGCCGAGCGAGATCAGATGCCGGGCAAGACGATTCACCTGGGCATCGAACTCACCGTAGGACAGATCCGTCCCCTCGAAGGTGAGCGCGGTCGCGCCCGGCCGCCTCGCGGCCCGCGCCTGATACATCGAGGCGAGGGTGGCCTCGGGGTCGACGCTCGCGGCGGTGTCGTTCCAGCCCGCGACGAGCTGACGCCGTTCCTCGGCGTCGAGCAGGTCGATATCGCCGAGCACGACATCGCTGTGCTCGGCCATCGCGGTCAGCAGCCGGAGCAGTCGCCGCGCGAACAGGGCCACCGTCGGCGCGTCGAACATATCGGTCGCGTAGGCGAATTCGGCGCGCATACCGTCGGCCGAACCATCCGCCGCGATGCGGTCGGAGATGTTCAGATGCAGGTCGAATTTGGCGGTGACGACGTCGAGCGGAACACCGGCGACCTCCAGGCCGGGCAGCTCGAACGAGGCCTCCCCGGTGTTCTGGAACGACAGCATCACCTGGAACAGGGGATGACGTGCCTGTGACCGCGCCGGGTTGAGGAGTTCGACCAGCCGCTCGAACGGCAGATCGGCATGCCCGAAGGCCGCGAGATCGGTTTCCCTGGTATGCGCGAGCAATTCGGCGACGGTCTGCGCCGGGTCGACCGCGCTGCGCAGCACGAGGGTGTTGACGAACATGCCGATCGCGTCGTCGAGCACGGCTTCGCCGCGTCCTGCCACCGCGGTGCCGACCGCGATGTCGTCGGAACCGGAGAGCCGGGCGAGCAGCGCCGCGAGTCCGGCGTGCACGACCATGAACAGGCTGGCGCCGTGTTCGCGGGCGAGGTCGTCGAGGCCGCGGACCAGTTCCGCGTCGAGTGCGAACTCGTACACGTCACCGCGATTGGACGCGACGGCCGGACGAGACCGGTCCGACGGCAGGTCCAGCTGATCCGGCAACCCGGCCAGATTCCGCGACCAGAACGCGATCTGCTCGCCGATCAGCGAGGTCGGATCCTCTTCGGAGCCGAGGGTTTCCCGCTGCCACAGCGCGAAATCGGCGTACTGCACCGGCAGCGGCGCCCAGCCGGGGGCCTCACCGCGCGCACGAGCGGCATAGGCGACCATCACATCCCTGGCCAGCGGCCGGACCGACCAGCCGTCGCCGGAGATGTGGTGCACCACGAAGACCAGTACGTGCGTCTCGGGACTGGAGCCGTCCATCGACGCCGCGATCCGGAACAGCCGTGCGCGCACGGGCACTTCGGTGGTCACGTCGAATCCGGTCAGCACCAGTTCGCTGACGCGCTCGGTGATCTCGTCCTCCGACACCGGAATCGGCGTCAGATCGAGCATCTCGTGTCCCGCGGGCAGCACCACCTGGACGCCGGTGCCCTCCGCGGTCTCCGGGTACACGGTGCGCAGCACTTCGTGCCTGTCCACCACGTCGGCGACCGCCTGACTCAACGCGTCGGCATCGAGCGCTCCGGTCAGCCGGACGGCGAGCGGAATGTTGTTCACGGCGGTTCTGTTGTCGAACCGGTTCAGGAACCACATGCGCTGCTGTGCCAGCGACAGCGGAATGGTGGCAGGACGCGGTCCTGCGGCCAGTTCGCGACGCCGTCCGCTGCCCGCGTGCGCTTCCACGCGGGTCGCCAGACCCGCGACGGTCGGCGCTTCGAACAGCATGCGGACCGGCACCCTGGTGTCGAGGGCCGCGCCGAGGCGGGCCGCCACCTGGGTGGCGATCAGTGAGTTACCACCCAGGTCGAAGAAATCATCGTCCAAGCCCACCGGACGCTCGCCCGCCAAACCGAGCACCTCGGCGAAAGTATCAGCGACGATCTCCTCGATCGGCGTCGACGGCGCACGGAACTCCCTGGCCTCGAAAACAGGCTCGGGCAATGCCCGACGATCCAATTTGCCGTTCGGGTTGAGCGGCATCGCGTCCAGCACCACGATCGCCGCGGGAACCATGTACGAAGGCAGGACCGCACCCAGATCCGAGCGCAACTCGTCCAGATCCAACGCGGCATCAGCGGCGGCAACCACATACGCGACGAGCTGATCGCCGGTATGCGCGTCCGAACGAACCAACGCCACCGCCTGCGCGACCCCGCCATGCGCCGTCAACGCCGCCTCGATCTCACCCAACTCGATACGAAGACCACGCAACTTCACCTGGAAATCCGTCCGACCCAAATACACGATCGAACCATCCACCACACGAGTCACCAGATCACCCGTGCGATACATCCGCGCACCCGCCACACCGAACGGATTAGCCACGAAACGATCCGACGTCAGATCAGCCCGACCGTAATAACCCCGCGCCAACTGATCACCCGCGAGATACAACTCACCCGCCACACCCACCGGAACCGGATGCAACCGCGAATCCAACACGAACGCCTGCGCATTCCACACCGGAAGACCGATCGGCACCGCACCCGACACATCCTCGGCCACCAACGCATGCGTCGCGTGCACAGCGAACTCCGTCGGACCATACAAATTGTACAACCGCGCCGAACTCACCCGACGAATCGCCTTCACCGCATCACCAGTGAACGCCTCACCAGCGACCAACAGAGCCCGCAACGACGACAAAACCTCACCACCGACACCCGCGGCATCAACACTGCCCGCGAAAACAGTCAACATCGACGGCACGAACGAAGTCATCGTCACCCGCTCGGACCCGATCACCTCCGCCAAATACAACGGATCACGATGACCATCCGGCGACGCCACCACAATCCGACCACCAGTCGACAACGCACCGAACAACTCCCACACCGACACATCGAACGTCGCCGGAGTCTTGAACAACACCACATCATCGACACCGACACCGTATTCACCCGTGATCCAGCGAATCTGATTCACCACCGCCGAATGCGGCAACGCCACACCCTTCGGACGACCCGTCGAACCCGACGTGAAAATCACATACGCCGGATGCTGCGGACGCAACGGCACAATCCGCTCCACATCGGTCAACGCCACATCCGAATAACCCGACAAATCCAACTCATCCATCACAAGCGTGTCGATACCCGCACCATCGAAACCATCACGCGCAGTAGTCAACACACACACCGGAGCCGCCGACTCCAACACATACCCCACACGCTCCACAGGCTGATCCAAATCCAGCGGCACATAACCACCACCAGCCTCCAACACCGCATACACCGCAACAACCAAATCCACCGAACGACGCACACCCAAAGCCACCAACGACTCCGGACCCACACCCACCTCGACCAAAAACCGAGCCAAACGATGCACACGCGCACCGAACTCCGCATACGTCAACACCAGACCCGACCCCGGATCCACCACCGCCACCGCATCCGGCGTCACCAACTCCTGACGCACGAACTCCGCCACCACAGTGCCCACCGAACCCAACTCACACACAGTCGAATTCCAACCACGCAACGACCGGTAGGTCTCCCGCTCGTCCAGCAGCGGGATATCGCCGATGGCCCGATCGGGCTCCGCGACGATCGCGCTCAGCAACCGCCGGAACCGGCGTCCGAATTCCGCCATCGTGGCCTGGTCGAACAGGTCTGTCGCGTAGATGAGTTCGGCGACGATGCCCTCGGCGTCCGGCTTCTCCGACATCACCAATTGCAGGTCGAATTTCGCCACGTCGATCGGCAGGTCGACGCCGCTGACCGTGAGTCCCGGCAGTTCCAGGCTGGTCTGCCCCGTGTTCTGGAACGAGAGCATCACCTGGAACAGGGGGTGACGCGCCTGTGAACGTGCCGGGTTGAGGATTTCGACCAGCCGCTCGAACGGCAGATCGGAATGCCCGAACGCGGCGATATCGGTGGCGCGCACCGTGCCGAGCAGATCGGTGAACGTCGTGCCGCCGTCGACCGGAGTGCGCAACACGAGGGTGTTGACGAACATGCCGATCAGGTCGTCGAGTGCGCGCTCACCACGACCGGCCACCGGGGTGCCGATGGCGATATCGTCCTCGCCGGACAGCCGGGCCAGCAGTACCGCGAGAGCGGTGTGCGCGACCATGAACAGCGTGGCCCCGCGAGTACGGGCCAAATCGACGAGCCCGGCGTGGATCGCGGCGTCGATATCGAAGGCGTGGGTGGCGCCGCGACCGCTCGCGACCGCGGGACGCGGCCGATCGGCGGGCAGATCCAACTGCTCGGGCAAGCCGCGCAGCGCGTCGGTCCAGAACGAGATCTGTTCGGAGATCACCGATTCCGGGTCGTCCTCGGCGCCGAGAACGGCGCGCTGCCACAGCGCGAAGTCCGCGTACTGCACCTCGAGCGGACGCCAGGACGGTTCGCCGCCCTCGACGCGCGCGCTGTAGGCGATCATGACGTCGCGGGTGAGCGGTCCCATGGAGAAGCCGTCGGAGGAGATGTGGTGCACCACCAGCGCGAGCACATGTTCGGTTGGACTCACCTCGAACAGCCTGGCCCGGAACGGCACCTCGACGGTGACGTCGAAGGCCGTCTGCACGAATTCCGAAAGACGAACGGGCAGTTCGTCTTCGGTGACGTCGACCGGGGCGAGATCCGGGATAACCTGCCCGGTCGCGACGATCTGCTGCTGGGCAGCGCCGTCGATCTCCGGGTAGAAGGTGCGCAGCGATTCGTGCCTGGCCAGCACGTCCGCGACCGCGATCTGCAACGCCTGTCGATCGAGCAGACCCGACAGCCGCACCGCGGCCGGAATATTGTCGACCGTCGACTCCGGATCGAAGCGGTTGAGGAACCACATGCGCTGCTGCGCCAGCGACAGCGGCACTCGTTCGGGGCGCGGCTGCGGGGTCAGGGCCGAGCGCGCGCCCGCGCCCGCCCGCGATTCCACCCTGGCGGCGAGCGCGACCACGGAGGAAGCCTCGAACAGTTCCTTGACCCCGAGTTCGGTATCCAGTGCCGCGGACAGCCTGGCCGCGACCTGGGTCGCGCTCAGTGAGTTACCGCCGAGTGCGAAGAAATCGTCGTCGAGTCCGACGCGTTCGGCCCCGAGCACATCGGCGAAGATATCGGCGACGATCTCCTCCACCGGCGTCGTCGGCGCGCGGAAGACCGCGACCTCGAAGACGGGCGCGGGCAGCGCCTTGCGATCCAGCTTGCCGGAGGCGTTGAGCGGGAATTCGTCGAGCACGATGACCGCGGCGGGCACCATGTACGCGGGCAGCAGCCTGCTCAGATCCTCGCGCACGAGTTCGGTGTCGACGCGCAGATTCGGCGTGCCGACCACGTAGGCGATCAGTTGATCGCCCGCGTGCGCGTCGGTGCGGACCACCACCACCGACTGGGCGATCTCGTCCAGTCCGGTGAGCGCGGATTCGATCTCCCCGAGTTCGATGCGCAGGCCGCGCAACTTCACCTGGAAATCGGTGCGGCCCAGATATTCCAGTTCACCGACGGAATTCCAGGCGACCAGGTCGCCGGTGCGATACATCCGCGTGCCCGCGGCGCCGAACGGGTTGGCGACGAACCGGTCGCTGGTCAGATCGGGCCTGGCGACATAGCCGCGCGCGAGCTGGGCGCCCGCGAGGTACAGCTCACCCGCGACACCGACCGGAGCCGGCCGCAGTCGCGAATCCAGCACGTAGACCTGGGTGTTGAACACCGGCGCGCCGATCGGGACCAGTTCGGTGTCGGCGGCGACAACCCGGTGATAGGTGACGTCGACGGCGGCCTCGGTCGGGCCGTACAGATTGTGCAGGGCCGCGCCGGTCAGCTCCCGCAAGCGGTGCGCGGGTTTGGGCGGCAGCGCCTCACCGGAGGCGAAGACCATCCGCAGCGACCCGCAGCGCGAAGCGGCGGCGTCGGCCACGAAGACCGCGAGCATGGACGGCACGAAATGGGCGACCGTCACCCGTTCGGCCGCGATGATCTCGGCCAGATAGGCCGGGTCCCGGTGGCCGTCCGGCTTCGCGATCACCAGGCGCGCGCCGATCTGCAAGGGCCAGAAGAATTCCCACACCGAGACGTCGAAGGTCGCCGGGGTCTTCTGCAGCACCGCGTCGGCTTCGGTGAGGCCGTACTCGGTCTGCATCCACACCAGGCGGTTGACGATCGCCGCGTGCGAGACCGCCACGCCCTTGGGCCGTCCGGTGGAACCGGAGGTGAAGATGACGTAGGCGGCATCGGCCGGGCGCAGCGGCGCACGCCGCTCCCCCTCGGTCACCCGATGTTCGGACAGACCGGACAGGTCGAGCAGATCGATGCGCACCTGCGCGGTGTCGATATCGAGATCGCTGCCCGAGGTCAGCACACACACCGGATCGGCGGTGGCCAGAATGTATTCCGTGCGCTCGGCCGGGTGGTCCGGGTCGAGCGGCACGTACGCGCCGCCCGCGACGGTGACCGCGTACATGCCGACCACCAGATCCACCGAACGCCGCATACCCAGCGCCACATACGATTCCGGACCGACGCCGCGTTCGATGAGCCAGCGCGCCAGGCGATAGACCCGTCCCGCGAACTCGTCGTAGGACAGATTCGTCCCCTCGAAGGTCAGCGCGGTCGCCTCCGGCGTCCTGGCCAGCTGCGCCTCGAACATCGAGACAAGGGTGTGCGCGGAGCCTGCGGAGCGCACCGACGACTCAGCCGCGGAGCCTGCGGAGCGCACCGACAACTCAGCCGCGGAGGCCGCGGAGCCAGTCTCGCGCTCCGACAACGCTGCCGCGATATCGAATTCGGTGTCGTTCCAGCCGGAAGTCACCAGGGCGCGCTCGGCGGCATCGAGGAGTTCGATATCGCCGACATTCACCTCGGGTTCGGTGGTGATCGCGGTGAGCACCCGCACCAGGCGGTCGGCGATGCGACGCACCGTCGCCTCGTCGAACAGGTCGCGCAGGTATCCCGCGCGAATCCGCAATCGCGAATCCAGCTGGGCGATCAGCGTCAGCGGGTAGTGCGTGGCATCGGCGGCGTCGAGGCCGACCACGGCCATCCCGTCGATATCGGCGGCCTGCGCGCGAATGCCGTCGGCGTCCACCGGGTAGGACTCGAAGACCACCAGGGTGTCGAACAGTCCGGCCACACCCGCGGCGGACTGGATATCAGCCAGGCCGACATAGTGGTGATCGAGCAGATCGGCCTGCTCGCCCTGCGTACGGGTCAGCAGTCGCCGCGCCGATTCGGCGGGATCGAAACGCACCCGCACCGGGACCGTGTTGATGAAAAGACCCACCATGGCCTCGACCCCGGCGAGCTGGGCCGGGCGGCCCGAGACGGTGGTGCCGAACAGCACGTCCTCGCGTCCGGTCATGCGGCCGACCAGAATGCCCCAGGCGACCTGCAACACCGTATTCGGGGTGACGCCGAGCGAACTCGCCACTTCGGTGAGTCGCGTCGTTGCCGCCTCATCGATGTCGAAGAAGTACTCACCGGACAACGTCGTGATCTCGCGGCCCGAGTCGGGGCGCGCCAGCAGCGTCGGCTCGGTGACACCGCGCAACGCACGCGCCCAGGCCGCGACCGACGCCGCGTGATCCTGCTGCGCCGTCCATTCCAGGAAGTGCCGGTAGGAACGCACCGCGGGCAACGCGGTGGCGTCGGCGTGCAGCGCGTAGAGCGCGAGCAGATCCCGCATGAGCAGCGGCATCGACCAGCCGTCGAGCAGGATGTGGTGATTGGCGACCGCGAACTGCCAGCGGTCGGCGGCGACCTGGATCAGCGTGAACCGGATCAGCGGCGGCTCGGTCAGATCGAAGCGCCGCATGCGGTCGGCCTCGATCAGATCGGCGGACTCCCCCGATTCGACGCGGTCGTGCTCGGCCCAGGCGACCCGGACGCTGTCGAGCACGATCTGCACCGGATTGCCCTGCCTGTCGGTGACGAAGGCCGTGCGCAGATTCTCGTACCGATCGACCAATGCCTGTGCGGCCGAACGCAACCGGGCGGCGTCGACGCGGCCGGTGAGGGTCAGCACCGCCTGGGCGGTGTAGACGTCGACCGATGTCGCGGCGAGGCGAGCGTGGAACCGCAGACCGGCCTGCAGGGCCGAGAGCGGCCATACATCGGCCAGTGTCGGGTACCGCCGCTCCCAGCCGTCGATATCGCGCTGTGTCGTGGCGACCAGCGGGAAATCGGCCGGGGTGTGGCCGCCTGCGTCGGCCGAATTCGCATGCCGCGCCACCGCTTCCAGCGCCGAGGTCCACAGTTCGCCGAATTCGCGCACCGCCGTCGCGTCCAGCAGGGTCGACGGGTAGCCGATATTGGCGGTCAGCTTGTCGCCCACCACGATCGCGTTGATGTCGAGTGGCGCCATCGCGGGCATATCCGCGTCGTAGGCGCCCGCGAGCGCACCGAGTTCGCGTGCCGGAATCCAGCCGAAGCCGCGCAGCGCCTCGGGCACATCGCTGTCGGAGACGCGGCCGAGGTAGTTGAAACTCACCTGTCCCGGCAGTCGCTCGGGCAGTTCGGCCGCCGTCGCGGGATTCAGGTAGCGCAGCAGGCCGTAGCCGATGCCCTTGTCCGGCACCGCGAGCAACTGTTCCTTGATCGCCTTGACGGCCTTGCCGAGCGCGGGGCCGCCGGTGAGCGCGGCATCGATATCGATGCCGGACAGGTCGAACCGGACGGGGAAGATGGCGGTGAACCAGCCGACGGTGCGCGACAGGTCGGCGCCGGGGACGATGTCCTCTTCGCGACCGTGGCCTTCCAGCCGGATCAGCAGCGAATCGTCGGTACGGGCGGCGGTGCGCAGGGACCGCCACTTCGCGGTCGCCAGGGCGAGCGCGGTGAGCAGGCCGTCGTTGACGCCGCCGTGGAACAGCGCGGGCACGGTGGTCAGCAGGGCCTTGGTGACCTCGGCCGACACCTCCACCCGCAATTTCTCGATCGTGCCCGAGGTGTCCACGGTGGGATCCATCGGACGTTCGGTGAGCAGCGGGTCGGGCGTGCCGGCCACCGCGCGCCAGTAGTCGAGTTCGGCCAGGCGCCCTTGGCTCTGGGCCTCATCGCGCAGCGCGTGCGCCCATGCCCGCATGGAGGTCGCGGGCGCGACCAGTTCGGGCTGCTGGCCGGCGGTGAGCCGGCCCCACGCGGTCACGAAATCCGGGACGAGAATGCGCCACGAGACGCCGTCGACCACCAGGTGGTGCGCGAGCACGATCAACCGGCCCATCCGGCCGGAGTCCGTCGGATCGAGCCAGACGAAGCGGATCACCGTTCCCGACGCCGGATCGAGCCGGTCCAGCGCGGAATTCAACGCCGCGGTGGCGATCTCGACGAGATCGGCATCGCTGGCCGACGCCGGGTACTCGACCCGCTCGATGAGCGCGTCCACATCGACCGAACCGGGGGCGGCGGTTTCCACCGCCCAGTCCGCACCGTCGTGATGCAGGCGGGCCCGCAGCATGTCGTGGCGGTCGATGACCGCGCCGACGGTCGCGGCGATACCCGCGCGATCGATGCCGAGCGGCAACTCGAGCGCGAGGGTCTGGTTGAAGCGACCGAACGATCCGGGCCGCTCCGCCATGAACCGCACCACGGGCGTCAGCGGCATGACACCGACGCCGCCACCTGGCAGTTCCGCGAGTACCGCCACCGTGGATTCGGCGGCGTCCGCGGTCTCGGCGATCGAGGCCAGGCCGGCCACTGTCCGCTGCTCGAAGACATTGCGCGGAGTGAACACCACACCGCGCGCCTTGGCACGGGAGACCAGTTGGATGGAGACGATGCTGTCGCCGCCGAGCGCGAAGAACGAATCGTCGACGCCGACGCGCTCCACCCCGAGCACTTCGGCGAAGACTTCGGCGATGGTGTGCTCCACCGGCGTGCGCGGGGCACGGAAGACGACTTCGGTCGCGAACACCGGCTCCGGCAGGGCCCTGCGGTCCAATTTGCCCACCGGGGTGAGCGGCAGGTGATCGAGCACCATGATCGATGACGGCACCATATAGGCGGGCAGCCGCTCTTCCAGCTGCGCTGTCAGCTCGGCGATATCGATCGAATGTCCCGGTGCTGCCATGACATACGACACCAGCGAGACCGCGCCCGCGGCGTTCTTGTGGCCGACGGTCGTGGCGAAGTCCACGTTCGGGTCGGCGGTGAGGGCGCTGTCGATCTCGCCGAGTTCGATGCGGAAACCGCGCACCTTCACCTGGAAATCGGAGCGGCCCACGTATTCCACCGCGCCGTCGCGGGTCCAGCGGACCACGTCACCGGTGCGATACATGCGCTGACCGGCGACGAACGGATTCGCGACGAAACGATCGGCACTCAGCCCGGGGCGCGCGTGATAACCGCGTGCCAACTGGATGCCCGAAATGTAGAGCTCGCCCGCGACACCGACCGGCACCGGACGCAACCGGTCGTCCAGGACCAGCGACTGCATACCGCGGATCGGGCCGCCGATCGGCATCGGATCACCCGCGACCAGCGGCTGGCTGATATTGACCACCATGGCGGTCTCGGTCGGGCCGTAGACATTGTGGACCCGCCGCACCGAGCCGTCGGCCAGCGGTACCGCCCATTTCGCGATCAGTTCCGGGCCGAACGCCTCGCCGCCGACCGCGAGCACCTGGAGCGAATCCAGGCCGGTCGGGTCGAAGGTCGCCAACGCGGCGGGGGTGATGAAGGTGTGGGTGACGCGCTCGGCGCGCATCAGCTCCGACAGCTCCTCGCCGCCGTAGACGCCGGTCGGCACCACCACGAGGGCGCCGCCGGGACCGAGCGCGAGCAGCAGTTCCAGAATCGATGCGTCGAAACTCGGCGACGCGAAATGCATGGCGCGCGAATCGGAGTCGAGACCATAGTGCTCGATCTGCGCGGTGGCGAAGTTGGCGAGCACGGTGTGCGACACCACCACGCCCTTGGGCACACCGGTGGAGCCGGAGGTGTAGATGACGTAGGCGGGGTTCTCCGGACGCAGCGGGCGCACCCGGTCCGCGTCGGTGATCGCAGCGCCGTCGAAGGCGTCCAGATCCAGATCGTCGAGCACCAGCCAGCGCACCGAATCCGGCAGGTCGGCCCGCGTCGCGGCGACCGTGATACCGAGGGGCGAACCGGAATCGGTCACCATGTGGGCGATGCGATCGGCCGGGTAGGTCGGGTCGACCGGAACGAAAGCGGCGCCGGTCTTGGCGACCGACAGCGCGACGAACACCGAATCCGCCGAGCGCGGCACACCGACCGCGACCAGATCCTCTGTGCCGATGCCTTCGGCGATCAGCAAGCGGGCCAGGCGGTTCGAGCGTTCGTCCAACTCCCCGTAGGACAGCGTCTCGCCGCGGAACACCACCGCGGGCGCCCTCGGATCGCGCGCCGCCGCGCTCGTCAGCAGTTCCGGCAGCGTGCGCGGGGGCACCGCGGGCGCACCGGTGCGGGCAACGAGATCGGCCCGCTCATCGACGTCGAGCAGTTCGATCGCGCCGACGGCCACCGACGGGTCGGCGGCGACGGATTCGAGTACGCGCCGCAAGCGCACCACGAATTCGGCCGCGGTCGATTCGTCGAACAGATCCGTCGCGTAGGTGAGCGCGAGATCCATTCCGGCCGGGTTCGCGTCGGGGCCGATCCGCTCCGACAGGGTGAACTGCAGGTCGAAACGGGCGACGGTGTCGTCCAGTTCCAGTGCCGAAACACGCAGACCGGGCAACTCCAGCGTGGTGTTGTCGAGGTTCTGGAAGGCGAGGGCCACCTGGAACAGTGGGTTACGCGATTGCGAGCGCTCGGGGGTGAGTAGTTCGACCAGTCGCTCGAAGGGCACGTCGGCGTTGCCGTAGGCGTCGAGGTCGGTCTTGCGGACCCGGTCCACCAACTCGGCGAACGTCTCGGCCGGGCGGATACCGGTACGCAACACCAGGGTGTTGACGAACATGCCGACGAGATCGTCGAGCGCCTGTTCGCCGCGGCCCGCGATCGGCGAGCCGACCGCGATGTCGTCGGTGCCGGACAGCCGCGCGAGCAGGACGGCCAGCGCGCTGTGCATCACCATGAACAGCGACGCACCCCGTTGCCGCGCAACGGTTTCCAGCGCCGCGACGAGTTCGGCGGGCAATTCCGAGCGCAGGGTCGCGCCGCGCAGTGAGGCCACCGGCGGACGCTGACGGTCGGCGGGCAAGGTCAGCTCGTCCGGAATTCCGTCGAGCGCACGCCGCCAGTACTCGACCTGGCGGGCGAGCAGCGAGGCCGGATCGTTCTCCGCGCCGAGCACATCGCGCTGCCAGATCGCGAAATCGGCGTACTGCACCGCGAGCGGCGCCCAGCCGGGATCACTGCCCTGGCTGCGGGCGGTGTAGGCGGTCATCACGTCGCGCGACAGCGGCCCCATGGAGAAACCGTCACCGGCGATGTGGTGTACGACCACGACGAGCACATGTTCGTCGGGCCCGAGGGCGTAGAGCCGGGCCCGCAGCGGAACCTGTTCGGCCACATCGAATCCGGCGGCGGCGAATTCGGTGACGACGGCCATCGATTCGGCCGGGTCCACCGCGACGGGACGCAGATCCAGTGCGATGTCCTCGGCCGGGACGATGACCTGGACCGGCGTGCCGCCGTGTTCCGGATACCTGGTGCGCAACGACTCGTGCCTGCGCACCACATCCGCGACCGCCAGCCGCAGCGCCTCGATATCGAGTGCGCCGGAAAGCCGGATGGCCAGCGGCAGGTTGTAGGCGGCCGAGGAGGTGTCGTATTTGTTGAGGAACCACATGCGCTGCTGCGCGTAGGACAGCGGCACCACTTCGTCGGCCGAGCGCGGCCGTGCGACGAGGCGGGCTCGGGCGTCACCGTCGGTCTGCGATTCCACCCGCGCGGCGAGCGCTTCCACGGTGCTCGCCTCGAACAGCGCGCGCACCGGGATCGACGTCCCGAGCGCGGCCCCGATCCGCGATACCACCCTGGTGGCGATGAGCGAATTGCCCCCGAGATCGAAGAAGTCGTCATCGACGCCGACCCTCGGCAGGTCGAGCAGCTCGGCGAAGACCGCGGCGACCGTCTCCTGCACCGGCGTGACCGGGGATCGGAAGGCACGCGCCTGCACCGCGGGCGCGGGCAGCGCCTTGCGATCCAGCTTTCCGTTGACGGTCAGCGGAATCCATTCCAGCCGCACCAGCGCGGTGGGCACCATGTAGGACGGCAGCCGCTCGGCCGCGCCCTCGCGCACCACGTCCAGATCCGGGATCACCTCCGGCTCGGACACCACGTACGCCACGATGCGCTGATCGCCCGGCTGGTCTTCGCGCACGATGACCGCCGCCTGGGCGATCCCCGGCTGGGCGAGTACAGCGGATTCGATCTCACCGAGTTCGATGCGGAATCCGCGGACCTTGACCTGGTCGTCGGCGCGACCGAGGTATTCGAGTTCGCCGAACCGGTTCCAGCGCGCCAGGTCGCCGGAGCGGTACAGCCGCGAACCCGCGTCCTGCGCGCCGCCGAGCGGATTCGCCACGAAACGGGCCGCGGTGAGATCGGGCCTGCCGAGGTAGCCGCGCGCCAATTGCGGCCCCGCGACATACATTTCGCCCGCGACGCCGACGGGAACAGGACGCAGGCGGTCGTCGAGCACGAAGACCTGAAGCCCCGCGATAGCGCGCCCGACGATACTGCCCGAGGCGGCCTCGACGGTGGCGGCGTCCAACGCGCGATAGGACACGTGCACCGTGGTCTCGGTGATGCCGTACATATTGACCAGCAGCGGTGCGGAACCGGCCGATGAACCGGTGACGCCGTCGCCGTGCCTGGCGATCCAGTTCGACAACCGGCGCAGTTCCAGCGCCTCGCCGCCGAACACCACGTAGCGCAGCGAGAGCGGGGCCGCGCCGGAGGCGGCGTTGCGATCGGCTTCGGCCAGCTGGTAGAAGGCCGACGGCGTCTGGTTGAGCACGGTGACGCGCTCGTCGCGCAGCAGTTCGAGGAATTGCTCGGGCGAACGCGAGGTGTAGTAGTCCACGACGATCACCGCGCCGCCGAACAGCAGCGGACCCCACAGTTCCCATACCGAGAAGTCGAAGGCGTAGGAGTGGAACAGCGTCCACACGTCGTCGGGTCCGAAACCGAACTCGCGATCGGTATTGGCGAACAGCCGCACCGCATTCCGATGCGCGACGGCGACGCCCTTGGGACGGCCGGTGGAACCGGAGGTGTAGATGACGTAGGCCACGTGATCCGGGTTCAGCGGCGCCTTGCGCTCGGCGTCGGTGATGGGCGCGTCGTCGGCGTCGACGATATCGCCGGTCTCGACGGCGAATCCGTCCAGCACCACGGCCGGCAGGCCGGCGGGGACGGCGACCTCGACCGACGAATCGAGGATGACGCTGGTCGGACGCGAATCCGACAGGACGAAGGCGATGCGATCGGCCGGATAGGTCGGGTCGACCGGGACGTAACCCGCACCGGTCTTGACCACGGCCAGCAGCGCGACGACCAGATCCAGCGAACGCGGCAGGATGACCGCGACCAGCGATTCCGGCCCGGCGCCGTCATCGATCAGCCTGCGCGCCAGTACATTGGCGCGACGGTCCAGATCCTCGTAGGTCAGCGAATCCGCGCCGAATTTCGCGGCGGTGCGCTGCGGATACGCGGCGACCGCCTGGTCGAACAGCGAAACCAGGGTGAGTTCGGGATCGGCGAACCGCCCGGTGACGGTATCGACGCCGGAGGAGACCCACCGCTGCGAGAGGTCGAGACGTTCGGCCTCGCCGAGCAGGTCGATATCGCCGACAACGACCGCCGGATCCTCGGCGACCGCGCGCAGGATGCGCACGAGACGATCGGCGAAAGAGGCGATCGTCTGCGGATCGAACAGTTCGGTGGCGTAGTTCCACGACAGTGACAGCGCGCCGTCGGCGGTTTCACCCACGGTCAGCTGCACGTCGAATTTCGATGTGCCAGCGTCGAATTCGACGACGTCCAGATTCAGGCCGGGCAGCGCGACGGTGCCAGCGTCGGCGGCCGAGGCCGCCTCGAAGGTCAGCGCCACCTGGAACAGCGGGTGGTGCGCCTGCGACCGCGTCGGCCGCAGCACATCGACGAGCCGTTCGAAGGGCACGTCGGCGTGCGCGAAGGCGGCCAGATCGGTGCGGCGGACCTGTTCGAGCAGATCACCGAATGTCGCGCCGAGATCGACCTCGTTGCGCAACACCAGCGTGTTGACGAACATGCCGACGAGATCATCGAGCGCGCGTTCACCACGACCGGCGATCGGGGTGCCGATCGCGATATCGGTGCTGTGGGACAGCCGGGCCGCCCACGTCGCGAGCGCCGCGTGCACCACCATGAACAGCGTCGCGCCGCGGGCGCGCGCCAGGTCGGTGAGCGCACGGTGCAACTGCGCGTCGACCGAGAAGTTGTGCAGGCCACCGCTATTGGAGGCGATCTCTGGACGCGGCCGGTCGGCGGGCAGCTCGATCTGATCGGGCAGATCACGCAGTTGCTCGGCCCAGTACGAAAGTTGCGCGGCGGCAACCGATTCCGGATCGTCCTCGGAGCCGAGCACCTCGTTCTGCCAGAGCGTGTAATCGGCGTACTGCACCTCGAGCGGCGACCACGCGGGGATCTCGCCGCGCGCGCGTTCGGTGTAGGCGAGCACCACATCGCGCAGCAGCGGCCGCAGCGAGAAACCGTCACCGCTGATGTGATGCATGACGAGCACCACCACGTGACTGCGCTCGTCGAGCCTGAGCAGACCGGCCCGGAAGGGGATCTCGGCGGTCACGTCGAAATGCGCGCCTGCCAGTTCGACGATGCGCGCGGACAGCGCGGTGGAGCTCACCGGCTCGGCCGCGAGTTCGAAGCGCACCTCGTCGGTGTGCAGGACACGCTGGTAACCGGCGCCATCGACCTCGGGATACACCGTGCGCAGCGCCTCGTGGCGGGCGAGCACGTCGCCGATGGCGGCGTTCAACGCGGCCACGTCGAGAACGCCGGTGAGCCGGATGGCGACCGGGATGTTGTTGACCGCGGTGCGGTTGTCGAAGCGGTTGAGGAACCACATGCGCTGCTGGGCGAGCGACAGGGGCACCAGCTGGGCCATCTCACCCGATGCCAGGCGGGTCGCCTCGGGACGCGGACGCGGCGTCAGCGGGACGCGGCCACCCTGGCCCGCGGCCGATTCCACCCGCGCGGCGATCGCCTCGACGGTGGAGGCCTCGAACAGCAGCCGGACCGGCACGTCGGTGTCCAACGCCGCGCCGAGACGGGCCGCCACCTGGGTCGCGACCAGCGAGTTGCCGCCGAGTTCGAAGAAATCGTCGTCGAGGCCGATCCGGCCCGCGTCGAGTACCTCCGCGAAGGTGCTCGCCACGATCTGCTGCACCGGGGTCGCGGGGGCGCGGAATTCGCGGGCGGCGAAAACCGGTTCGGGCAGCGCGCGGCGATCCAGCTTGCCCGAGGGGGTGACCGGGAAGTCGTCGAGCACCATGAACGCCGTCGGCACCATATAGCCGGGCAGGCGCTGACCGAGTACGGCCTTCACCGATTCGATATCGATGGCCCGATCCGGATTCGCGACGAGGTAGGCGACCAGCTGATCGCCGGTGCGTTCGTCAGTGCGCACGAGCACGACCGCCTGCGCCACCGAATCCTGCGCGGTGAGCGCGGTTTCGATCTCGCCCAGTTCGATCCGCATACCGCGCAACTTCACCTGGAAGTCGGTGCGGCCCAGGTATTCCAGCTCACCGTCCGCGGTCCAGACGACCAGATCGCCGGTGCGGTAGGCGCGTTCGCCGTCCACCGCGAACGGGTTGGCGATGAACCGGTCCGAGGTCAGGTCGGGGCGGCCGACATAACCGTGCGCGAGCTGCGCGCCCGCCAGGTACAGCTCGCCGGGAACCCCGACCGGCACCGGGTGCAGTCGCGAGTCCAGCACGAGCATCTGGGTGTTGAACACCGGCGCGCCGATCGGAATCGACACGGTGTCGGCGTCGGTGACCTCGTGGTAGGTGATCTCGACGATGGTCTCGGTCGGCCCGTACATGTTCTGCACGCGGGCACCGGTCAATTCCCGCATCCGCTGCGCGACGCCGGGGGGCAGCGCCTCACCGGAGCAGAACACGTACCGCAGCGAGCGGCATTCGGCGGCGGCGTCCTCGGTGACGAAGATCGAGAGCATCGACGGCACGAAATGCGCGGCGGTGATCTGCTCGCGCTGGATCAGCTCGGCCAGATATGCCGGATCGCGATGCCCGTCGGGCTTCGCGATGACGAGTCTCGCGCCGATCTGCAACGGCCAGAAGAACTCCGGCACCGACACGTCGAAGGTGGCCGGCGTCTTCTGCAGGCCGACATCCTCTGCGGACAGCCCGAACTGGGCGTGCATCCACACCATGCGGTTGACGATCGCCTCGTGCGAAACCGCCACACCCTTCGGCCGTCCGGTGGAACCGGAGGTGAAGATGACGTAGGCGGTGTTCTGCGGGCGCAGCGGACGATGCCGATCCGCGTCGGTCAGCGGCTCGTCGGAGAATCCGGACAGATCGAGTCGATCGATCCGCACCTGGCGCGACAGGGTGCTTTCCAGATCGTCACCGGAGGTCAGCACGCAGACCGGTCCCGCGGTGCGCAGGATGTGCTCGGTGCGCTCGGCCGGATGGTCGGGGTCGAGCGGCACGTAAGCGCCGCCGGCGGCGTGGATGGCGTAGACGCCGACGAGCAGATCCAGCGAACGCCGCATGCCGAGGCCGACATAGGATTCCGGGCCGACGCCGGCTTGTTTGAGCCAGCGCGCCAACCGGTGCACCCGGCTCGCGAACTCGGCGTAGGACAGACTCGTCCCCTCGAAGGTGAGCGCGGTCGCGTCCGGCGTCCTGGCGGCCTGCGCCTCGAACATCGCCACCAGGGTCGCGGCGGCGTCGCCGACCGGCGAGGTCAGCGCGGCGCCCACCGCGAATTCGGTGTCGTTCCACCGCTCGAGTACCAGTGCGCGCTCGTCGGCGTCGAGCAGTTCGATATCGCCGACGATCGCGGCCGGGTCGGCGGCGATCCCGCGCAGCACCCGCAGGAACCGCTCGGCGAAGGAATCGGCGAACGCGCCGTCGAAAAGGTCGGTGGCGTAGACGAGTTCGGCGTCCATGGGAGCCGCGCCGAATTCTCGGACCTGCGCGCCCGGCACCTCACCGAGAGTCAGTTGCAGGTCGAATTTCGCTGTGGGCTGGTCGATTTCCAGCTCCGACACCCGCAGTCCCGGCAGTTCCAGGCTGGTCCGACCCAGGTTCTGGAACGACAGCATCACCTGGAACAGCGGATGGCGCGCCTGCGACCGCGCCGGGTTCAGTACCTCGACCAGACGCTCGAACGGCACATCGGTGTGGGCGAATGCCTGCAGATCCCGTTCGCGCACCTGGGCGAGCAGATCGCGGAAGGAGATCGCCGGATCGACGTGCGCCCGCAGCACCAGGGTGTTGACGAACATGCCGACCAGATCGTCGAGGCCCTGTTCACCGCGACCGGCGGCCGGGATGCCGACCGCGATGTCATCGGTGCCTGACAGCCGCGCGAGCAGCGCGGCGAAAGCTCCGTGCACCACCATGAACAGCGTGGCGCCGTTGGCGTGGGCGACGCGGTTCAAGTCGTCGACGAGTTCGCCCGGCACCCGGAATCGGTGGGTGCCGGCCTGATAGGTGGCGACCCCGGGGCGCGGACGCTGCGAGAGCCGCAACTCCTCCGGCAGCCCGGCGAGTGTGTCGCGCCAGTAGTTCAGCTGCCCGGAGATCAGCGACGCCGGATCATCCTCGCTGCCGAGGGTTTCGCGCTGCCACATCGCGTAATCGATGTACTGCACCGCCAGCGGTGACCAGCTCGGCGCGGCATCCGAGCGGCGCGCGATATAGGCCGACATCAGGTCACGCACCAGCGGTCGCATGGAGAAACCGTCCGCCGCGATGTGGTGGACGACCACGGCGAGCACATAGTCCTGCGTGGTGTCGCGCCAGCGCTTGCCGTTATTGCCCTCGACCTGGAACACGCGCAGCCGCAGCGGTGCCTCGGCGGTGACGTCGAAGCCGGGAATCACGAATTCGTAGAGCGCGCCGGGGATTTCATCCTCGGTCACCGCGACGATGTCGAACTGCGGAGTCGCCCGCGACATCGGCAGCACCTGCTGATAGGCGGTGCCGTCGTGGGAGGGGTAGACGGTCCGCAGCGATTCGTGCCTTGCCAGGACATCGGCGACCGCGCCGCGCAGCGCGTCCACATCGAGATGTCCGTGCAGGCGGACCGCGACCGGGATATTGCTCGCGGCCGAATCGGCGTCGAAGCGGTTGAGGAACCACATGCGCTGCTGCGCCAGCGACAGCGGCGGGTGTTCGGGGCGGCTGCGCGCGGTCAGCGCCGCGCGTCCACCGGTACCGGCGTGGACCTCCATACGCGCCGCCAGTGCCGCGACGGTCGGCGCTTCGAACAGCAGCCGCACCGGGACCCTGGTGTCGAGCGCGACACTGAGCCGCGCGACCACCTGGGTGGCGATCAGTGAGTTACCACCCAGGTCGAAGAAATCATCGTCCAAGCCCACCGGACGCTCGCCCGCCAAACCGAGCACCTCGGCGAAAGTATCAGCGACGATCTCCTCGATCGGCGTCGACGGCGCACGGAACTCCCTGGCCTCGAAAACAGGCTCGGGCAATGCCCGACGATCCAATTTGCCGTTCGGGTTGAGCGGCATCGCGTCCAGCACCACGATCGCCGCGGGAACCATGTACGAAGGCAGGACCGCACCCAGATCCGAGCGCAACTCGTCCAGATCCAACGCGGCATCAGCGGCGGCAACCACATACGCGACGAGCTGATCGCCGGTATGCGCGTCCGAACGAACCAACGCCACCGCCTGCGCGACCCCGCCATGCGCCGTCAACGCCGCCTCGATCTCACCCAACTCGATACGAAGACCACGCAACTTCACCTGGAAATCCGTCCGACCCAAATACACGATCGAACCATCCACCACACGAGTCACCAGATCACCCGTGCGATACATCCGCGCACCCGCCACACCGAACGGATTAGCCACGAAACGATCCGACGTCAGATCAGCCCGACCGTAATAACCCCGCGCCAACTGATCACCCGCGAGATACAACTCACCCGCCACACCCACCGGAACCGGATGCAACCGCGAATCCAACACGAACGCCTGCGCATTCCACACCGGAAGACCGATCGGCACCGCACCCGACACATCCTCGGCCACCAACGCATGCGTCGCGTGCACAGCGAACTCCGTCGGACCATACAAATTGTACAACCGCGCCGAACTCACCCGACGAATCGCCTTCACCGCATCACCAGTGAACGCCTCACCAGCGACCAACAGAGCCCGCAACGACGACAAAACCTCACCACCGACACCCGCGGCATCAACACTGCCCGCGAAAACAGTCAACATCGACGGCACGAACGAAGTCATCGTCACCCGCTCGGACCCGATCACCTCCGCCAAATACAACGGATCACGATGACCATCCGGCGACGCCACCACAATCCGACCACCAGTCGACAACGCACCGAACAACTCCCACACCGACACATCGAACGTCGCCGGAGTCTTGAACAACACCACATCATCGACACCGACACCGTATTCACCCGTGATCCAGCGAATCTGATTCACCACCGCCGAATGCGGCAACGCCACACCCTTCGGACGACCCGTCGAACCCGACGTGAAAATCACATACGCCGGATGCTGCGGACGCAACGGCACAATCCGCTCCACATCGGTCAACGCCACATCCGAATAACCCGACAAATCCAACTCATCCATCACAAGCGTGTCGATACCCGCACCATCGAAACCATCACGCGCAGTAGTCAACACACACACCGGAGCCGCCGACTCCAACACATACCCCACACGCTCCACAGGCTGATCCAAATCCAGCGGCACATAACCACCACCAGCCTCCAACACCGCATACACCGCAACAACCAAATCCACCGAACGACGCACACCCAAAGCCACCAACGACTCCGGACCCACACCCACCTCGACCAAAAACCGAGCCAAACGATGCACACGCGCACCGAACTCCGCATACGTCAACACCAGACCCGACCCCGGATCCACCACCGCCACCGCATCCGGCGTCACCAACTCCTGACGCACGAACTCCGCCACCACAGTGCCCACCGAACCCAACTCACACACAGTCGAATTCCAACCACGCAACGCCAGTTCGGTCTCGTGCGCATCGAGCAGGTCGATATCGCCGACCGGCACATTCGGGTCGGCGATGATCGCGGCCAGGATGCGGTCGAGACGACGGGCGAAGTCCGCGACCGTTGACTCGTCGAAAAGGTCGAGCGCGTAAGAGAATTCGGCCGACATGCCGCTCGGCTCGCCGTTCTCGTCCTGGACTTCCTGCAAGGTCAGCTGCAGATCGAATTTGGCGAGGCCCGCGTCGTAATCGATGCCGTTGATGGACAGGCCGGGCAATTCCAGATTGGCCTGTTTGGTGTTCTGGAAGGCCAGCATCACCTGGAACAGGGGATGGCGCGCCTGCGAACGCGCCGGATTCAGCACCTCGACCAGGCGCTCGAACGGCACATCCGCGTTGGCGAACGCGTGCAGATCCTTCTCGCGCGCGGTGGCGAGCAGATCCGCGAAACTCGCGGTGCCGTCGATATCGGTGCGCAGCACGAGCGTGTTGACGAACATGCCGATCAGATCGTCGAGCGCGGCCTCACCGCGACCGGCGACGGGCGTGCCGATGGCGATATCGTCGCTGCCGGACAGCCGGGCCAGCAGCACCGCGAGGGCGCTGTGCATCACCATGAACGGCGAGGCGTTGTAGCCGCGGCCCAATTCGACGAGGGCGTGCTGGGTCTCGCCCGAGATGACGAAGGAGTAGGTGCCGCCGCGATAGGTCGCCACGGCGGGGCGCGGCCGATCCGACGGCAGCACCAGTTCGTCCGGGAGATCGGCGAGTTCGCGTGTCCAGTAGGCGATCTGGTTGGAGATCAGCGACTGCGGGTCCTCTTCGGAGCCCAGGACCTCGCGCTGCCACAGCGAGTAATCCGCGTACTGCACGGGCAGCGCGGTCCACGCGGGCGGCTCCCACAGGGTGCGGGCCGCGTAGGCGACCATCACGTCACGAGCCAACGGTCCCATGGACCAGCCGTCGGCGGAGATGTGGTGCATCACCATGCCGAGCACGTACTCGGTCTCGCTGATCTCGAAGAGCCTGGCGTGCAGTGGCACTTCGCTGGTGACGTCGAAGGCCATGGAGGCCAGGTTGATCAGATGCTCGAACAGGGTCGCCTCGGTGACCCGGTACGGCGTCAGGTCGGGCACGATCTGCGCCGCGTCCAGCACGACCTGCACCGGTCCTGTCGCGGTCTCCGGGAAGACGGTGCGCAAGGACTCGTGCCGATCGATCACGTCGATCACGGCGACCTGCAGGGCGGCGACATCCAGTTCACCGGAGAGCCGGATGGCGACGGGGATGTTGTTCACCGCCGACTCGGTGTCGAACCGGTTCAGGAACCACATCCGCTGCTGTGCCAGCGACAGCGGGACGTCCTCGGGTCGCTCACGCGCCGCCAGCGCCTTGCGCGCACCGTCACCGGCGCGCGATTCCACGCGGGCGGCGAGCGCGGCGACGGTGGAGGCGTCGAAGAGCATCCGCACCGGCACCCTGGTGTCGAGCGCGATGCCGAGCCGGGACGCCACCTGGGTGGCGATCAGCGAGTTGCCACCGAGATCGAAGAAATCGTCATCGACGCCGATACGGCTGATCCCGAGAACTTCGCCGAAGATCTGGGCGACGATCTCCTCGATCGGGGTCGAGGGGGCGCGGAAGGTCTTGACCTCGAAAACCGGCGCGGGCAACGCCTTACGATCCAACTTGCCCGACGCGTTGAGCGGAAACGCCTCCAACGTCAC
>NZ_JBEXFQ010000064.1:0-20744 GCF_040606855.1 Nocardia sp. NPDC005366
CGATCTCGCCTGTGAAGGCGAGATCGCGCACCACCTCGGATTCGTCACGAAGGTGACGGCACTCAGGTGGAGACGGGTTCGCGTCCCGCGAGCTCGATCAGATGCTGCAGCAGCACGAGGAGCACGTTCTTGGTCGACTCCCGGTGGCGGGCGTCGCACAAGAGCACCGGAGTGTGCGGATCGAGGTCGAGTGCGTCGCGCACCTCGTCGACGGTGTAGCGGGGCGCACCGTCGAAGCAGTTCACGCCCACGATGAACGGCAGACCTCGCCGTTCGAAGAAGTCCACCGCGGCGAAGGAGTTGCTCAGTCGCCGGGTGTCGGCCAATACGACCGCACCCAGCGCACCTCGGGCCAATTCGTCCCATAGGAACCAGAAGCGATCTTGACCGGGTGTACCGAAGAGGTACAGCACCAGATCCCGGTCGATAGTTATTCGACCGAAATCCAGTGCCACCGTGGTGGTGTGCTTCTGCTCGACGCCGGACAGGTCGTCGACGCCACTGCTCACCTCGGTGATGAGTTCCTCGGTGCGCAGTGGCGCGATCTCACTGATCGCCGAGACCATAGTCGTTTTGCCGACGCCGAAGCCGCCGGCTATGAGGATTTTGACCGACGCTGCCAAATGTGGAGCCGGGCCCGGATTCTGCCGGGCCGGGTCAAAGTTTTCGGATGCCATCCAGAACCGCTCGCAATACGTTGAGATCACCGGTTCCGGTCTCCGAATGCATCGGGGACCGGAAAATCAATTGGCCCTCGCCGATGAGATCACCGACGAGGATCTTGGTCACTGCCAAGGGGAGTTTCAGGTTAGCGGCCACCTCGGCCACCGATTGAGGCACATGACACAGCCGCACGATCCGCGCATACTCCGGTTCGGTGCGGCGCAGCATCGGCGCGTTGTCGGCGACCAACACTACGGTAAGAATGTCCAGTTCATACCCGGCGCCCATCGTGCGGCCGCGGGTCACCGCGTACGGCCGGACCAACGGCCCGGCCGCGTCATCGAACCACTGATCCCCCGGGCGTGTCATGGCAGGCGCGCGGGGGTGGAGAGATACGTGCCGACGCGTTGAACCGTGACGTTCATTTCATACGCGACCATGCCGAGGTTGGCTGTTTCGGATGCCTGCAACGCCAGGCAGGCATTGGCGCCCGCCGAGGTCACGAACAGTACGGCGTGATCGAGTTCGATCACCGCCTGCCGCACGCCGCCGCCCTCGAAACGGGCTCCGGCGCTGCGCGCCAAGCCGTACAGGGTGCAGGACATCGCGGAGAAATGTTCGGCGTCATCACGGCTCATCGCGGTCGAGCGCCCGAGTAGCAGGCCGTCCGTGGACAACACCACGGCGTGGCGCACCCCGGCAAGCCGGTCCACCAGGTCGTCCAGTAGCCAGTTGAGATCACCGGTTTTGGGAGCGGTCACCGTCGCCTTCCTGTTCTTGATCGTCGGCGAGCTGCGCACGGCGGCCCTGCCGGGTTCCATTCTCGATGGCAGACATCAAATCTCGAGCCTGCTCGGCGGAACGTTCACGTTCCACCACCGGGTGGGTGGAGGTGGGGGTCGGATCCTTCGCCAGCTCGGGTGCGAGACTGGCCTGCCTGTTGCGGCGCGGCAACATCGGCCTGCCGTCCGGCCCGAGCGGCTGTGCCTGGGGTTGTGCGGGTGGCGCCGCCGGTGGCTGCTGCACTTGCGGCGCTGGCGCAAACGACGGCGGCGCATACGACTGGGGCACATACGTCGGCGGCGCCGGCGGCGGGGCGGCGGGCAGCGGAGCAGGCGGGGGCGCGGGCAACGCGACGGGCGGGGCTGCGGTGAGTACCGCCGATTCCGGTTCGGCCGCCGCGGATTCGGCTGCGGCCGTGAGGTGACGCTGTCTGCGGCCCGGATCCAGCTGGCCGGAGGGCGGGGCACTCATACCCGCCATCGCTCCCGAGGCCAGCAGCGCGGTCGGCAGCAGCACGATCGCACGGATCCCGCCGTAGTCGGAGTCCGACAGCCGGACCGAGACGTCGTTGCGCAGCGCCAGTTGCGCGACGACGAACAGGCCGAGCCGAGAATCCACCGACAGCGTGGCGACGCCGAAATCCGGTGGGTTGCGCAGCATGTCGTTGATCCTGGTCAGCTCGGCCTCGGGCATGCCCATGCCCTGGTCGCTGATCTCGATGACCACGCCCTTGCCGACCACGTTGCCGGACACTTCGACCTTGGACTGCGGGGGCGAGAACGTGGTCGCGTTGTCGACCAGTTCGGCGAGCAGGTGAATGAGGTCGGCGACGACGGTGCCGACGACATGTGTCTCGGGCAGCCGCGCCACCCGCACGCGCGCGTAGTCGAGGGTTTCCCCGACCGCCGAGCGCACCAGATCGACCAGCGGAACGGGGTTGCGCCACTGCCTGCCGGGCTGTCCGCCACCGAGAATGATGAGATTCTCGGCGTTGCGCCGTTCGCGGGTGGCTAGATGGTCGAGCCGGAACAGGGTTTCCAGCAGCGCGGGATCCTCCTGCTGTTGCTCGGCCTCGTCGAGGATCTCCAACTGCCTGTGCACCACGATCTGGCTGCGGTGGGCGATGTTGAGGAAGACCAGCTTCACGCCTTCGCGGGTGCGCGCCTCGTTGACGGCGCCTTCGACGGCGGCGGCATGCGCTTGTTCGAACGCCGTGGCCACCTCACCGATTTCGTCGTGTCCGAAGTCGAGGTTGCCCGATTCGGCAGTGGGATCGACCGGTTCGCCATTGCGCAGTCGGCGCATCATGTCCGGCAGTCGGTCGTTGGCCAGGGTCAGCGTCTCGTTGCGAAGTCGCTTGAGCCTGCGGATGACCCGGTTGGCCAACAGCAGCGCGATGAGGAACGCCGCGACGCTGACGAGAAGTACGCCCGCGCCCGCCCACAGCGAGTTCGAGGCGTTGCGGTTGCCGATATCCTCGGCGAGTTTGTGCGCTTTGTTGTTCTGGAACACCCAGGTGTCGATGATCTCGTTGTTGATCTGGGTGGCGGCGGCCTGCCATTCCTGCGTGCTGAGCGGCAGCGCGGGCAGGCTGGTGGTCCGAGCGCCGCTCGCCTGGGCCGAACTCCGCTGGACGAGGGCGTTCTCCATCGCCGTCACCTGTTGCCAGGCCGGGCTCCGCATCAACTTCTCGGCGCGTTCGCGCTGGAAGAAGTCGGTGTCGGAGGCGAGGTTGGTGATCTGCATGTGGTACATGCCCATCTCGTACTGGAACTCCTCCAGCGGGACCGCGAACGGCTCCTCGCTGGCGGCTATCGCCAATCCGATGGTATTGCTGCGTGCGAGCGCCTCGCTCGCGTAGAGCAGCTTGCTGGAGTCGCTCAATTGGCTCGCCGTTTCGGCATCCGGCGCGGTCCGCATGGTCAACCGGCCGCCACTGGTGACGATATCGCCCAGACGGTTGTACATCCGGTAGACATCCAGCGCGGACATCACGCCCGCATCGATGCCGACGCGTGCCTTGGCGATGTTCTCGAGCAGACCCGAGTTGGTCTCGAAGTCATCCTCCGCCTGGACTTTGCCCAAGCCGAGTTTCATCAGGGGACCGGATGCCTTGAAGACGGTGCGGATCGCGGAGTCCAGCCCTACGCGCGCACCCGCGATAGCCGGCGTCACGGACTCGTCACCGGCGAGCCGGGCGATGGTGAGCTGCCGCTCCAACTGAAGGGCGCGCACCATATCGGTTGACGGAATCGACATCGCCGACATCGCGGCCGCCCACTCCTCCGCATGCCTGCCTCGTTCGACGAGGTAACCGGAGGCACCCACACCAATAACAAGCAGAACCAAGCTCGGGACCAACGCGATCGCGAGTATTCGGGCACGGACACCGGGCCTCGCATTGAACATTGGGACAAAATAACCTACGGGGGCTGCGATTGCCGCATGGTTCCGGTTAATTCGAGTCGAATTGACACGGCGTCGAAGGATATGTAGTGGAGCGCGTGCGATGCGCGCGGCCGAACGAAGAACTTTGTGTGTGGTGCGGTTACTGACAAGTAGGAGGTAATGATACCCGCGCCCGAGCAGCCCACATGGATGTGGTGCGGGCCGAAAACGGGTAAGGCGCGTTGGGAGATCATCGGCCTGACGTTCGCGGCAGGCTACTTCGCCCGGGCCGCACCGGGATTGCCCGAGCCGCGCCGGGCGCCCGGCGCGTTTCCTGTGCCGAATCGTGCGGCCTCGGCCACCGGCCGCGCGCCGGCCGAGCAGTGCGGAGGCAGGCTCATCGGTTCTGCGCCGAACATCTCGGCGGGTATATGCGGAGAAGTCGGTCGCGGCGGAATTCATAGAGAAGTTTGTCGCCGCCGAGGCCGCGAAATTCGGCGCGGCCTCCGATTATTCGAACGATATCGCCGCGACGTCCCCGCCGTTTCGCCGCGGCGATACCTCGGGCTCTACCGGAGCGTGATGCCGCCGTCGACCGGGATGACCGCGCCGGTGATGTAGGCGGCGTCGGGCGACAGCAGGAAAGCGGCCACACCGGCAACCTCCTCGGGTTTGCCGATGCGCCCCAACAGGATTGTCGCGAGTTCGGCCTCGAGCAGGGCGGCCGGGACCGCGGCGAGCATGTCGGTGCTCGTGTAGCCGGGTGTGATGACGTTGGCGGTGAAATCTCGTTTCGGTCCCGCGAGTTCCTTCGCCAGCGATCGCGCCAGGCCGACCAGACCGGCTTTCGCCGCGGCGTAGTGGACCTGGCCCGGCATACCTTCGGTGCCCGCGGCGCTGGAAATGAAGACCATCCGCCCGAACTTGGCTTTACTCATGCCCCGGCTGGCGCGTTGCGCTACCCGGAAGGCGCCGGTGAGGTTGGTGTCGACCAACCGGCTGAAATCCTCGGTGGTCATGCGCAGGATCAGCTTCACGTCAACGATGCCGGCGTTGGCGACCAGTCCCTCGATCGGCCCATCGGTCTGTTCGATATGACGGAATGCCTGATCTACGGAAGCGTCAGCGGTGACGTCCATCTCTACGGGCCTTACTCCGTCGGGCACCGTGTCGCCGCGGTGGCTGCCCCATACGTTGTGGCCCTCTTTGACCAGGCGGGAAGCGATGGCGGCGCCGATGCCACGGTTGGCTCCGGTAACTAGAACACGCATGAACGAACCCCTTCGAACGTCAAGACACAGGTACAACGCATCTCCACCTGACCGGGAACCGCCCGGTTCATCCCGGCTACGCGAGGATCCAGGTGTATTCACCTCCAGCAGCATGCATTTCGGCGCGCCCGAACTGAGCGTCCCCGAAGTGCCCACCAAAGCCGATCGTTGCGGGCTCGGCGAGTTCGGCGACCAGCTTGCGTCGCTGCGCCGCAGCGACCGCGTCGTCGTAGTCGACGGCCGAGCACATCCCCGGATCAGATATCTGGGCAGGCGAGTGCAGCGCGTCACCGAAGGCGATCAGTCGTTGGCCGCCACCGGAGATGATGTAGCCCATATGGCCGATGGTGTGGCCAGGGAGCGCGACAGCACGGACCCCGGGGAAGATCTCTTCCCCGTCGACGATGGTGCGAACTCGCGGCGCCATCACCTCGAGAGCGATGGCCGCGGCGGCCTCACCGGCGATCGCGAGTTCGGGGTGTGACCACTCGACTTCGGAGACAAGGATCTCCGCGTTCTGAAACGGGAGTGCCTGCCGCTGCGGATCCATCTGCCAGCACCAGCCGACGTGGTCCAGGTGCAGGTGCGTGATGGCGACGGTCTCGATCGTGTTCGGATCGAAGTCGATGGCCGCGAGATTGTCCAGCAGCGCGCCGCCGGCGATGGGGCCGAATGGGGTTGCGGCGCTGATCGGTCCGAGACCCGCGTCGATGAGCATCGCGCGTCCCTGGGTCTGCACCAGCAACCCGCCTATGGACGCCACCAAGTTCCCGTCGTGGTCGAGACAGTCGGCATGCCTCGACCACGTGTTGTCGGCAGCGCTCGGAAACCACGACCGAGAGTCGAGGATCGCCGCGCCGTCCGGCACATAGCTCACCCGGATCTCACCGAGTCGGACCGTGCGGGCTCGGCCCGGCCGAGCTGTGGTTCGGTTTGTGGTCATCACGAATCCGCCTTGGATACTCCCGTGTTCAGGCGGGAGAGGAGAGGTGTGTGCGTCAGTTGTGTTGCATCGTAATGCCTTACGCAGAATCGAACACATCGGCGAGGTGGTGCGATATACGCCGACAGCAGATACTCCGTTGCTGCTGCCGCGCTTTGGGCGAGTCGTTCCCGGTACAGGGACGCGGGCGTCCGGTCGTCACGGTGGCAGGCCCTCGAGGGCGGCTGGCCGACGATCGTGTGCGGACTCGATGTCGCCGGGCCGGTGTCTGTCCCGCGGTCACCGTCCCGCGGTCACCGTCCCGCGGGGCCGGCCGACTCGGTCTGCGGCGAGTCGGCCGGCGTGGCGGACGATATCTCCGAATACGCGGCATACGCAGCCGAATGCGGAGATATCGCCGGGTCTCGAGTGCGCCGTTCGGCTCGGGTGCTCGGCGGCGGCCCCGCCTCGAGCGCCGCGTTCTGCTCGTCGGTCAGCGGCCGGGACCGGATGTTCCGTCGTCGGGCGCCTCGACGGCGCATCCGCGTCAGAAGAATCCGAGCTTGATGGGGGAGTAGCTGACGAGGAGATTCTTCGTCTGCTGGTAGTGGTCCAGCGTCATCTTGTGGTTCTCGCGTCCGACTCCGGATTTCTTGTACCCGCCGAAGGCCGCGTGCGCGGGATAGGCGTGATAGCAGTTGGTCCAGACCCGCCCCGCTTTGATCGCCCGGCCCATGCGGTAGGCGGTGTCGGCGTGCCGGGTCCATACTCCGGCGCCGAGGCCGTAGAGGGTGTCGTTGGCGATTCGGACCGCTTCCTCGGTGGTGTCGAAACGAGTCACCGACACCACCGGCCCGAATATCTCCTCCTGGAAGACGCGCATCGTGTTGGTGCCCTCCAGGATCGTCGGCTGGATATAGTAACCGCCGGGCAGTCCGTCGACCTTGCGTGCTTCCCCTCCGGTGAGCACGCGGGCGCCTTCCTGCCTGCCGATATCTATGTAGGACAGTATTTTCTCGTATTGGTCGTTACTTGCCTGCGCTCCGATCATGGTGGTGTCGTCGAGCGGATTGCCGCCCTGGATCGCCCTGGTCCGATCGATGCATCGAGCCAGGAATTCGTCGTAGATCGACGAGTGGATCAGCGCCCGTGACGGGCAGGTGCACACCTCGCCCTGATTGAGGGCGAACATCACGAAACCCTCGACGGCCTTGTCGAGGTACTCGTCGTCCTCGGCCATCACGTCGGGCAGAAATATGTTGGGGCTCTTGCCGCCCAATTCCAGGCTCACCGGAATGATGTTCTCGCTGGCGTACTGGAGGATCAGACGACCGGTGGTGGTTTCCCCGGTGAACGCGATCTTGGCGATCCGCGGGCTGGCGGCAAGCGGTTTGCCCGCCTCCACACCGAATCCGTTGACCACGTTCAGGACTCCCGGGGGAAGAAGATCCGCGATCAGCTCTATGACCAGCAGAATCGACGCCGGAGTCTGCTCGGCGGGTTTGAGCACGACGCAGTTCCCGGCCGCCAAGGCGGGCGCGAGCTTCCACGCCGCCATCAGTATCGGGAAATTCCATGGGATGATCTGCCCGACCACGCCGAGAGGTTCGTGGAAGTGATAGGCGATCGTGTCGGCGTCTATTTCGGAGATACTGCCCTCCTGCGCGCGGATCGCGCCCGCGAAATAGCGGAAGTGATCGACGGCCAAGGGGAGGTCCGCGGCCAGCGTCTCCCGCACGGGTTTGCCGTTGTCCCAGGTCTCGGCGACGGCGAGCGGTTCGAGGCTGTTCTCGATACGGTCGGCGATCTTGTTGAGAATGACGGCGCGCTCGGCGGGTGAGGTGGCCGCCCAGGTATCGGTGGCCCGGTGCGCGGCCTCGAGGGCCATATCGATATCGGCGGCGGTGGAACGGGCCACCGTGCAGAAGGTTTCGCCGTCGACAGGGGAGGGGTTGTCGAAATAGCGCCCCTCGATCGGGGCCGCCCAGTCGCCGCCGATGAAGTTGTCGTAGCGGGTGGCGTAGCCGACGATGCTCGCGTCGGCCCCTGGTTTGGCATAGATCATGGCGCACGCTCCTCGCGGAATCTGCTGATCAGGCCACTATTGCCCGCGAAGGTTGGCGCGAGGTTGGTGGGCGCGGGGTTGGCGGGCGCGGGGTTGGCGGGAGCGGTGTGCTCAGCCGCGCAGCGCGGCGTGCAGTCGGGCCGCGACGAGCGCCCGGCGGGAATCGGCGGGAGCGAGCAGGCGCAACGCGTGCTCGTGCACCTCGACATCGCCGGGCGCCTTCTCGCCGAAGGTCACGGCGTGTTCCGGCCGGTCGCTGGCGAGTACCGCATTGCGCAGCCCGACATCGAGGTAGTCGCGCCACTCCGCCACGCCCGGTGTGTCGGAGCCGGGGAGCAGTGGGCCGCGATAGAGCCAGACCGCGGCACCGGTATCCCGGGATTCGATCGCCGCCAGCAGATCCACCGCGTCGCAGGACAGCGGACCGGTCAGCGCGTAACGCCGGTTGGCGATCTCCCCGCCGGTGGCGCGGCGCAGATGGGAGACATCGGCTTTGAGCGTGCTGGCCGAGACCGGACGGTCGCCGTATACGGCGGCATGCAACTGCTCCGGTGTGTACCCGTGCGGTTCGAGTGCGAGCAGGGTGAGGATTTCCAGTTGGCGCGGCGGCAGCGGTATCGGCCTGCCGTCGCGCAACAGCCGTGCGGTACCGAGACATTCGAGCCGGATTCCGGGTTCGGGTCCGGGCCCCGCGGCGCGCAGCAGGGTTTCGGCGGCGGTGACGAGGGCGCGCACCGAGGTCATGATCGCCGGATGGGATCGCTCCCAGCGGCTGGACAGATCGAGTACACCCAGTCGGCGGCCGTCCGGTCCGTGCACCGGCGCGGAGTAGCACACCCAGCCGTGCAGTACGGCCACCAGATGTTCGGCCGAGAACACTGTCACCGGCCGGTCGGTATGTAAAGCAAGCGCTAACCCATTGGTACCCATATGGGTTTCGTCCCAGCATCCCCCCGGCGCGAAGTTCACCGATTCGCCCTCCCGGCGGATGACCCGGTCACCGCAGGTCCACACGATGGTGCCGTCGTTATCGGTGACGGCCGCGACGAATCCGGCATCCTCGGCGATGCCGCGCAACTGGTCGCCCAGTTGGGTGATCGGCGCGCGCAACGGAGACGCGGCCCACCGATCGGAGACGTCATCGAGTCCCGGCGCGCCCGTGCAGCCGGGGTCGACGGTGTGCAGGCAACGCCGCCAGGACTGCGCCACCTCGGTGCGTAGCAGCGGAGTTTCCGGGGTCGATCGGGTAGCGGTGTGCGACCTCGTCGTCCACCGGACCCATTCCTTCTCGAGTTCCGCCCGCTGCTGGGTGAGGGTGCGGAGCAGTGCCACCTCGTGAACCCCATCGTCAGTGCTGTTGAATCGACATTCACGTGCCGCGCCGCATGTCTGCGGTCGCGGCCGAAGCCGCACTCACCGAGCCGACTCCCGAATTCGCGCCTCCGACACACAGATCCACGCGCATTCGCGATGGTCGTGTGTTCACCGTCTCAGACTTTACCGCCTGGGAGCGCGGCCCGGTCGTAGAGTTCCGAGGCGATGGTGTTCCGGTTTGCTGAGGCGAGCGCGTGGTTTTCGCTGGTTCCGCCGCGAAACACCCCGGGGTCTGTTCGTGTGTGACACGGCAAGAGCCCCTGATTCTTGGGGCAGGACGGGGCGTAACGTCACCCACGCCGCGGCCGGTGCACAGGATGACAAGGCTCCATCGTCGTGAGGAAGCACCATGGTCAATCCCATCGCCATCCCGAGCAATCCGATCGAGGCGCTGTTGCGCCTACTCGCGCAAGTATCGTGCGGCCTCTCCTCGACTCAGGGTTGCGCTGTCATCCAGTAGGTCCGGCAACGAACTGGAGGAGATCTCTACACATGACTCGAATGCTCGCATCCACCAATGCAATTCGCATCGCCGCAGGCACGGCCGCACTCGGAGTCGTCGCGAGCGTGACCGCATCGGTCGCGCCGCCGGCCTCGGCGACCGTCACCGGCATCGCGATCGCGCCCGGGTTCGCCATCGGCACACACCGCTACGGAACGACCTGCTCCTATACCGTGACCGTGACGGTGGACAACGACAGCCAGCCGGTCTTCTTCTACGAGGAAGGTCAGGGCCCCAGCGGCTTCGCCGAGGCGATGCCCTCGGGTGGCGTCGCCACGGCGACATGGACCCCGTCCTCGACGAACATCCACTACATCTACGCCTTCCAGCCGAACGCGTCGGCTCAGGCCAGGCAGACGGTCGATGTCGGTACCGGCATCAACCTCGGATCCGCTTGCGTCGCCATATAGTTGGGGCAGAACCGAGATCCTCGCTCACATGCCGGCCCAGGGCGTCGAAGCGGAGTCGAATGCTCTGTCGATGGCCGCGCACATGGGCCATGCCGAGACGGTGCGGCCCCTGCTCGACCATTGCACGAACCCGGATCCGCCGGGCGAGTGGCCGCCGCTACTTCACGATGAAGATCCCTGCGACGTCGGCATTCTTGATCGGCGTCTGGGCATTGCGCTGGCCCGCGCACATCACGTCGACGGTGACGATCGTCGCGTCGACCACGGTGCCCGACGGCTCCTGTTCGGCGCCGGTCTGCTGCTTGACGAATTTGGTGATGGTCATCCGTTTGGTATCGGCATCCTGGGTGACGTATTCGCTGCACGGGGTGTCGCCACCCTGGTTGAGCGCCCTTTCGATATCTGTACACCCCGTGAGCAGCAGCGCTGCCGCCGCCGTCGCGAATCCGGTCCGTGCCACCGTGGTGTTCATCTTGCGCTCCTCTGATCTCCGGCATCGTCGAGCGGGTATACCGCCGCGATTGCCATGAGCGTAGGGCGCGGCACGGTCAGTCGGCATACGGGTCCGTCCGGCGCTGTGTCACCGCGGTCCGTGGGCATCTTCGCCGACAGGTGTTGTGTCTTGGGGTTCCGGTAGTAATCGCCGAAAATCCAACGAAGTTAGGGATGTGCTCTGGTAGGGGGTGATTCGCCGGTTCCGGGTGCGGGGTGGGGTGGTTAGTGCTTGGCTTGGCTGCCGTTGAGGTTGGTCGGCGTGCCGGAGGGCTGGTTTCGTGGCGACGCGAGTATTCGCGGACGAGGAGTTGCAGCGTCTTCGGGAGTTCCCGGAGATCAGCCGCGAGGAGCTGTTCCGGTACTTCACTCTCAGCCCCGCGGATTTGGCGTTCGTCGCGCCGCAGGGGCGAGGGGTGAGTGTGCGTCTGGGCCTGGCCGTGATCCTGTGCAGTCTGCCGTGGCTCGGGTTTGTCCCGGACAGGGTGACTGCTGCGCCGCCGGTAGCGGTGGCTCGGTTGGCTGAGCAGTTGAATGTCGATGCGGCGCAGCTTCGTTCATACGGCCGCCGTGCGCAGACGCGCAGTGAACACGTGCGCCTCGTGGCGGCCCCGGAATCCTGAAGCTGTCAGGAAGTGCAAAGTAGGGATTTGCGGGCAGTCGGCGGCCGGTGACACTGCCCCCGCGTGGCTGATGTATCCCATCGGAAGGCTGTTCCACTTCCTTGGAAGTGGAACGACCGTCGATCGAGTGCGATCGATCCCTGTCGCCGACACTCGAACAGGGCGGACGGGAACACCCACCGTTCCGGAAGTCGTTCCACTAATATCGTTCCAAAAGGACAGTACGGCAACAATTTCCGGTACAGTCACGCCCATGTCGAACACACAGCAGCACCGGACCGGTGGTCTCGATCTCGGCTACGGACGTGTGTCCACGACCAAACAGAGCCTCGAGCGCCAACTCGATGCGCTCGCCGCTGCCGGCATTCCGGACGATCAGATCTTCGTGGACAAGAAGACCGGCGTCACCGTCGATCGCCCCGGCCTGAGCAAGCTGCTGACCTACGCACGTTCCGGGGACACCATCGTCGTCTACACCCTCGACCGGCTCGGCAGGAACCTCCGCGAGGTACTCAACCTCGTGCACGACCTGGCCGATCGCGGGATCGGGGTACGGTCTCTGGCTGATCCATTGCCCATCAACACTGCCGACGAGGGCATGGGGCGCATCGCCTTCCTGCTGCTGGCGCTGTTCGCCGAGATGGAACGCACCTTCGCCGCCGAACGCGCCGCCCACGCCCGCGCTGTCGCCGAGACCAAGGGCCGCCGCATTGGACGACCGAACGCGCACCCCGACGACAAAATCGACTACGCCCGGCTACTGCGCCGCGAAGGCAAATCCCTGGCCCAGATCGCCGCCAAGACCGGGATACCGAAGGCCTCGCTGCATCGTTATCTCGGCGTCACAGCATAGGGTGCCAACCGGCAGGGATGCCCGCGTGAAACCTGCTTTTCGACAGGTGAACGCCGGGCATTCTCGGACGCCCGGCATGCGCTCGGCATGATCGCCGAATTCGGGCCCATGGACTGGAGTCGGTCCCTTCGACCTACTGTGGTTCGTCCTCGCGTCACCGCGATGAAACCTCGGCATCGGTGAGCCGTGCCACGAGGAAGGTGATGATCTCGTCGCGGGCTGCAGCGGTCGGCTCGCCCGCCGCATCGACCAGATGCGCGGTGACCACACTGTGCTGGCAGCCGACTATCTGTGAGAAGAACGGCGGCGGACTGGGATTTGCGGCATCGGCGGGCAGAACCCGCGACGCGAAGCGCGGGCCCAGCGCTGCGGCATAGGCGGTGAAACGCTGCTCGGTACAGAAGCGGTCACCCTCGAAACGATAGGCCCGCACCACGAGATCCTCGCGATCGAGCCGCTCCCGCACCGCCGCCAGCTCGCCGGGCGAGATCTCCAGTCCGCCGGGCTCGTCCAGCGGCAGCGACGGCTGGCACAGCACCGGCGCCAGCACCGCGGGCTCGAGCATCATGGTGAGCGCGAAATTGCCGGTGAAGCACATACCCAACGCGCCGACGCCCTGACCGCCGCATTCGTCGTGTGCAAGGACCGCCAGGGCGCGCAGCCATACCGCCACCGGGCTGGATCTGCCCGCGCCGAAGGCCCGGAATTCCGCACTGACACAGGCGCGTTTGAAGACCTCCACACCGGCCTCGGCCTCGGGATAGGCGCCGTCGCGGCCGAACAGAGAGGGCAGGTAGACCGTGAGCCCGGCTTCACGCACCCAGCGGGCGAAACGAGCCACATCCGGGCTGATGCCGGGCATTTCTGCCATCACGATGACCGCCGGTCCGGCGCCGCTGACATACACCGTGCGCGTGACCCCGTCGAGCGTGATCGACCGGCGTGCGAAATCGGCGAGGTCATCGTCGCGGGAGTCCTGCGGGAGAGATTGCTGCACACACAAACCCTGCCGCAGCAGGTCAGCACACCGCCATTGACGAGATCGCCACTATTCGGTCTAATTTCGCCACATGATCACCCACCTCGCCCTGGACGGTGTGCTCGAGGGTGCGCTCGGCCTGGGAATCGACGTCGTCGACACGGCCGCCGGACTCGCCGGTGACATACCGGGCGGGCTGCTGCGGCAGCGCGTCGTATCTCTCGACGGGTCACCGGTCCGATCCGGTGGCAGGCGACTCATCGGTGTCGATACCGAAACCCCGCTCGGCTCAGTCGAGTTCGGAACCGGCGACGTCCTGGTGATACCGGGTCCATCCGCCGCCAGCGAAGCACGCGTCGACGAACTGCTGGCCCGGCTCGAAACGGTGCGGGCCGTCGAAATCATCCGGCGAGCCGCCGATTCCGGCGCGACGGTGGCCGCTTCCTGCTCGGCCACCTTCGTGCTCGCCGCCACCGGACTCCTGTCGGGCCGCGCCGCCACCACCACCTGGTGGCTGGCTCCCTTGTTCGCCCGCCGCTTCCCCGATGTCACCGTGTGCGCTGATCGCATGGTCGTCGACAGCGGCGAAGTGCTCACCGCCGGTGCGGCTTTCGCCCACGCTGACCTGCTGCTGACGCTGGTCGCCCGCCTCGGCGGCGGTGCCCTCGCCGAGCAGGTGGCCCGCTATCTGGTGCTCGATGCACGCATGTCGCAGTCGCGATACATGGTGCTCGAGCATCTACGGGCCACCGACCCGGTGGTGCGTGCGGTCCAGCAGCACGTGCACGCCAACCTGAACCGGCAGCTCTCGCTCGACGAATTGGCCAGGGCCGCAGCGGTTTCGCCGCGCACCCTGGCCCGGCGCATCCGCGACCGCCTCGGCGTGTCCCCCACGGAGTACGTGCATCGCCTGCGGGTCGGGCAGGCTGCGACCCTGCTCACCACCACCCGCGAATCCGTCGACGCGATCGCAGGCGCGGTGGGTTACGCCGATCCGGCCGCCTTCCGGCGCATCTATCGCCGGCACACCGGTGAGACACCGACCGCCACCCGCACCCGGGCGGCCGAATCGACCTGATCGCCGATATGGACCCGCCCAGCGAGATCGGCCCCACCGGCGATCTCGATCGGATGTGAGAACATCCCCGACGCGGCGTCGTCGGTTAGGCCGCGGGCGGTCGGGCCAGGTCCAGGCGAGTGTTCATGTCGAGGCGGAATCGTCCGTAGGGGTTGATGTTGGACCAGAACAGCGGCGACATCGCCCGGCGTTCGGTGTCGCCGACCAGATCGTGGAACTCGGGATCCTCCAAAACCGCTTGTAGCAGTAGCGTATTGATGTGCACCAGCGCCGATTGCAGCAGGTGCAGGGCGAGCATGGACACCTCGGCGTGCTCACGGTCGGCACCGGTGAGCTGGGAGTCCTTGCCGTAGAAGACGACTCCGTTGGCGGAGTTCCAGTTCTCCACCACCTGCAATCCGCTGTTGATCTCCCGGCGGAGGTCTTCCGATGCCAGGTATTCGCAGGCGAAGATTGTGCGGACCGCCCGGCCTAGTTCCTCGAGCGCCTGATAGGTGGGGTGTTTCGGGCCGCCACGGGTGAACCGCCGCAGGATGGACTCCGATTCCGCGGTGCCCAGGCGCAGGGCGGTGGCGTATTTGACCATCTGGTCGTATTGCTGGGCGATGAGATCCCAGCGGATCGGGCGGGTCAGCACCGGCCCCAGTTCACCGTAGGCGCCCGCGTCATCGGGCCGGTACAACCGGATCGAGCCGATGTTCTCGATCGCATGTTCTTCGAGCAGGCGAACGATGACCGGCTGCTGGATGCCCAGCAGATAGGCGTACGCGGAATCCAGGCCCTCGGGCGCAGGTTTGGGAATGGCGGCGAAGATGCCGCCGACCGGACGCCGCCTTCCGTGTTCGAGAATGCGATCCAGCAGACCGCGCATCGCCATCAGCTCGAGACTGCGCATGTGCAGGCTGACGATGCGCACGAACGACGCGGGCTCGGTTTCCTTCTCCAGAAGGAGCACCCGCACATCGTGCAGACGCAGTTCGGCGGCCAGCATCGCACCAGTTGGTCCGCATCCGGCAATGATCACGTCGAACGTGAGGGGCGTGCGATCGGTGTCGGAGGACGGCGACCGGCGGTCGGAGACGTCACCGGCGGTGACACCGCGCTCGGGAACGTTGTCGTCGTCGAGGCGGTTTTCGGAATGGAATTGCACGATAGTGCCTTTCGGGAGTGCTGGTGAACGGCGCTCCCGGACGACGACCTATCGCCCGACCATGACCCACGAGGGGAGCACCCATGTCGATACTGCGTTCACGGGTACCACCTCCTCGGTCTCTTGCACGGCCTCCGGAAAGGTAACAGTGGTCGCTGTGGTTCGCCAACAGGTTTTGCAGTGAATGAATGAGATCGCCCCGAACGCTGCACTGCTCGGCTGGGTACAGGCCGTTGATGAACGACGGATGAGCATCGGGTCGAGGTCAGAAGAGGGTGTCGCGCACACGCAGCGGGCGGTAACCGGTCGGCCCGAGCTGGGCGAGTTCGGCGTCGATGTCGACCTCAATGGCACCGAAGAAGTTGATGTTCTCGCTGTGTGCGGGCGAGACGTGCGCGAGCACCTCGTCGTCGATGCGCCGCCCCGCGCGGCGCATCTGCTCCACCGCCAGCCCGTAATACTCTGCGGTCCAGGCGATCACGGCGTTGGTGGCCAAGGTCAGGCACCACGCCTGTTCGGTCTGGGACTCCAGATGCCGGGCGCGGATCATGCCCTCGTGCGCAGAGCAAGTCGCGGCGCAGGGCGTGCAGGGATTCGCCCTTGTTGAGCTGGCGGGAGATCTTGCGCCGATAGTCCGGATCCGACAGATACTTCGCGGCGTAGATCGTGCGGCGCAGCGATCCGTACTCTTTGAGCGCGGCAGCGAGGGCGTTCTGCCGCCCGGATGCGGACAGCTTGCCGACCAGCAGGGACGCGGTGGCGTGTCCGAACTTCAGCGATCCGGCCAGCCGCAGCAGGTCGTCGTAGTGCTCGGCGATCAGATCCAGGTTCAACTTCCGTGTCAGCAGCGGCCCGGCGTGCGGGAACCGTGACTCGGCGGCGGCGCGTGGCCCCGGTCGATACAAGGTGATGCGGCCCAGGTCTCGGATGCGCGGCGAGAGCTGCATCCCGAGCAGGTCGAACAGCCCGAAGTTGACCAGCGTGACACCGTGTGTGTCGGTAGCGTGTTCGGTGATCGGCAGGTCGGTTGCGTTGCCGAGGATTTCGTCGAGTACGTAGTGGGCTTCGCGTTTGGTGGCGACGATGACCTTGGTGCCGTAGGTGGCGTGCTGGTCGGTGACGTGGGTATAGGTACTGAGCCCTTCATTGGCGAAGTAGCGGCTCAAGGCCCTGGCGGTGATCGACTTGCCGCGAGTGGGGAACCGCTGGCCATCGCTCGAGGACAGCGTGCCCGCACCGAAAACAGCTGTGAGCGGCAGACTTTGGTGGTAGCCGATGAGCGTCAGATTCGCCGCGCGTAGCGTCTCCTCCCGCACGTACCATTCCGAGGTCCAGGCGAGAATCTCGAGGAGATGCCCGATGCCTCGGCCATTCGGGTCAGTCCGAGGTTGGTGGAGAAGGCCAGCAGCACCGCGATCAGGTTGCGTTTCAGTGACGACGCGGCGCTGTTCCTCGAGGATCAGATACGTCGTCAGGGCTTCGTTGTTCGGGCCGAAGACCATCTTGCGCAAGTTGCCGTCGGGATTGCCGGGTTGATACGGCTGACCGGCCCAGGGAGTGAGTTCGAGGAAGGCGATCAGCTCGGCGAAGGGCCTCAGCAGCTCGACCGGCATCGCCGCGAGTGATTCCCCGACTTCGTGGGTCTGCCCCTAGGAGTACAAGCGGTTATCGGGCCAGCCGGGCCGCGATCACGGCGCGAGCGTCGGCGGCGCCGACAGTCGGGACCGGCTCGCCCTGTTGCAGGTCGGCCACCACCGCGAGCATCCGCTCGTGCGCGGCCGCGCCCTGGCGCTGGGTGAGGTCGGCGATCTCACGCCACCCCGCGAGCACCGCCAGCACACCGGTCAGGTTCAACGACTCCGCCGCCGCGGTCATCTCCTCGCGGTAGCGGCGCTCGAACTCGGCACGCTCCGAGCCGACCAGGGCGTCACGGATCGCTTCCGGGGTCCTCGGCGCGACCAGCGCGGGACCGACCGCTGGTGTGGGCTCATGCGATGCCATGCCCATCACGATATCCCGCGACTCGACCACCCGACGCGATTCCTGTTTCCACCTGCCGAATCCCGTTTCCGACCGCCGATAAGGGAAGGGCGCGGTGGCGGTCTCCCGGAAAAAGCACTGAAGGCGCCCGTCTGGACGCCTTCTTGCTGCCCTCTGGGCACGGCTCCCTCGCGGGAGCGTCGCCGCCCCTCTCTGGGGGGCGGAAGCTCCGTTCACCCATGTCGGGTGAACGTAGGACCACCATGACGGGATCCGGTCGAGATCGGCTCCTACGGCCGTCGCGCGAAGACCCGCACCGAGCATGTGCGGTTGGTCGCGCAGTATCTGGGGTGTGGGGTCCGCTTTCGAGAAAAGTCACGTCAAGCGGTTTCGCTATGACTGAGGGCGGCCTAGCTAGGCTGAGCCACGGCCCAGGGCAGGCACGACCTTCGAAAGATCGGGTATTCAATGAATCTGCGTGTCGCGGTGCTGGTCGGCACCGTATTCGTGGTTGCCGCGGCGATCACCGGATGCTCGCATCACAGCTCTAACAGCGGACCGGCGTGTGGACCGGGCACCCCGATCTTCGCCTGCCCGGGAGTGCCGGTATCCACCTTGCCGGCGTCTCCTACCTCTGCCGGACCCGCGAACGGTCTGGTCGCGGCCCGTCACAAAGAGTGCGACTTCGGCCAGCAGCTCCTGCACTACCTGGCGACCGGCGACAACAGCGGACACCCATGGTACGACCAGAACTTCGCTGATGACGTGGGCGCCCCGCCGCCGCAGGCACGCGCGATCGCCGACGAAGCGATCCAGAAGTGCGACAACGCCGCCGACTCCCAGGTGTCCGCCTCCGCGGCGGCCACATCAGCGGCAATCTCTTCGGCCGCCGCCGCGACAAGCCAGGCGCAGGCAGACCAGTTGTTCGAACAGCCTCGGCTTGCGGCGTGCACCGCGATCGGAGGCCGCTACGACACCAAGTGGGGCTGGTGCGCCTCGACGGTGCCGGGCAACCCGAGCGGTAAGGCTGGAGCGAATTGCGAAAATTCTTCGGTGAAATTCGACGGTGACCACATCACGCCGGGCGCGATCAAGCAGGAACAGGAGTGGTATCCGGGGTGCTTCCCGAATGCATGACGGCTAGGAGGATTCGACTATGAAAACGCCTGAACTGGCAGCCGCCCTGCGCCGTGAACGCGCTGACATGGTGCTCTTCTGCGGCGAACTCGACGAGGCTGAGTGGCGGATCCCGAGCCGGGCGGCGGGCTGGCGGGTCCACGACGTGGTGGCGCATCTGGGTTCCGGCTGCCGGGCAGTCTTCACTCCGGCACTGCTGACCATCATGCGCACTGACGACATCGAGAGGACCAATGACCTATTCGTCGATCAGCGCCGCGAGTGGCCATCTGCGCGTGTGTTCGCCGAGTACAAGACGTGGAGCCGGTGTTTGGCGACCGTCTCGACAGCGCTGGCCCGCACCCCCCTGGGCCGGCTGCCGTTGCCTCTCGGCGAACTGGGCCGTTTCCCCGCTGGAATGTTGTTGTCCGGCGCGATGCTGTTCGACCACCACACCCATCTGCGATTCGACATCGCTCCGGCATTGGATCGCCGGATCCCGGAGACCGACCCGGCCCGAATGGCCGGTGTGCTCGATTGGATGTTCGCGGTATTGAGCAACCAACTCGAATCCGCCGAAACCCATTGGCTCTCTTACCCGCTCGATATCGTGCTGGGTGGCCCGGGCGGCGGCATCTGGCGGGTTCATCCTGGTGGTTCGATCAGTGCAGGCCACTCCAACGGTCCAGCGGCCGCGACCATCGAGGGCTGGTCCGGCGAATTCCCGGAATGGGCGACAGGCCGCGTCTCCTGGCGTGATCGAGACGTACGGATCCGCGGTGACGCGGATTATGCCGTCCGATTTCTCGACGACGTGAACATCGTGTGAGGGCAGGGCGGCCACACCACGCCGCCCTGCGACGTCAGAGGAAGCCATCCAGCGCGCCCTAAAGGACGTCGACTTCGCGCTCAACAACATCGCCAATGGCTACGAGATCGAGTAGAACCGCGACCGGTACCTGCAAGCGCGTGCCGACCTATGCCGATGTGCAGATGCATCCGCGGTGGCGGTCGCGCGGCACGACCACCGTCATCCTCCGGTCAGTCCCCATTCGTCGAGACCACTGTAGACGCGGGCGACGCGGAACCGTGGCGCGTCGAAGCATTCGGCCACTCCCGTATGGATCGCGATCAGCGAATCCGGGCCTCGCCACCAGGTGTCGGCCAGGCCGCGCACCTCGGTCACGGGTTCGAAGGTGCTAAACCGCAGTTCGTCGATCGCATCACCGCGAAGCGTGCTGATCCGCGGGGCGTAGGAGGACGCATGATGGGCTAGCGCAAGCGCTTCGATCCATCCTTCGATGCTCGCGTGCAACGGCACCCACCGCTCTCCGTCGATACCGAATTCTCCTGCGGGACCGATTGAGAACGAGTAGGCCATCGATACTCGCTGCGTCCCCGCATCGAACCACCCGACCCGTTCGACCGCGTCGACGGGCATCTCGGCGTACAGCATCTTAGGCCCGCCCTCATAGTCCTGAGACGGCGGCAGGACCAGCCCACCCCACCGCCGCTGAAACTCGACGACCCGATCGACCTGCATTGCGGGAATCCCGATTTCGAACCACCGGTCCCGATACTCCTCCAACCGTGGACATTCACCACGAACACACTGCGTCGAAATGAACCACTCGGCCCGACGCGTGAGCCGCTCGGACGAATCGATGAGGGGCTGCAGATCCACGCGGCCGACAGTAACCGACTCGACAGTTCGCACGAATACCCGCTCACGCCGCATGTTGGCCATTCGGGAACGCGGCGTCCGCCAATCAACAGCGCGATAACCCGTTCCACTTCTGTACTGCTTTCGGTGGTCCCACGACTGGCAACGTGGTGGTCCCACGACGGTGGCAAACGACAACCGGATATGAGGTCTACCGCTTCGGCGGACACGAACTCCAACACGAACACATCGCCCGAAGCACCCTCACCGACTTCTTCGACGAGATCCTGTCCAACCGCACACGAAAGAACCTCTGACCGGCCACCGATGGCTGGCCGGGTCTGTCCAGTTAACGGCTGATCTTGGTTGTTGAACTCGTTCAGTGGTTGGTGGGGGTCAGGCGGCCTTCGAAGGCGATCTGGAAGGCGTTCA
>NZ_JBEXFQ010000065.1:0-20262 GCF_040606855.1 Nocardia sp. NPDC005366
TTGTTGAACCGCCCTGCCGGCTACGAACTCGTCGGTGCCGACGTCGGCCGACACGGGGAGAACCGAAAGACCCTCCGCGGCAAGTGGTTCGATATGTTTGCCGAGATTCTCCGGCGACCGGCTCACCGCGATGACGGTGGCGCCCGCCCTGGCGATCATGCGGGTCACCGCGGTGCCGATACCGCCACCGCCCGCGCCCGCGACGATGACGATGCGTCCGTTCAGTCCGAAATCGAGTGTGAGGCCGTCGTCGGTCATAGCAGGCTCAGGCCTCCTCGCGCATGACCAGCACGCTGCCCTCGGCGTCGGCCGAGATGTAGACGGCGCCGTCCGGTCCGGCGGCGATGCCGGCGAAGGGGCCCATGGGGCCCGAGAACGGGGGAGTGCCGCGCAGCGGTTTGGCGACGACGCCGGGAGGCACGCCGACCGGGAGTTCGGCGGCGAGCGTCTGGCGCACCTTGGTCTCGAGATTGAAGCTGATCAGTGCCTTGAGACCGACGTCGACGATGAGCAATTGCTTGCCGCGCACCAGGATTCCGTGCGGCGTCTCCAGTCCGTCCACCACTGTGTCGACCCCGTTGCCGCTGATCGAGACGATGCGCCCGGCCCCGGATTCGGAGACGAGAACGGAATCGTCCGGGCCGAACGCGACGCCGATCGGGGCGTTGAGCCCGGAGGCGAGCACCTCGGTCTTGCCCGACTTGATCGACAGCACACGGCCCGCGCCGAGTTCCGCGGCGACGATCGTCTTGTCCGCGGCGACCGCGACACCGTACAGCTGATCGAAACCTTCGGCCACGACCTCGGTTTCGGCCTCGGGGCCGGGGCGGTGGTAGGAGATCTCACCGTTGGAGCTGGTGACGACGAACTCGTTCGGGCCGACCGCGGTGACGCCGCGCACGTAACCGGGGGTTCCCGGGCTGAACAGCGAGGCCAGGATTTCCAGCTTGCCGTCGCGCACGGTGTAGAAGTAGGTGCCGTCGGCGAGGTAGAGATTGCCGTCGTAGCCAACGGTCAGGTCCAGCGGCCACATCAGGCCGCCCTCCAGGACTTCCCTGGTCTCGCCGCCGCTGAGGATTTCGGTGATCTCGCCGGTGAAGCTGGAGACGAACAGTCGGTTGCCGACGAAGGTGCAGTTGTCCAGGCCGGGAGCCAGGCTCGCCAGCACCGTGCGGTCGCCGGTGCGCGGATCGATGCGCAGCACCTGACCGCTGGCCACCTGGGTGGAGACGATGAAGCCTTCGGAGTCGAACTTGACCGAGTCGGGCACGCCGAGATCGCCGACGACGCGTTCGGGCTCGCCGCCGTCGGGATTGATGCGCCAGATGTCGTTGGTGCCCATGACCGGGTAGTAGAGGAGACCGTCGGGGCCGACCTCCATGGCATTGGGCATGGGCAGGTTGTCCTGCAGAACGCGCGGCGCGCTGCCGTCGAGCGGCACCTCCATGAGGCGACCGCCGACGCGGCATTCGTTGACGAACAGCCTGCCGTTGTGCACGGTGATGCCGTTGGCGCCGGGCAGATCGTCGCGGATCACGCGGGTACTGCCGTCTTTGCCGCGCATGCTGACTCGCGCGTCCATGTACTCGGTGGCGATGAGATTGCCCTCGGGATCGAAGGCCAGGTCATCGGGGGCGATGATGTCGCTGCCCTTGGCGCTGACGGTCTCGAGGTCGCCGGTGGTGACATCGAGTGCGCTGATCTGGCTACCGGCCACCTGGGCCACGTAGATGCGATTGTCCAGTCCGGTGCGCAGGCCGTTGGCGCCGAACAATCGGCTCGGCGGCGTGAGCCGTTCGATGGTCACCCCCTCCGCGGTGGTGATGGACGTGGTGCTGCTGTAACGCGCCCCTCGAGTCAAGGTGGGGCCCTCCGATGCAGGTGAGAAGTCGATATTCGCGTCGCGGCGCTGCCCGGACCCGGCGGCGCCGTGGGGCGGGAATCCGATCGGGGCATAGTGCAGGCCGCGTGTCGTGGGTCACGCTACTTCAATCCTCACAAGGATAGCAATACTTGAACGATTGCTTACCACTGAGTAGTTTGCCGCAGCGGGGCGGTGGTGCGCCGGACCGGCGCGAAGCGGCCGTGCGAACGGGGTAGGAATCCCGGCTCGGTCGGCATCGCTCGGATATTGAAATATCTTGTGCCCCAGCCAGTTAGCCGCTCGAAGTCGATGGCCGACGCGGGGGCGCGCGGGCCGACTCGTTCGCGATATGCCCGGGCCTCGCCGAGGTCTATCAGACCTGACGCTCTAGCCCCGGTGGAAATGGGCATTCACTGGAGTGAGAACAGCATTATCCTAGGCCGTTCAGTGCCGCGCGGCAATGAAAACGCGACTTCAGCCGGGGTGCCCGCGTATTTCGCGACGGCGATGCCGCCGCGTGCTCAGATCCGGGAACGAAGCCCGGAGTGCGCGGCCAGGCGAGCGCCCGCCGACGAGGCGTTGACCACGCCGTCGTCGAAGCGTTCGAGGACAAGCGCCTGGGTCGCGGCCAGGTGGGTGCGGTACAGGCGCTCGGCCTCGGCGGCCCGGCCCGCCGCGATTTCGCCGACGATGCGCTGATGCGTGCGTACGACCGCCGCGGCCTCTTCCTCCGACGGATACTCACCGCGCCTGGTCAGCGCCTCCGCCCACGCCTCCTCCTGCGCCGACCACAGCGTGACGAGCGTGCTGACCACGTAGCGGACGGTGAGATTGGGGGTGTACTGGACGATGAGGTCGTGGAATTCGCGGGCGGTGTGGGTGAAGGCGACGCCGTCGGCCGCGAGTTCGGCGGATTTCTCGACGTTTTCGGTGAGCGCGGGGACCACTGTCTCCGCGCGATCGGGACGTTCGGCGCATTCGGCCGCGCACAGCGGTTCCAGCATTCGCAGCCCCGCCGCGAGATCGCCGAGGGTGACGCGAGCGCCCTGGAGCGCGAGCCCGAGGTGATACGCTGCCGATGTCGCGTCGGGGCGGTGCACTTCGGCGCCGCCGACATTGCCACGCCGAACCGTGACCAGGCCTTCTGTCTCCAGGATGCGCAGCGCCTCGCGGATCGAGGGGTAGCTGACGCCGAAATCCTGCACCAGCTGGTCCTGGGTGGGGAGTCGATAGTTCTCGTCTCCCGCCAGGATGCGCGTGCGTAGCTCGGCGGCGACGGTTTCGGCGATGCGGCGCTGCGGCACCCGGCCGCGTTTGGCCGTGGTCATGCGGACCGTCGCGAGATCGTCCGCTTCGTCCGCGCGCGAGTGGCCGTATCCGTCATGGCGGCAGTCTAGTCATCAAGAGGCTGACCATTCAAATATTGCTATCCTTATGAGGATTGAAGTACTGTGCGCGACATGGACTTCACGATGGGTGGGTCCGCCGCGGAGCTCCGGAGCGAACTGCGGCGGCTGATTGCCGAGGAGGTCCCCGCCGACTATCTCGGCGCATTCACCGACAATCCTTCGGATCTGGCCGTAGCCCAGCGTTTCTGCGGGGTACTGGCCGAACACGGACTGCTCTGCGCGGCCTGGCCGGAGGAGTTCGGCGGTGGCGGCGCGTCGGTGTGGGAACAGACCGTTGTTCGCGAGGAGATGTGGGCACACCACGAACCGCGCGGCGCACAGTACATGGGTGTCAACTGGGTCGGCCCGACGCTGATGCGGCACGGGACGGCCGATCAACAGCGCAAGCACCTACCGCCGATCGCACGCGGCGAGGTGATCTGGTGCCAGGGATTCAGCGAGCCGGACTCGGGGTCCGATCTCGCCTCGTTGCGCACCGCCGCGCGCCGTGACGGCGACGGCTGGCGCATTTCCGGGCAGAAGATCTGGACCTCCTACGCCACCATGGCGCAGTGGTGTTTCCTGCTCGCGCGCACCTCGACGAAGGGGCGCAAACAGCAGGGGCTGACGGTTTTCCTGCTGCCGATGTCCGATCCGCGCATCGAGGTGAGACCGATCAAATCCATGCTCGGGCCGCATCATCTCAACGAAGTCTTCTTCGACGGAGTCCGCGCGACCGAGGCGGACGTCCTCGGCCACGTGGACGAGGGCTGGTCGGTGGTGCAGGAGGTGCTCGCCTTCGAACGGGTCGGCATCGCCCGCTACGCCCGCTGCGACCGGCTGCTCTCCGCCGCGCCCGAGATTCTCGGGGACCGGTGGGAGACGCTGCCCTCGGAATTGCGCACGCGCTGGTCGCGGACCCTGGTTCGCGCCAGACGCGCCAGATTGCTCGCCTACCAGGTGGTGTCGATGCAGAGCACCGGCCGGGTTGCCCCAGCGGACGCCGCGGCCTACCGCATCGCGGTGACCCGGCTCGATCAGGAGAGCGCGAGCGTGCTCACCGAACTGGCCGCGTTCGTGCCGAACGAGGGGGAGTCGCAACGGCTGTTCCGGCGCGCGGTCGACGATCACTGGCGTTACGCGAACGCGGCGACCGTCGCCTCCGGAAGTATCGAGATGCAGAAGATTCTGCTGGCGCGTTCGCTGCTGAGCGCGCCGCGCCGGGCCGGGGAGGCCGCATGACGACCGCGCCGTTTCCCTCGGATGGGCATGCCATGACCATCGAACTCTGCGATGAGGCCCAGGAATTCGGCAGGCAGGCATTGCGCGCGTTGCGCGCGGCCGGCGGCGACGAACTTGTCCAGGCCGCCGAACGGGAACCCCGGGGCAGACACGATCTCGTCGCGCCGGTGCTCGGTGCGCTCGGCGCGTGGGATCTGGAACCGCGCCGCGATCCGGAGGAGCTGGAGGCCGCCGCCGCGCTGTGCCGCAGCGCGGGCTACTGGGCGACGCCGTATCCGGTCGCGGAGCGGCTGGCCCGTCCCGTCGATATGAATGTCGACGGAATCGTCGTTGTCGCCGGCGCCGAACCCGCCGCCGCACTGGCCGACGTCGATCTGCGCTGGGCCGCGGTGACGCTGGACGGCGCGCGCGGCGATGTCACCGTGCTGCCTTCCGCCGTGTCCGCGCGCGAATCCGCGTTCGTGGCGGGATTGCGGGTGCGGCCGGTGGACACCGATGGCGCCGCCGATGTGGCGCTCGCGCTGGTACTGCCGTGCTGGACCCTGCTCGGCATGCTGGACCGGGCGGTGGAACTGGCCCGCGAACATGTACTGGTCCGTGAGCAATTCGGCAAGCCGTTGGCGGAATTCCAATCGGTGCAGTTCCAGCTGACCGATGCCGAGGTGGACCGGCGCGGCGTCGATATGCTCGCCAGGTACGCGCTGTGGAGCATCCAGGCCGGTCGCGACGACGCGCTCGTCGACGCGCTGGCATTGCGCTCGGCGATTCTGGAGGCGGCCGACACCGTTTTCCGGATCGCGCACCAATTGCACGGCGCCCTCGGCTTCTGCGATGAGGCGCCGCTGTCGTGGCTGTCGCGCTACAGCCTTCCGCTGCGGCGACTGCCCTTCGCCCAGATCGGCACCGACGAGGCGATGACCGGTCTGATGGGCCGTCGCGGACCGGCGGGCCTTTTCATCGACATCGGGGGAGTGTGAGTCGTATGGGTTACGACCTGCCCGCGGTGCTGACCGTGGAATCCGATGGACCGGTCCGCACCGTCATCTTCAACCGGCCCGACGAACTGAACGCCGTCAACGCCGATCTGCATCGGGCGATGGCCGAGGTCTGGCGGCAATTGGCCGCCGACCAGGAGGCCAGGGTGGTGATCCTCACCGGCGCGGGCCGTGCCTTCAGCGCGGGCGGCGACCTGGACTGGATCACCTCCTTCCTCGATGATCCGGTCGCGCGGGACGAAAGTATCCGCGAGGGTGCGCAGATCATCGAGGAGATGCTGCGTTTCCCGCTGCCGGTGATCGCCGCGGTCAACGGCGCGGCCATGGGGCTCGGCGCCAGTATGGCGGTGCTCTGTGACGTCGTGCTGATGTCGGAGCGGGCCTACCTGGCCGATCCCCACGTCGCGGTCGGCTTGGTCGCCGGCGACGGCGGCGCGGCGTTCTGGCCGTTGCTCACCCCGATTCTGCGCACCCGCGAATTCCTGTACACCGGCGACAGAATCGATGCCGCGACCGCCGTCCAGGTGGGGTTGGCGAGTCGGACCGTCGCGCCGGACGAACTGCTCGCGGAGGCGAGAAAGCTCGCCGAACGGCTGGCCGCGCTGCCGCCGGAGGCGCTGCGGAGCACCAAGCGCGTGGTGAATATGTATCTCTCGCAGGCGCTCGGCGGTCCGATGCAGGCGGGTTTCGCCGCGGAGGTGGTCAGCATGCAGACCCCCGAACACCGGGAGCGACTGCTGGCACTGCGGGCGCGCGCGCGATGACCGGGCGTGATCTTGCCGAGTTCCGCGCCGAGGTGCGGCAGTGGTGCCGCGAGCACGTCCCCGCCGATTGGCGGCGTGCCCAGACCGGCCCGTCCGAGGCGGAATTCGTTCGTTTCCAACAGGATTGGTTCCAGCAGTTGCGCGCCGCGGGCTACGCGGTGCCGCATTGGCCGCGCGAATACGGCGGCGGTATGTCGATTCCCGAGCAGGTCGTGCTGTACCAGGAACTCGCCGCACACGACGCGCCCCGGCTGGTACTTGCCTTCGTCGCCGTCCATCACGCCGCCGCGACGCTGCTCGCCGCGGGTACCGAGGAACAGCGGCGGCGGCATCTGCCCGCCATCCTCGACGGCGAGATCTGGGTGCAGGGTTTCTCCGAACCCGGCGCGGGCTCGGATCTCGCGGCGCTGCGCACCACCGCCCGCCGCGACGGCGACAGCTACCGGGTGACCGGACAGAAGGTCTGGGCCAGCGGTGCGCAATACGCCGACTGGTGCCTGTTGCTGGCGCGCACCGATCCCGACGCGCCGAAACGCCGGGGTATCTCGTACTTCCTGATGGATATGCGCACACCGGGTGTAGAGGTGCGACCGATCCGGCAGGCCACGGGCGAATCGCATTTCTGCGAGATCTTCCTCGACGATGTGCCTATCCCCGCCCAGAATGTGATCGGCGCGGAGAACGCGGGCTGGCAGGTTGCTCAGCAGACGCTCGGGGCCGAACGCGGACTGACCATGCTAGAACTGGCCGAACGCCTCGGCAATGCCGGATTCCGGTGGCTGGTCGAGGCGTGCGCGCACCCCGACGCGAGCGGACGACGCCCGGTCGATGACCCGGTGGTGGCCGACCGACTGGTGGCACTCGATATCGAGATCACCGGATTGCGCGCGCTGTGCAGCGATCTGGTCGAGCGGCACGACACTGGCACCGCGGGCCCCGCGGACGCCTCCATCGTGAAGTTGTACTACAGCGAACTGCTGCAACGGATGACAGATTTCGGCACCGAAGTCGGTGGCGTCGGCGCGCATACGGTGCTGCGCAAACCGATGTCGGGCGGATGGGAGTCGGGGGCGTGGGTTCTCGACTTCATCGGTTCATGGGAATGGACGATTCCGGGCGGCACCAGCGAGATCCAGCGCACCATCATCGGGGAGCGCGGGCTCGGGCTGCCAAGGGAACCTACGGGGCTGTGATGAGTGGGGCTGTGCTGCGATGAGCGAGGAACTCGCGACGGGCGACGAATTCGCCGAAATCCACGACGAACTGCGTGCGGTGGCACGTGATCTGCTCGGCAAGGCGGGTCGGGAGACCGCGATCGACTGGTCGCTGATCGCCCGCTCCGGATGGCTGGGGCTGGAGGCGCCCGCCGAATTCGACGGAGCCGACGCCACTTTCGCGGAAGTCGCGGTGCTGCTGCGGGAAATCGGTCGTGCGGCGGCGTACGGCCCCTATCCCGCCGTGGCGGCACTCGGACTCGGGACGCTCGGCCTGTTGAGCCCGAATCCGGGACGGGACACGCTCTTTCGCGACGCCGTCGCGGGCTTGTCGACGCCGATCCTCGTCCTGGCGGGGGAGTGGGCATCGTCCTCGGCGACCGATACCGCTTCGGCGCCGGAATTCCGGCTCGTCGACGGCGACGGCGGTCTGCGCCTGTACGGCAATGCCGACTTCGTACTCGATGCTCCCGCTGCCGACCGGTTGCTGATACCCGCGACGATGCCCGACGGCACGATCGTGGTGGCGGCGGTCATGGTGGCGGCGGTCGAACCGGCGGCGATCGTGACCGAGCAGCCGGTGGTCGACGATACGCGCGTCTTCGGGCGGGTGGCCGTCGACGGAATGCCGATCACGCCGGAGTCGGTGTGGCATTTCTCCGGCGACGGTGCGCACGCCCTGCGGCGACTGCATGACCGAGCCGCCGTCGCGCTGGCCTGCGACAGCCTCGGGCTCAGTGAGGCGATGTTGGACGCGACCGTCGACTATGTCCGGGTGCGAGAACAATTCGGCCGTCCTGTCGGATCGTTCCAGGCGGTCAAACATGCCTGCGCCGACATGCTGGTTCAGGTGACGGTCGCCAGGCGGTTGGTGGCGGCGGCGGTCCGCGCCCACGTGGCAGACGCGCCCGATGCGAGCGCGGCGGCGTCGATGGCCAAGGCGTTCACCGGGGCCGCCGGCGTGGAAGTCGCGGGTAAGGCGATGCAGTTGCACGGTGGTATCGGGTACACCTGGGAGAGCGGGATCCACCAGTACCTGAAACGGGCCACGCTCAATCGGTCCCTGTTCGGTTCGCCCGCCGAACACCGCAAGGTGTTGGCACGGCGCTATATTCCGGCTTCCGAGCGGAAAACGACCACGAGCCCTCGGCGGCCATGACATCACCCTGACCTGGGCGCGACTCATCCGGCTCGATGAGTCGCCTGTTCGCGACTAACGCGCGAGGCCGTCGCGGACGATGGCCAGCAACCGGTCGATCTGGGGGGCGTCGGACGCGGCGTGTCCGATGCCGTTGGCCGCGGCGAGCAGGTCGGCCACGTCGAGGTCGGCCTTGATCGCGCCCGCTTCCTGTGCCCGGCGCAGCAGGTCGGCCGCGGCGGTGTGCATCGTGTCGTGCCATTCCCGGTACAGCGCGGACCGCTGCCCGGCCTCGTCGTCCGGAATAGACAGGGGTAGTTGGGTTTTCGTTGATATGTGCGCGATGAACGCCCGCAGCCAGGTGAACAGCGCATCGGCGGGCGATGGATCGTCGAGCAAGCTCCGGCCCAGCTCGCCCAGCGCGGTGACCTCCTCGGCGTAGACGGCGATAACCATGTCGCGGCGGGTGGGGAAATGGCGGTACATCGTCGCATTCCCGACCCCGGCGCGCCGGGCGATCTCGTCCAGCGGGGCGGTCACGCCGAGCTCGTCGAATACCTCCCTCGCGGCCGACAGCACCAGCTCGTAGTTGCGGCGCCCATCGGCGCGACGTGGTCGGTCGGCCATCTTTCTCCTTGCGAAACGGGGAATCCCCCGGTTAGTCTAACGGCAGCTAAACGGGGAGTTCCCCACTTATGAGAGAGGCGATCGAATGCTGGACATCACCGCGGCGGATCGAATCGCGATTCACGAGACGATCGCGCTGCACGGACATGTGGCCGACGACCGCGAATGGGATCGGTGGGGCGAGCTCTACAGCGACGATCTGGTGCTGGACCTGGAAGACTTCGGGCTCGGCACGACCCGCGGCATCGCGGCGCTACAGAAAATGGCTCGCGACAAACAGGACGACCCGGCCCAGCCGCTGGGGCATCACGTCACCAATATCGTTCTGGTCGCACACGATGGCGACCGGGTGCGGGCGCGATCCAAGGGGCTGGCGGTCAATGCGGACGGGACGAGCGGGACTGTCGTCTACGAGGACACGCTCCGCCGGGAACCGCAGGGCTGGCGCATCTGCCACCGGAAGGTCCTCGCGCGCCGCGCACCCGTGAATTCGCCACCCGACTCGGGCGCCGAATCGAACACCACACCGACGAGTTCTGAACCGGGGCTTCCAACTCGTGTCACGTGACGGGCGCCGCCGTGACGTGTGGAGCGACCGGAAGGCGACGCCGTTGTCGCTATCCGATCCGCTGCACGTACACGGTCACGGCGAGTATCCGGCCCCAACGCCGTTGTCGGCGCCGGACTCACCCCGCGGCCGTGCCGGGGGCCCGTTGCGCGGCTAGGCTTCCAGCCGCTGCGCGGCGAGTTCCCGCAGGTCACTCGATTTGATCTTCGCGCTCCCGGTCGTCGCGATGTCCTCCTCGTCGAAGAACAACACGTGCCGTGGCACCTTGTAACTGGCGAGCCGTTCGCGCAGGAAGGCCCGAATCTCGTCACCGTCGAGTTTCGCGTCCGCGTGCGGCACGACGCAGGCCACCACGACTTCGCCGAGGGTGTCGTGCGGCACGCCGACGGTGCGTCCGACCTTCACACCCGGATAGCGGTTGAGATCCTCATCCACCTCGAGCGGGGAGACATTCGCGCCGCCGGTCTTGATGATGTCGGTGAGTCGCCCCTCCCAGTAGAGCCTGCCGATATCATCGAGGTAGCCACCGTCGCCGGTGTGGAAGTAGCCGTCCTCGTCCAAGGTCTCGTCCAGCGGGATGCCGACGTAGCCGAGCATCAATGTCGGGCCCTTGACGCAGATCTCGCCGCGTTCTCCGCGTGTCAGCACCAGACCGGTGAGCGGGTCGACGATTTTGATCGTATTGCCAGGCAACGGCTCGCCGCTGCTGCCCGCGATCACCTCGTCGGGGGTGTTGGCGGGGTAACACGTGGTGATGGTGAAGGTTTCGGTATTGCCGTAGGCGTGTCCGGGCTCGGTCCACGTGGTCGACACGGTGGGGTGACGCGCGGCGGGGTAGTTGCGGTCGACGAATCGCAGACTGCTCAGATCCACCGCGGCCCAGTTGGGCGCACCTTCCAACTGCGCCCACTGATGCGGCCACGCGACCGGGAAATTCACCCGTTCGGACTGCATCAACTCCAGCGCCGCCGCGCCGTCGAAGGTCGACTGGAGGACCAGCGATCCACCGGCGGCGAGGGTGGAGCCGAGGGCCTGGCCGAAGTTGCCGGACCAGAAGAAGCCGTTGGCGGTCCAGCAGCGCACATTGTCCTCGGGGCCGAAACCGAACATCCTTCGGAATCGCCACATCTGGATCGTGACGCCCCGATGCGCGCTGCGGATGCCCTTGGGTTTGCTCGTGGTGCCGGAGGAGAAGAACAGCACCGCGGTATCGCTCGGGTTCACCGTCGCGGCGCTGGTCTCGATCAGTTCGACCGGTTGGCTCTGCCCCCGTGCGACGAAGGTGTCCCAATCGTCGATCGCGCTGCCCGGCACCGGCTCGCCGACGACGGCGAGGTGACGCAGGAACGGGTAGGTCGCGGACTGCACCTCGCCGGGCCCCGCCGTGGCGATGGCCGGTTCCAGTTCGGTCAGCACCGCCGCGAAATCCCTTCTCGCCACGGTGCGTTCGAACAGCAGCACCGAGACTCCGGAGAGTTGGAGCAGATGCTCCAACTCCGCCGGGGTGGAGAAGGTGCTGAGGGCGACGGCCACGCCGCCCGCCAGCGACGCGCCGAAGACGGCCGCCAGCCATTCGGGCCGATTCGTCATCAGCACGCCGACGCGGCTGTCCTTGCCGACGCCGCAGGCGCGTAGCGCCCGCGCCACCGCGACGGAGCGTTCCCACAGCTCGTCGTAGGTCCAGCGGGTGACACCGGCGTCGTCGTGGAAGACGAGTGCTTCACGACTGCCGAACTGCCGGGTCACCTCGCGGAGGAAGCCGGGCAGCGTGAGGGTGCCTAGGCCCGGCTCGTCGGCGAGCGGCGGGCCGGATACCACTGCCGTCGACGGCAGGGATACTTCCTTGGTTTCGGTGGTCATTGTCGACCTTCCCCGTTCCTTCTGCCCGTCAGAAGGGCAATTCGACCTCGGCGGTGCACTTCACGAGCGTGCCGGAATTCTGGTCGGTGAGTTTGAGTTCCACCTGGACCAGCGGCACACCCCAGACCGATTGGGCTTCCTTGCCGATGATCTCGGCGTCGAAATAGGTCACGTCGCCCTCGAACGCGGGAAGCCGGAAATCGGCCTTGGTGTGGCGAACCATGCCGTCGTTACCCGCCCAGTAGGCCAGGTAGTCGGTGCACCAGGCGCCCATGGTCGCGCCGTAGCCGTAGGCCCGCGCCATGCCGACCGCGCCGGCCTTGTCGTTGTCGATATGGCCGCGCGAGGGGCCGACGTAGAGACCGTCGCGCAGCCGCGGATCGATCTTGGCGCCCTCTTCGTCGAAGCCGAATCCCTCGGTCCACCCCGGATCCTGGTACACCCACGGATCGTCGATACCTTCGGGCGCGGTCCAATGGAAGGTGCCCCAGATATTGAACAGGAAGGCGCGGTACTCGGTGGTGAAACTCGCGATGGAATGCGGGCCGATGACCCGGCGCGGCAGCTTGTCGCCGACCTTCACCTCGTCGAAATGCGGTGAGACGCCGAGACGATTGGAATGCAGCCACTCGGTGCGCAGCGCGTCGACCTCGGCCAGTTCCTCGGCCGTCCAGCGCTTGACCTCGCCGACCTGGTTGTCGTACATGCCGCGCTTGGTCGCTTCCTCGGCGAGGTAGCGGATGGCGGTCGAGCGCTCGCGGGCGACGAGCGCGCCGTTCTGGTTGCGGTGAGTGGTGTCGCCGCGCGAGAACATCGTCGGCCCGGCGAATTTCGTCTCCGCGACCTTGTAGTCGTGGAAACGCCGCTCCTGGAACAACGTGTCACCGGGACGCACCGGAGTGCCGTAGAACCACCACTCCTCGCCGCCGAAGATCAGGTGACTGCCGGGGATGTGGCCGACACACGCGGGTGCCGCGCCGTGTCCGTAATCCAGTCCGACGGCGATGGATTGGGGGGCGATCAGCCCACCGTAGCGGGACGCCTTGGCGAATTCCTGATCCCAGTGCAGGGGATTGGGATAGTCCATCGCCATCACCCAGCGACGGATATCGGAGGTGCTGCACGGATCCCACAGCTGGCCGCCGCCGATCGGTTTGCCGACCCGGTGGTCTACGTCGGACAGATCGAGTTCCACGGTCGGTTCCGCGGGTGTTGTCTTCGCCGCGGGTGCTTTTGCCGCGCGGGCAGTCTTCGCCGCGGGCGCGGCTTTCGCCGCGGGTGCGGCTTTCGCCGCGGGTGCGGCGGCTTTTCTCGGGGTTGCCACGAATAACTCCTGATCAACGATTCACGTCGACGACGATGCGACCGCGCACGGTGCCGTCGATGAGCCTGCTTGCTTCGGCGATGGCCTCGCCGAGACCGACTTCCTCGGCGATGGATTCCAGGGCCGCCGGGTCGAGGTCGCGGGCGAGTCTGGCCCATGCCTCGATGCGGCGCGGTTTGGGCGCCATCACGCTATCGATGCCCAGCAGCGACACGCCACGCAGGATGAACGGGGCGACGGTGGCCGGGAAATCCATACCCTGCGCCAGGCCACAGGCCGCGATGGCGCCGCCGTAGCGGGTCTGGGCGGCGGCGTTGGCCAGGGTGTAGCTACCGGCGGTGTCGACGACGCCCGCCCAGCGCTCTTTCTGCAAGGGCTTGCCGCGTTCGGCCAGTTCGGCGCGATCCACGACCGTGCCTGCCCCCAGTTTCTGGAGGTATTCGGTCTCGGAGGTCTTGCCGGTGGCGGCGGCCACGCTGAAACCGGCCTTGGTCAGCAGCGCGATCGCGATGCTGCCGACGCCGCCGGTCGCGCCGGTCACCAGGATCTCACCCTGGTCGGGCTCGACCCCGTAGCGCAGCAGCGCCTCGACGCACAGGCTCGCGGTGTAGCCCGCGGTGCCGATCGACATCGCCTGGCGTGCGGTGAATTCGGCGGGCTTGGGGATCAGCCAGTCACCCTTCAGTCTGGCCTTCTGGGCGAGGCCGCCCCAATGGGTCTCGCCGACGCCCCAGCCGTTGAGGACGACTTCGTCGCCCACCGAATAGTCCGGATGCGCGCTGTCGGTGACGACGCCGGCGAGATCGATGCCGGGCACCATCGGGAACGAGCGCACGACCGGCGACGAGCCGGTGATGGCGAGGGCGTCCTTGTAGTTGAGGGTCGAGTACGCCACCTCGACGGTGACATCGCCCTCGGGGAGCGCCGCTTCGTCCACATTCGTCAGCGCGACTTTCGTTCCCTCGTCGCCCTTTTCGATAAGTATTGCCGCAAACATTCGGAGCGGATTCCTTCCTCGCCCTTGGACTTCCGGATCTCGCATATCAATTTTCGTCATACGAGAATTAGATTCTCCACTTGGGACAATAATATTTCCATTAGTGGTTCGGGGTTGTCAACCGGCTCTCGCCGGGGACAAGAGCACAGGTCAGCGGGTCGTCCAGCCGCCGTCCACGACGATGGTCTGACCTGTGACGTAGCGGGCCGCGTCCCCCGCCAGCCAGGTGACCGCGCCGACGATGTCATCGGCTGTCCCCTCGGTCGGCAGGGGGGTGTTGCGGCGCAGATAATCCGCGCCGCGTTCGCTGTCGTAGAGGCTGTCGGTGATTTCGCTACGGAAGAATCCCGGCGCCACCGTATTCACCCGGATCGAATGCCGCGCCCACTGCACCGCCAGCTCGGCAGTGAGGCCGGACAGCCCCGATTTGCTGGCGGCGTAGGAGGCCTGGGGAATGCCGGGTACGCCCACCCTGCCGCTGATCGAGGAGATATTCACGATCGACCCGCGCCCCACGTCGCGCATATACGGGAACACCGCCTGCGCGAGCAGGAACGGGGCGATCAGATTCAAGCCGAGTGTCCGGTGTACCGCGTCGAGCGGTTCGGATTCGGCACGTTCGGTGGTGAAGCGGTTACCCGCCGCGCTGACCAGGATTTCCGGCGGCCCGAGTGCGTCGACCACCGCCGGAACCACGGTGCTCACCTGCGCGGAATCGCCGAGATCGCAGACGACGGGGTGACCGTCGATCCGCTTCGCGAGTTCGTTCAGCCGGTCTTCGCGTCGTGCGACGACCGCGACCTTGGCGCCGAGTGCGGCGAGGGTTTCGGCGACGGCGACCCCGAGGCCGGACGAGGCGCCGGTCACGATGGCCACCCTGCCGTCCAGGTCGAACAGTCTCGTCGCGTGTTCGCGGGGCAGTGTCACTGTCCGACCTCCGTGTTCGGGCCGCCTGCGGGCACGGCGAGTTCGGCGAGACGGGTGCGCTCCACCTTGCCCATGGCGTTCACGGGAAGCGCGTCGACCCTCGCCCAGATCTCGGGCACCTTGTATCCGGCGAGCTCCCGTTTGCACAGCGCCGCGAGTTCATCGAAATCCACTGTGGGAACGACACTTTCGATAACCGCCGCGACCTTCTGGCCGAGCCGTTCGTCGGGGACCGCGCAGACCGCGACCTTGGTCACGTCCGGATGCGTCCCGATGACCCGCTCCACCTCGAGCGGGTAGACATTCGCGCCGCCGCGAATGATGACCATCTTCTTGCGATCCAGCACCGACAGCATGCCCTCGGCGTCGACGGTGCCGATATCGCCGGTCGGAATCGGACCGGGTTCGGGGGGCCGCACGCGACCATCCTCCCAATAGCCGAGCATCGGTGTCCACAGTCCGGCCCACGGTCCGGCGGTCGCCGGCGCGAGTTTGAGCTCGCCGAGCGATCCGGGCGGCAGGCGGCGGTCATCGTCGTCGTAGGCGGCGACGTCGTACTGCGGCAGCACCAGACCGCTGGTGCCCGGCGACCAGTCGTCGCCAGGCCGGTCGATCGAGACGACGGTCGGCGCTTCGGTCAGACCGTAGGTGACGCGGGGGACCGGTCCGTGCGTGGCGGCGAAGTCCCTGCGCACCGAGTCTGGGGTATCGCTGCCGCCGCTCCACACTTCTCGCAGGGAGCTGAGATCCAGGTCGGGTCGGCGCGCGAGGTCGTAGAGCTGGGCCGGTGCGCCGTTCCACACCGTGACGCGATGACGGGCGATCCACTCGGCCACCCCCTCGACGTCGCGGCGGTCCATGATGACGGCGCATCCGCCCGCCTGGGCCGTGAGCAGCGTGGACAGCACCATCAGATTGAGGATGGTGAGCGGGAAACTGTCGCCCTTGCGCAGGTCGGGGCCCCAGCCGCGGGTGGCGACGAGCGCCGCGCCGGGCAGCAGCAGATTGCGCTGGCTGTGCACGACGGCCTTGGGTTTGCCGGATGTCCCGCTGGTGAAGGCGATCCCCGCGGCGGCGTCGATATCGAGTTCGAGCCCGGGCGACGGTTCGGCCGATTCGGTCAGAGCCGACCAGCGCGCCGAATCGACGGTCTCGGGCGTATCCAGCAGGCAGCGCGGCCCGGCGAGGATCACCGACGGTGCGCACAGATCGGCCAGATGTCGCTGTTCGGGAGCCGAGAGCGCCTCGCCGACGCCCGCCCAGATCGCGCCGACGCGCTGCGCGCCGTGGAAGGCGGTCACGATATCGAGGTCGTTGGGCAGGCAGGCTGCCACGCGGTCGCCGGGGCGCACGCCGAGCGACCACAGCGCACCCGCCGCGCGGTCGGCCCGTTCATCGAGTTGGGCGTAGGTCAGGGTGCCGGAGGCGGCTTCGACGGCCGTCGCGTCGGGGCTCGCGCGCAGGGCCGCGTCGAGCACCCGGGCGATCGGTCGAAGGGTGGCCGGGCCCGGTGGGCTGTCGCCGTTGAAACTGTCCACAGCGTCTTTGATATCACTATCCTTGCAAAGATTCATCAGATAGCCTCACGGTACCCATCGCGATGGGGAATTGTGTCGATACCGGAGAGGTCGCAAAAGAGGACGTGGCGATGAAACATACAGGCCCGCTGTCCGGAATCCGTGTCATCGACCTGACGGCGATGGTCATGGGCCCCTACTGCACGCAGATCATGGCCGATATGGGCGCGGACATCATCAAGATCGAACCTCCCGCCGGGGACAACACCCGCTTCATCTCGGTGGGCCCCGAACGCGGCATGGCCGGCGTCTTCGTCAACGTCAACCGGGGCAAACGCAGCGTGGTGCTCGATCTGAGATCCGAGGACGGCGCCGCGGCTCTGCGCGAACTCGTCGCGGACGCGGATGTGTTCATCCACTCCATGCGCGCCTCGGCCATCGACCGGCTCGGTTTCGGCTATGACGCGGTGGCGGAGCTGAATCCGTCGATCGTCTACACCAACTGCTACGGCTACGGCCGCCGCGGTCGCGACGCCGATCTCACCGCCTACGACGACACCATCCAGGCCGAATGCGGGCTGCCGTCGGTACAGGAACAACTCACCGGCACGGCCGGATACGTCGGCACCATCATGGCCGACAAGATCGCCGGTCTCACCGCGGTGTACGCGACGACCATGGCGCTGTTCCACCGCGAGCGCACCGGGGAGGGACAGGAGGTCGAGGTCGCCATGTTCGAGACGATGGCGGCGTTCATGCTGGTCGAACACGCCAACGGCGCGTTGTTCGATCCGCCGCTCGGCCCCGCGGCCTATCCCCGCGCGGTGACGCCGAATCGCAGGCCCTACCGCACCGCCGACGGATATCTGTCGGCGCTGGTCTACAACGACAAGCAGTGGACGACCTTCGTCGACGCGGTACGACCCCCGTGGGCCGGTCCGGAATACGCCACCCTGGAACAGCGTGCGGCGCGCATCGATGTCGTCTACGCCAGACTCGCCGAGACCTTCGCCGAGCGCACCACCGACCAGTGGCTGGAACTGCTTCGCGCACTGGGTATTCCGTGCGCACCGGTCCGCTCGCTCGACGAACTGTTCGACAACCCGCATCTGACCGACGCGGGTTTCTTCGAGACCGTCGAATCCCCGTACGGGCCCGTGCGTTTCCCCGGCCCGCCGACGTGGTTCTCCCGCACGCCCGGCCGTGTCGCCGGACCCGCGCCTCGACTCGGGGCCGATACCGAAGAGGTGCTCGGCGCATTGCGCAAACCCGCCGACGCGGGCGTGAACGGAAAGGCGCGGCGGTGACGACGGTGCTCGAGGCCGCGGAGCTGGATCTGCGGACGATACTGCGCCCCGGCGATCGCATCGTCATCGGGCAGGCGTGCGGTGAACCGACCACGCTGCTCGAGGCGCTCATCGCGCAGGGCCGCGAGATCGGCGGACTGTCCGCGTTCGTCGCCACCAGTTTCTCCGACGTGTTCACCCCGGCCGCCACCGAATCCTTCGCGCTGTCGAGTATGGGCGCGATCGGCACCCTGCGCTCGCTCGCGAAGGAACATCGCCTCGGCATCGTGCCCTGTCACGTCAGTAGGGTCGGACCGCTGATCGAGGCCGGAATCATCGGCTGTGACGTCGCTTTCATCCAGGTCAGCCCCGCCGACGAGAACGGCGAGCACAGTTTCGGGCTCATCAGCGACCACGTGCGCGCGGCCGTCTCGGCGGCGCGGGTGGTCGTCGCCGAGGTGAACGATCAGGTGCCGTTCACCCTCGGCGAGCGGCTACCCGCCTCCGATATCGATATCGCCGTGCGCGTGTCGCGCCCGCCCGTACAGGTGCGGGCCGCGCGGATCAGCGAAACGGATTCGGCCATCGCCGGTTTCGCCGCCGCCTATATCGAGGACGGCTCGGTCCTGCAGGTCGGTGTCGGCGCGGTGCCGGACGCCATGCTGCGGCTGCTGCACGACCGCGTGGACCTGGGCGTACATTCCGGAATGATCGGCGACGGACTCGTGGATCTGGTCGAGGCGGGCGTTATCACCAACGCGCGCAAGAAGATCGACCGCGGCGTCTCGGTCACCGGCGCGCTCATCGGCACGGACCGCCTCTATCGTTTCGCGCACCGCAACCCGGCGGTGCGGATGTGCACCACCGACTACACCCACGACGCGGCGGTACTTGCCCAGATCGAACGGCTGGTCACCATCAACTCCGCGATGGAGGTCGACATCACCGGACAGGTGAACGCGGAGCAGAGCGGATCGTCCTATCTCGGCGGCACCGGGGGCCAGGTGGATTTCGTCCGGGCCGGCGTACGTTCGCCCGGCGGCCACTCGATCATCGGGCTGCCCGCGACCGCCAAGGGCGGGACCATCAGCCGGATCACCGTGGCCCTGAGCGGGCCGGTCACCACCGCGCGCAGCGATGTGGATGTGATCGTCACCGAGTTCGGCGCAGCCGAACTCGCGGGCCGGACGCTGGCCGAGCGTACCCGCAGGCTCATCGCCATCGCCCACCCCGACTTTCGTGAAGAGCTGGAGCGCGCGGCGCACGTCGTCCAGCAGAGAGGTTTCTGATGTCCGACGCCGTACTCTTCGACGCCAGATCCGATGGGATCGCGATCATCACGCTGAACCGGCCGGAGCGCCGCAACTGTCTCGCGCTGGATGTGCGGGCCGGATTGTTCGAGGCATGGGATCGGTTCGAGCGCGACCCCGAACTGCGCGTCGCCATTCTCACCGGTGCCGGCGCGAAGGCGTTCTGCGCGGGTGGTGACCTCGAGGAGATGGTCAGGACCGGGATGACGGTGCCGCCGCGCGATATGTTCCCGCTGCCCTACGACACCATCGAATTGTCCAAACCCACTATCGCCGCGGTCAACGGCGCGGCGTTCGCCGGCGGCTGGATGATCGCGCAGGCGTGTGATCTGTGTGTCGCGAGCACAACGGCCACTTTCGCGGTCACCGAGGTGAAGGTGGGGCGCAGTTCCCCGTGGGCGGCGCCGCTGATCCACATGATCCCGCAGCGGATCATGATGGAGCTGTTGCTCACCGGCAAGCCGATCACCGCGCAGCGGGCCTATGAGATCGGTTTGGTGAACCGTCTGGTCGAGCCCGACGACCTGTTGGACGCCGCCATCGCGCTCGCCACCGAAATCCTGGCGGGCGCGCCGCTGTCGGTGCGCGCCGCGCGGGATACGGTCATGCTCGCGACCGAGATGGGCCGTTCGGCCGCGCTGGAGGCCGCGCGGCACGCCTCGACGCACTGCTATGAGAGCGCCGACGCGCAGGAGGGGCCTCGAGCTTTCGCGCAGAAGCGCACTCCGCGATGGACCGGTCGGTGACGGGCTGCTGACCAGCCACTGTTGACCGGCCGGGAATGCCCGTGCTAAGCATGTGCACAGCCCAAATTGCTGAGCGAACGCTCAGGCTTCATGCCTGAGCGTTCCGCTCGGCACCGTCGGGGTGCCATCCGACGTTATGCGATATCACCGATCAGGAGTGTGCCGTCATGGCCGGATCATCAGTGCCCCAGCAGGACACCGCCACTCGATCGGTGGTGACCGTGCGGCTCGACGGGGTGGAATCGGTCGTCGAGGTCCGGCCGGACGAGACCGTGCTGGAAGCCGGTCGGCGGGCCGGGCTCAATCCGCCGTTCGCCTGCGAAGCGGGCAACTGCGGTACCTGCATGGCTCGGCTGCGCGAAGGGCATGTCGAGATGCGGGTCAACGACGCGCTGACAGAGGAGGACGTCGCCGAGGGGTACGTGCTCACCTGTCAGTCGGTCCCGCAGACTCCCTCGGTCGTCGTCGAATACGAGTGAGTCGCGTGAGAGACTG
>NZ_JBEXFQ010000066.1:0-18583 GCF_040606855.1 Nocardia sp. NPDC005366
TGTTTAACCACACACTTTTTGTTTCTTTTAATAAACCGCCGTTTGTGATTTATACCGCAAACAACTACTTGGGGGGCCGTCCCCCCGCCCCCCCCGCCACAGTAAATTCGATCGGGAATTACTACAACTCGTGATACGCGGCAGATCGACGAGCCAGCAGGACAGCCGGAACGAGAGCGACGGCAATAAGCCCCAAGCCGACCAGATAGGTGTGCCCGAATGCCTCACCCGCTTGCCGCAAACCCGATTCCACCTGCTCCGATCGCAACCCCCTGGCCGGAGCCGCGTCCTGCGACAATCGCGCCGCTATGACCGCGGAAGCGAGCTCGTGCTGTTGGATCAGTTTGGTGAGTGTTATCGAAATCGTCGCCGTACCGATCGATCCTGCGACCTGATTGACGATATTCATCAGTGTCGAACCACGGGCTGTCTGCTCGTTCGTCAGCATCTTGAGCGCCGCACCCATGGTCGGCATCATCGTGCAGCCGAGGCCCGCACCCATGACGAGCTGGCCGGCGATGATCTGCGCATACGGCGTGTCCCAGCCGATTCGGGTGAACGATGCCATCGCGATCGCGATGAGCACGATGCCGACCACGATGATCCGGCCTGCGCCGATTCGGTCGGCCAGTTTCCCCGCGATCGGCATGGCGAGCATGGCCCCGATCCCCTGCGGGATCAGCAGGACGCCGGTGCGCAGGGTCGATTCACCGCGCAGCTGCAGATAGTAGGTAGGCATGAGCAGCGTGCAGCCGAAGAAGGCCGCGCCGAACAGCAGCATGATCAGCGCCGCCAGCAACAGCTGGCGGTTCCGGAACAGACTCAGGTCGATCAGCGGGTGCGTCGCCCGGATCGCGTGGACGACGAAGCCGATCAACAGCAGGATGCCGATCCCGATCGGCACCAGCACCCGCGCCGAAACCACTGTCCCCGCTTGCGGAATCGACGAGAACCCGAACAGCAGCAACCCCAGCCCTGGAGAAGCGAGCGCCATTCCCAGGAAGTCGAAGGGCTCCCGGGTGGATGCGCCATCGCGGGGCAGGACGACCGCGCCGGCGACGATCGCGAGCAGCCCGACGGGAACGTTGATCAGGAAGATCCAGTGCCAGCTCGCCGATCCGATCAGCCAGCCGCCCAGAATCGGACCGCAGATGGGCCCCAACAGCATCGGTATCCCGAGGATCGCCATCACACGGCCGATCCGGTCAGGACCGGCCGCCCGGGTCAGGATCGTCATGCCCAGCGGCAGGATCATGCCGCCACCGCAGCCTTGCACGACGCGAAAGGCGATGAGCGACTCGATATTCCAGGCCAGGCTGCACAGTACCGAACCGAGGATGAACAGCGACAGCGCGAACAGATAGAGCCGTCGCGCTCCGAAACGGTCGGCCGCCCAACCCGCCAGTGGGATTACTGCGGCCAGCGCGAGCGTATAGCCAGTCATCGTCCACGCCGCGATCGCGTAGGACGTGTCGAACTCACGCTGGAAGGTCGACAACGCGACGTTCACGACCGTCATATCCAGGATGGCCATGATGGTGCCGAGGACGAGAACCAGGGCGATCTTCAGGACGTTCGCATCCAACCCCCGCTCGGTGTCATTGGATGTCTGTTTGTTCAGCTCAACTGGTGAGGACACCGCGCCAGTCTCCCATCGAACGATCAAACTGACTAGGGCGTCTCACTTTTGACATCTGGAGCTACTGTCCGGTGAACCGCGCCGGGCGGCCCGCGTCGAGCGCTCGCAATGCCTCGGAGAGATCCTCGGACGGCAGGAAGGCCGCGTTCCACGCCGCGACGTACCGCAGGCCCTCATCGACCAGGGCCGCACGCGGACGTCCAAGCACCTCCTTCACACCCTGGACCACCAGAGGGGGATTCCCCGCTACTTCCCGTGCGGTCGCGCGGGCGGCTCGCAACGTCGAACGCTGGTCGGGGTGGACGTCGTTCACCAGGCCGATGGATTGCGCCCGAGCGGCGTCGATGTCGCGGCCGGTGAGCGCGAGCTCCCGCACGTGCCCATCTCCGATGATGGCGGGAAGCCGTTGCAGCGCACCGACATCCGCGACGATGGCGATCTTCGTCTCGCGAACACTGAATCTCGCGTCGGCGCAGGCGTACCGAATGTCCGCCGCCGCAATGAGATCCACGCCGCCGCCGTAGCAGACCCCGTGGACGGCGGCGATGACCGGCTTGCGGCAATCGGCGACCGCGTTGATGGACGCTTGCATCCGCACGATCTCCCGGTGCAGATCCGTGCGCGCGGCGGCCAGCGCCCGATCGCCGAGAACCACGTCGAACAGGCTCCGCATATCCGGAATATCGAGTCCCACAGAGAAATTCGGACCTGACCCCGCGATCACGACCGCCCGCACCTCCGGGTCGGCGTCGAGCTCCCCGAATACCTCGGGCAGCTCCCGCCAGAAGTCCGGTCCCATCGCATTGTGTTTCCCCGGCCCCAGCAACGTCACCTCGGCCACCTGATCAGCGACGGTGACCTTCAGAGCACGTCGTTCGGCCGCTCCGGCGTACATACCCATAGCCGTGTTTCTCCCTCGTGGAATCGTTCGTTCACAGCGCCGTGGCGGCCCTGGGACCAGCGACACGGCTACCCGTTCGCCCCCGAAAGACGGCCGTCGAGCCCGATTCCGCCCCGTGCCTCGAGCCGGACCGCTAGCGCACTCCAGGATTCGGCATTCGCCCTGGCCAGCTTCGCGAGCGACGCTTGGCAGTGCTCCGGTGCGTCCGCGATCAGCTTTATCCATTGATTCAGTTCGATGGTCGAATACGCGAGGCTGCGCAGCAGCAGCCGACCGCGCTCGTTGAACTTCAGTGCGGGGTCGTTCCTGAGGTTCTGCAACAGCACATGCTGGATGGGGATGGCGACCGCCCCGCCGTTCTCCGCCGGAACCTCCGCGCACCGGGTGTCCGTGCTCGATGCCTCGCCACCTTCGGATGCGTTCGGCGTCAGCCGATTTCGCACGGCCTGCGGTATCGGATGTTTGGCACCTTTCAATCGTTCGCGGACATCACGCACGGTCCCCGGGGATATTCCGACGATCTTGGACACCTGCCGCAGGGATGCCTCCGGGTTCTCTCGCAGAATCGCCGCGGCTGCCATGCGGCCCTCCGCCGTATCGGTGGGCCGCAGCCTGCCGTCCTTACCCAATCGCGTGTGCGACTGAGGATTTTCCCCACTTGCACGACGCCGCTCGGCACTGACCGTCTTGTGCGACAACCCCGTCGTCGCGGCGATCGAGCGATCGGACCACTCGGGATGCGTCATGACCAGCCGGCCTGCGGCTGCCTTGCGCTCAGACAACGACAGCGGAACCCCGTGCCGGACATTGACATACACGGACAAGGCGAACGCATCCTCGGCGCTGCCGTCGAAGAACCGCACACCGATGCTGCGTTCGCACATCTCCACCGCCGCCTGCAGGCGGAAGTTGCCATCGATGACGCCCATCGTCGGGCGATGCACGATGATGGGCGGCAGCTCGTTGTCGGTCTCCACGAGCATTCGTATGTATTCCGCGCTGCGCTGACCACCCGCTCGGGGTGACCTTCCGGGGACTATCAGGTGCACCGGCACCATTTCCACCGGACCAGATGCGATGCTGCTCAGCCACTCTCCTGTACGGGACGACATGGTTCACAGCCGAGTCTCAACGAATGTGCAGGCCACCACTGGTCCACCTTTCGAATGCAGCAGGAAACTCCACGCGCATCGGCGCGTTACAACTCGGTGCGCATCAGCGCGAATAGACAGGGCAGTTCAGTTTTCAGGCCTCTGCCTGCGAAAGGCGGGCCCACTCCCCACCCTTTCGCATATGCCACAGCATAACAATGATGCTGTGGCATATGCGGCAGCTTGATCACGAACTGTGTCCCAGCTCACAGACGACGGGTCGAGCCCGAGCCACAGACGCCGGACACCCCAGCGTATGCAGCGAAGATGTATGCTGTAGCATTCGCTCCACCACAGCAGCGCCCCGTTGGCAAGGAGAGATATGGGCGGCACCCCCTTCTCCGAACGGGTTGAGTATCTGTTCCGGACGATGCCCAATCCCGAAGGCCGGCGATACACCGCGGAGGAGATCGCACGACGCTCCACCGAACGCGGCTACCCGATCTCGGCAGTGTATGTCGCGCAACTACGTTCGGGTATCAAGCAGAACCCCTCGCTTAAACACGCAACAGGCATCGCCGCCGCGTTCGGTATCGACATCCGGTTCTTCACCGACGACGAAGTGTGGTCCCGGGGTCAGCAGGAGATCGAGTATCTGCGGTTGCGCAACACCGCAGGTCTCGATGCCGTGGCATTCCGGGCGATGGACCTGTCCCAGCAGTCGTTGGCTTCGCTGATCGACTACATGAAGTTCCTGCGCGTCAAGGAAGGTCTACCCGCCGACGCCCCGGACCTCCCCGAACCGCAGGCCTGAAGCACCTGCCCCGTTAGCGGTTTGCCAGCGCCCGGCGTCCGGCATTCCTGGCGCGGAAATTCCGCGCGGCCGCCAACTCGTAGGCCATGAGGTGAGCACGGTCGTGCAGGGCCGCTACGATGGTCTGGTCGTCCAGCAGGTTCTCGGACGCCAGCGCGGGATCCTCGCGTTGCAGCAAGCGCAGGGCATCGCTGATCTCCACCAGCATGTCGGTGACCCGTGTCTCGGCGCGCCGGTTCCGTTCGCCGCGGAATCGCACCTGCGGATATCGCGAGGTCAACCAATCATGCAGTGGCGCAAGTTCTTCGATGTAGAGGGAGGCCACCCGAACGCTACGCACCGAGCCGAGCACAACCGGGCCGATCGCCCCGCAGACCAGCAGCGTGCTGATCGTCACCTGCAAGCACACCGTGACCCGCTGCGCCCAGTCCGGGGGCATAGCGGGCCAGAGCACGACCACAACGACCACCCATGCCTCGTACACGGTGAAGGCCAGCGCGGACCCGATCAGCAAGCTGAAAAGGCCTCGTCGCCAACGGCGTTCCCGCGCCGTGACTCTCGCCGCCACCACCGCGAGCGTGGACACGGCGGGAATGATCACCATCGCCTGCACGATCCAATACGCCTGCATCCGTGTACTGCCTGCGAACTCCCGCGCGAACCCCACCCCGTGTGGCTGTTGCCGTGACGTCGCGAACAAGAAGATCAGGACCCCCACCACGGCCGCGTAGAAAGCGCTCATCGCCAGCAGTCGCCACCGCCCGGGAGGATCGCATGACAAGTAGCAACGCCAGTGCAGCGTCGTCACCATGATCGCGATGAGCGTGCACAGATGCGCCATCAGGTAACCGATATTGGTCCGGATCGCCGCCAGTGCCTCCGCCGCTACCGGAGTCTGCAGCAAGAAACCGAGGGCGAGCAGCGTCAGCACGGCGACGGGATTCCATCGCCCGAGCGCACCCAGGACCAGATGCTGCCGGACCAGTGCCACCGCACCGGCGAGAATCAGTACCGCTACCACCGAATCGAAGGCGATCATCGCTGCCACCCGATACGAAATCGCGGAATACCCAGCGCCGCACGCAGTTCCGCAGCTTCACTGGTCTCGTTGTCACTCCAAAGAATAGCCCTGAGCGTCTGTCTGGCGAATGCTTCCGCTTCAAGCTCACTGTCGGTGTAGTACCCGGACCGGTACTTGACCCGCGTGAAACGCTCGACCGCCGATGGATCGAGTACCGAGCACATCGCCTCGTCGGCACCGAGCTGATAGGCGGCGCTGCCGTGCCCGAACAGAATATGTCCGGCCTCGTGCAGCACGGTATTGATGCGAGCGATCTCGGGAAGATCGGCATCATATTCGATCAGGTCACCGGATCCGAGCCGAAACCACCGGCCCGCAACACCCGCGGGCAGCGTGGTCGCCTCGATACGCACCGGGATCTCACTCGCGGTGGACAGAATTCTCCCGAACCCGGGAAGCGTGAAGGGCTGCAGCCGTGCGATACGCCACTGCACCGCACGCACCGTATGCCGCGAGACACGACCAACCCCATACCCGGCACCCTCCACGCCGTGGCCGGAACGTCGTACACGCAGACGGATAGCGGTCACCCCCTTCCATCCACTCCATACGCTCGACACAGTAGCATGCACCGGGACACTGGGCGACTGTCCTCGCCAGTTCTACACTTGTTGTCGCAATTCACATCTCGCGTTTTTTACAGGGGATCCGACGGTTGGTCGACGCGCAAGGGCGCGGTCGGAGCGATCGCCGACACGCCCGCGCTCAGGAGCACGGGGACGCGGAGCATGAATGACGCGGGCGCCGAGTTCGCTCTGGCGGGACACGGACAATCGGGCGACTTCACGGGCCGGTCCGGTCATGATCGGCGATCTGAATCTCGACCGTGCCTGAACCGTCCCGACTTTCCTGCCGCTTCCTTCTTTGTGGAGGATGTGGGCCATGCCCAAGCGTTATCCGATCGAGCAGCGTGAGCGTGCGGTGAAGATGGTGCTGGATCGAGTCGACGGGTATCGGTCGGCGTATGCCGCCTGTCGGGCCCTTGCACCGAAACTCGGCGTCCACGCCGAAACGCTGCGAGTGTGGGTGAAGCAGGCCCAGATCGACATCGGCAAGGCTCGCGGGGTGACGAGTGTTCGAGAAATGGCGCTCGACTGTCGCGCGTGCCTCATCCGGCGAGGGCGGTTGGCGTGAGTTCGTCGATCTGTTCACACCCGACGCCGAGTACCACGAACAAATGGCCGGGCTGCTCGAAGGTCACGACGCAATCTGGGCATGGGTCGAGCCGACCCTTGCGAGATTCCTGGGTCCGCGATGACGTCGTTCCCCGATTATTGGCATTGCAGGCGATGCCGAATGCGGTTCCGGAGTCGACAACTGCCTGAAATCGACCATTGAACCGTGGACGGCGAGCCACCTAACTGCGGTGGCTCGCCGTTCACATTCTCGGACCGAGTCGCTACCTCGACTCCGCCCGATGAGTTTCGAGTGAATCGGAATTCTCACCGAGGTAGGCGCGTTCGACTCTGCCCGGATCATCACGGAGTGCGACCGCGGTGTCCGTATCGACGACTCGGCCGTGTACCAACACCGCTGCCTTGTCCGCGACACCCAGCGCGAGGTGCACATGCTGTTCCACCAGAAGCACGCTCATGCCTGCCTCCCGCGCGAGGGTTCTCAGTACGTCCAATATCTCGTTGACGATGACCGGGGCCAGGCCCATGCTCAACTCATCGATGACGAGCACCTTGGGGCGCTGGAGGATCGCGCGGCCGATGGCCAGCATCTGCTGCTCACCACCGGACAAGCGTCCGGCGTCGACAGTCAGGCGCTTCTCCAAGGACGGGAAGTACTCGAGCACCTCTCGGATGCCCGCACGCCGCCGCGACCTCTCGTTCATCGCGAGCTGGAGGTTCTGCTTGGTAGTCAGCTGCCGGAACAATGCGCGATCGTCGGGGACGAGCACCATTCCGGCGCGCACTGCCTCCCGTGGACGACCACTCCCGATGGGATGGTCGTCCACCCGAATCTCACCGCTCACGCGAGGAAGCAACCCGGCCAGGGTCATCAGCAAGGTGGTCTTTCCGGCCCCGTTCGGTCCGAGCAGGCAGGTGATCTCGCCGGACTCCAGAGTGAGGTCCACATCGCGCACGCAGGGGCTCTGCCGGATATAGCCGGAGGTGAGACCCCGGCATTCCAGAACGGTTGTCACAGCTTTACCTCCTGGGAAGCCGCAGTGGGGGTTCGCAGTTCGGGGAGGGCTTCGTGATCGAGGTCGACCGTGTCCGCCGGCACGCCGAGATAGGCCCGGAGAACCTCGGGGTGTGTGCGGATCTCGTCGGGAGTGCCACTGGCGATGACGGTTCCGAGATCGAGCACGATGACCCGGTCGCAAATGGTGAGGACCAACTCCATGTCGTGATCCACCAGCAGCATCGACGTTCCGCTATCCCGCACGGAGCGGAGTTTCTCTCCCAACCGGCGACTTTCGTGGTTATCGAGGCCCGCTGCCGGCTCATCGAGCAGCGCGACGACGGGTTCGGCGGCAAGCACGCGCGCCACCGACACCAGCTGCCGCTGCCCCTGCGACAGCGTGGCTGCTTCGTGGCCGGCCATCTCGCTCAGCCCGAGCACAGCAAGGGTTCGCGATACCCGCTGCGGGACAGGGAGTTCGGACCGGGATCTGGCCGCACCGACGGTGACGTTCTCGGCGACCGTGAGGTCGTCGTACAACTCCACGTCTTGGAAGGTTCTGCCGAGTCCGCGGCGGCTCCGCATATGCGGAGGTCTACCGGTGATCGACTCACCGGCAAGGGTTACCGCGCCGTCCGATGACGCGAATCCGGTGATCGCGTCGATGACGGTCGTCTTACCCGCGCCGTTGGGTCCGATCAAGCCGACGATCTCACCGGGATAGACCTCGAAGGTTACCTCCGAAGCGGCGGTGACCGCGCCGTATACGACGCTGACACCGTTCACCGAGAGGACTGGACTCGCGCCATCGTGCACGACTCGGTTCGCGCCGGCCTCGAATTCCACCGTCTCGACGTCGGTTACACGAGAACGACGCAGCGCGGGCCATGGAATACGTGGGAGCTTGCCGGCGATTCCGTCGGGGTTGGCCATCACTGTGACGATGAGCAGGACGCCGCTGATCACCGTGTAGTAGTCGCCGATATGCAGGAACCGGTCGACCAGCAAGTACAGGAGCCCGCCGGGGGCCATCACGCCTGCCAGGATTCCGCCGGTGATCGACGTGATACCCGCGACGTACATGACCGCGAACAGGCTGATTCCGACGAATACCATGTACGGTTCCTGCGTGGCGAGGGTCTGCTGGTAGCCCAGCAGCGCTCCGCAGAGCCCGGCGATGAAGGCGCCGGTGGCGAAGGTGATCAGCTTCGTGTTCGGCACGTTGATGCCCGCGGCGGCGGCGGAACGCTCGTTGGCGCGCACCGCGAGCATATCGGTGCCGAGACTGCTTCGGCGCAGCCATGCGACGGCGAGCCCGACGGCGGTGAGTACTGCCAGACATAGCAGAGCGAACGCGATTCGTGGATATGCCTCTCCCGCACCGATTCCCAGATCGATCCCGAATAGGCGGGGTCTCTCGATGGGAGCGCCCTGCACACCCCCGTTGAGGGAAGGGTTGCGGAACCAGAACGCCTCGACGAAAACCGCGAGAGCGAGCGTGACCACGGTGAGAGGCAAGCCGCGCACCCGAAGTGCGGGCAGACCGACGACGACGCCGACGACAGTGGCGAACAGGGCCGCGATGATCGGCGCGAACGGGAACGGTACGCCGAGATGTTGATTGAGCACACTCAACGCGTGTGCCGATACTCCGGCCAGGGTGAGCTGGGCGAGCGAGACCTGACCGGCATATCCGGTGACCACCACCTGCGACAACCCGAGTATGCCGAAGATGATGCTGCTGACGATGGCCGCGCGATAACTGCCGGAGGTCGTCAGCAACGCGACGACGGCGATGGAGACCGCGAGCAGTGCGGGAATCACGATGTTGTCCGGTCGCGGCGCACGACCGAGGGTCTGGCGAATCACGCTACCCCGGTCGGGCAGCGGACGCCCCTTGATCACCAGGAATCCGAGGATCAGGAAGAGTGAAATCGCTTCGGCAGTACCGGATTTCGGCATCCAGTCGTACAGCGCTTGCAGGTTGGTCGCTTCGGCTTGCAGCGATCCGATCGCGATAGCCGCGCCGACGGTCAGCCAGATCGAGCTGAAATTGCCCACCAAGGTGGCCGCGAGCGCGGGGACGATGAACATCGAGTAGGCAACGGGATTGAGGGCGACAAGCGGTGCAATGAGAATGCCGCCGAGGCCCGCGACCACCGAGGACAACGCCCAGTTGCGCAAAGCGATCCGGTCGGGCGAGAGCCCGGTGAGATAGGCGCCCTTCTCCGATTCCGCGGCGGCCTCGGTCGATACACCGAATCGGGTGAAGCGGAACATGAGGGCGGCGGCGATCGCGATCGCGATGATCGAGGCCGCCAACCAGACCCGATCGGTGGGTACCCGTCGGTCCCCGATCATGAAGGTGTCGAGCGCGAAGATCGGTTTCACCGCGATCAGATCGGTGCCCGCACGCTGCGCGATGAGCGCCTGCAAGACGATCATCAGCCCTATCGAGGCGACAGCTTTCGCGATGACCGATGCCGTTCGCATGGGGCGGAAGATCAGCGCGTAGCAGAGCACACCGAGAATCGCGGCGACGACCAGAGAGATCGCCATGGCCGGGGCGACGCCGAGAGGTCGACCGAGGTCGATCGTCTTGGGAAGCCCCGGTATCGGGACCATCAGCTCACCTGTCCGCAGCAAGGCGTAGGTGTAGGCGGTGTAGAGCGCGACCGCGCCGCTCGCGAAGTTCACGACTCCGGAACTCTTGAAGGTCATCACGAGCGCAAGCCCGATCGCGGCGTACACCGCCCCATTTCCGAGGCCGAGCACGAGATAGGAAAGATGGTCTGTCATGGCGAATCTCTCTGGCCGAATCCCTTGTTACGGTGGCTTAACCGGTCACCTGGAGGTTCACCGGCACCCCCTGATCGTTGATCTCACCGATCAGCATCTGGCTCGAGCAGATGGAAGCCATCTGCGGGGCGGCGGAGCCGTCACAGCTGAAGGTGATGCCACCGCCCGCAGGCATCTCGACATTCTTCGTAGTCTTCAGCGATTGCTTGATGCTCGCCGACGTGACGTCGCCCTGGATGCCGCTCGAGGCACGAACCAGCGCCATCAAAACCTGGTAGCCCGAAGATGCCGCACCGGTGACGGCCGTTTTGGGGGCATAGGCCTGGATGATCGAACGATAGAGAACCGAATCAGGCTTATCGGACAGATAGTCGGTCGCGGTGACGCCGATGCTGCCCGCGACAGCATCCATCCCGATGATCTCGGTGACGTTCGGATCCAGGCATACCGGGATGAACACCTTCTGCACGTTCGGGTCCGTGACCTGAATCGCCTTGTACACCGACGTACACGTCGCGGCATCCGCGATGACGCTGACGCCTTCCGGCTTGGTCGACAGGCCGGAGGTGACCAGCGGTGTCGGATCCGGCACGCCGAGTGCGATCGGCACGACCTTCAACTCCACACCGGCGCCCTGGAATATCGGCACACCCATCGCGTTGATCATCGCGCCCATGCCGCCGCCGTCGCTGGCGAAGATGGTGAAGGTTTTCATGTTCTTGCTCTTCGCCGCGGTCGCCATGGCGGTGATCGTGCCGGGCAGGCCCGCCGAGAGTGCCGCCGCGTCGGGCGAGGTCAATTCGACCGCCGAGACACCGTTCAAGGTGACATAGGGGATCCCCGCTCCCGCGACGATGGGAACGATCGCCGATCCCTGGGATGTGCCGGGCGACAGCACTGCCGCGACCTTCTTCTCGACGAGGTCGTTCGCGCACTTCGTCGCCGACGTCGGTTCTTCTTGCTGCTTGCAGACGACGAGTTCGATCGGACGACCGCCGATGCCGCCGCCGTTCTTGTTGACGTACTCGACTGCCGCCTCGGCACCTTCGCGCATCTGCGGTATCGACACCACAGCACCGCCCTCGGTGGAGATGAAACCGATCTTCACCGGTGATCCGCTGGCCGGATTGCTCGGCAACGACGTCGTCGCCGCGCCGGAAACAGCGCTGTTGCTCGATACTTCGTCGCTGCTGCAGGCCGTAGCCCCCAACGCTGTGAACACCGTCAACGCGCTGATCGCGGCGATGGTTCGCCTGTTTCGATTCAGACCACCAAGTTTCATGACCCGATAACTCCTTCTCCGATAGCGAGGCCCAGGTCGAGTGGTCCCCGACATATTCGAGCAACTCGCGTGATGTGCGTCACCCGTGGGCGGCAGCGGTGAATTATGTGCGGATGCCGCTTCGGTTACGGAGGCTGGTTCCCGTTCACCGGGACAACCAGTTGGTTCGCGTTCGGGCCGGATCGCTCGCGGCGACGGTACGGTGCGCGGTGGAGCACCCGACAGCACGTCGGGCAGATCTCGTGCCGCGCACACGCGCCGGCGTCTCAGCGAGTCGGGTCGAACCCGCGAAAACGTTTCAGGTAGTGAACGATTCGGCGGAGGGGTACGGCTTTCGGCCAGTCGTCGGACCGGAAGTAGGCGTCGGATCCGCCGTCGACGAAGACCACGCTGCCACACAGGAAGCTGGCGGCGTCGGACAACATGAAGACAACCCAGTCCGCGAGACGACCAGGATCTCCGAAACCGCCGATCGGCACCGGGAAGCTGTTGATCAGCTTGGCCTCGGACGGCGTTGACAGCTGTTTCTCGAGCAGCGGCGTGAGGATGGCGCCCGGAGCGAGAACGTTCAGCCGGATTCCGGCGCCCGCCCAGCGCGCTGTCACGGCCTCACGTCGCACCCATCGACTCACGGCGATCTTCGACGCCGCGTAGGCGATAGCCGGTGAATTCTTGCCGAAGATCCGAACCGCGCGCAATGCCTTCTCGACATCCCCCGACAGGAGCCCCCGGATCGCCCGCGCGGGAACCATGGGGGTCGTCGTCGTCGAATTGCTGCCGAAAACGACGACCTTGGCCTCGTTCGCGTCCGCGAGCGCGGCTCGCCAACCATCGAGTAATTCGACCACCCCGCGAAAGTTGACCTCGTAGATCAGGCGCGGGCGTTCCTTGCCAGGAGTCGGACCGAGACCCGCCGCGAGCACCGCGCCGTCGAGTCGTCCGTCCACCTGCGCGAGCACGCCGTCGACGGCGGTTCGCCGCCCTTGCGGGGTGGACAGGTCGGCAACGATCTCCGCATCTCGAAGGTCGACTCCGACCACTGTGTGGCCCGCGCCGCGCAGCTTTTCCACCACAGCTCGCCCCATCCCCGACGCCGACCCGGTCACGACATAGACACCCACGAGAACGCACTCCTCACTCCACACAGCACCGGGCGATCCGGTGCCGCGCAATATTGACACACTTCGCCAAAAATGATGGGCTGTTCGCGTGATCGACACCGAACACATCCCTCGTCGGCGCGGTCGCCCCACGGTCCTCGACACGCACGAGGTCGCCGAAAACGCTTATCGCCTCTGGTCGGCACGAGGGTTCGCGACGACGAGTTGGAGCGATCTCGCGCAGGCCACGGGAATCAGCACCAGAACCCTGCTCCGGCATTTCCCGTCGAGATCGGATATCGCGTGGCTCGGCGTCGCTCCGGCGACAGACCGGTTGCGTGCGGCGCTCGACTCCGCACCCGAGGTCAGCGGACTGGCCGCGGCCGTCCGAATGGCCATCGTCGAATCTGTCTCCCACGATCCTCGCGTACAGCGGATCACCCCCGACTGGCTGCGTCTCATCTCCTCCGAGCCCGAACTCGTCGCCATGGCACCGCTTGCCTATCGCCCCTGGATCGCCGTGCTCGCGACCTACATCGGGCACCACCTTTCGGAGGCGCCCCCCGCGATCTGTCGCGCGTTGGCCACGGCCTATCAAGCCGCGACGTTCGCCGCGTTGATCGACTGGGCCGACGCCGGCGCGCACGGCGATTGCGCCGACGCGGTCGACGAGATGCTGCGGTGGATGGATATCCACACACCGAGCGCCCAGCGCGAAAGAACCGACCCCGCCCAGTCCACCTGAGGAAATCCGATGACGACCGTCTCCGCCACCAGTGGCCCGCCCGTTTCCCGTTCGGCCGCGAACCCGCTCGCACCCGCGTCACTCGGCCCGGTCGAACTGCGCAATCGAATCATCAAGTCAGCGACGTTCGAGGGCGTCACCACCGATGCATTTGTCACCCAACGATTGATCGACTTCCACGTCGCGGTGGGTGAGGGCGGGGCCGCGATGACGACGGTCGCCTACCTCGCGGTCTCCCCCGAGGGGCGAACAGAGCGCGACCAAATATATTGGCGCCCTGAGGCATTGCCAGGTCTGCGACGACTCACCGACGCCGTGCATGCCACCGGAGCCAAGGTGTCGGCCCAGATAGGGCACGCGGGACCGGTGGCGAACTCCCGGTCGACCGGGTTGCCCTCCTTGGCGCCGTCGACCCGCCCCAACCCGCTCTCGATGAGCCTGGACCGAGCGGCCACCGACGGCGATATCCGCCGAATCATCGGGGCACACGCCGAGGCGACACGGTATGCGATCGACGTCGGATTCGACGCCGTGGAAGTCCACCTCGGGCACAACTACCTCGCCAGCTCATTCCTCAGCCCGAATATCAATCGCCGCACGGACTCGTGGGGAGGTTCGCTCACCAACCGGGCGGAATTCCCCCGCCGGATTCTGGCCGCTGTCGCGGAAGCCGCGGGCGGTCGAATCGCGGTACTGGCCAAGATGAATATGGCCGATGGCGTCCCAGGCGGCCTCTGGCTCGATGAATCCCTCATGGTCGCGAAGATGATCGAGACCGACGGTCACCTCGACGCGCTCGAGTTGACCGGCGGTTCATCGCTGCTCAATCCGATGTACCTGTTCCGGGGCGCCGTACCGGTCCGCGAAATGGCCGAGACCCAGCGCGGGTTGGTCAAGATCGGCATGAAGATGTTCGGCAAGGCGGTGTTCAAGCACTACCCCTACGAATCCCTCTACTTCCGCGATTACGCGCGTCAATTCCGCGATGCGCTGACCATGCCGCTCGTTCTGCTCGGCGGGATCACCGACCTCGCCGACATGACGATCGCCATGGACGACGGATTCGACTTCGTCGCGATGGCGCGAGCCCTCCTGCGTGAGCCCGACCTGATCAATCGCATCCAGAGGGAGTCCACGACAACGTCGCTGTGCATCCACTGCAATCTGTGCGCGGCCAGCGTTTTCACCGGGACACGGTGCCCGTTGGCGTCACCGCGGTGACCGCGCGCCCGCGACCGACGCCAGTCACTGCCGCCCACCGCGGTGATCCGCTTCACATTCCGTCGCGGGTATGACACTATTCCTAATAGAAATAGCCATGTCAGAGCTATAGCGTGAGTGAATGGAGCCACGGGATGACGATCGCGCACGGGATCAACGACCACGGGGCAGCGACCCCCAGCGCCATCCTCGACCGACTCTCGCTCGTCCTCGACGCGTTCGACGGAAACGACAGCCTCGGCCTCTCGGACGTTGTTCTGCGGACCGGGCTGCCCCGTTCTTCCGCGCACCGGATGCTCGATCGACTGGTGCAGTTGCGGTGGCTGCGTCGTCACGGCCGCAGCTACAGCCTCGGTATCCGACTGGTCGAGTTGGGGTCGCTGGCCGTCCACCAGGACCGGGTCCACGCGGCCTCGACCGAGCACTTGCCACAGCTCTACCGGACCACCGGCATGGTCGTGCATCTGGCAGTCCTCGACGGAGACGACGTCGTATATCTCGACAAGATCGGCGGCCGTCTCGCCGCATACGTCCCGACGCGCGTCGGGGGGCGGCTACCCGCTTCGCAGTCGGCGCTCGGCAAGGCGTTGCTCGCCTTCCACGGTCGTGACGAAGCGGGCGACGATCTGATCCGGGAACGCGGGTACGCGATCCAACGCGACGGCTCGGTCACCGGATTCGGCTGCATCGCCGCCCCGATCGGACCGATCGGGGAAGCGACCACCGCGGTGTCGATCTGCGGTCCCATACAGAAGATGGCCTTCGACAGTCGGATGATCGCTCCGGTGAAGCTGACCTCGCATGCCATCTGGCGCAGCATGTCCGTCGGCGTGCGGGTCACCCCGACGCTGCAGCGCAGGAACATGCTGCGATCGCTGCCCACCGCGGCCGGCGTGCTCGCCGACGACTGAGCCGCGAGCGTGGACTCAGGTGCTGCCAGGATGGTCATCGGCGACCGTGCGCCAGATGCCGGGATGGCGCGGTACCGGAAGACCGTCCTCGTCGCGCACCGCCGCCTCGCGGTAACGCGCGGCCGCCTCGTCGATATCCCCGAGCAGCTGTTCGGCCAGATCGATCTCCGCTTCGAAGTGACGTTGTGACCACCGCAGGCTCATCTGGGTGAAGGCCCATCCCGGCTCGGTCTCCGAACTCTCGGCATGCAGGCGCGCCCGCTGCGCGCGATCACGGAGATTATCGATGTGTGTGCGCACGATCCGCTTCAGTTGCTCCGGATCGTGCAGATGGCCCATCCAAAGGCGCAGCATGACACCATGTTTGAGTACTGGCATGTCCACATCGGAATCCCGGGACCAGCTCCGAAGCGCCCGCAGGCCGAAATCGGTGATTCCGTACACCCGGCGACCGCGAACCCCTTCGTCGGTCACCAGCCGGGACCGCACCAGAGACAGATCCTCCAGCTTCTTGAGTTCGGCGTAGACCTGACTGACCGATGGGCTCCAGTAGAAGAACCCGATGCTCCAGTCCGCCCACTTCTTCAGGTCGTTGCCGGTCAGCTCCTCACCGAAGGACAGCATCCCCAGCACAGCCCAGCTGGTGGCAGGCAGGTTCGGGAACGAATCGGTGTCGGCGCCCATGATCAGCGAGCCTACAAGGCATTCCGAACGCACCTCGACGGTTACTCCCGGCCACCGGGAACAGGACATGTCGGCTTCCGCCGCACCGCCTACGTTGAGCGCCATGAGTGACCGCACCATCTACATCATCGACCGGATAGTGCTCAGACCTGGCACCGCCCGCGCGTTCATCGATGCCTATATGAGCGAGTACGCGCCCGGCGCTCGGGAACGCGGTCTGACTCTGGACCGGATCCTGGTGAGCCCGCCCGCCTGGATCGACGGAGAGAACAACATCGTGACGGCCACCTGGACCGTCTCGGGCCCGCGGAATTGGTGGGCCGCGGCGGTCGAGGGGCGCCATGACCCGGCACCGGCGCGCTGGTGGGAGTCGGTCGCTGCGATGATCGTCGAACGCACGCGCTCCATGGCCTCGGCGGCCGAAGACGTGGAGGGACTGTGCAATGTATAAGGTCACGCGTCTGCTGCATATGAGTGATCCCGCCGACGAGCCGACCGCGGCGAGAGTGCTCGAGCGGATCACCGCGGCGGCGGAGTCGACACCCGCCGGGCCGGTGTTGGTCGCGCGAACGCTGCCGGGGGTCCGCAACGGCGGAGATATCGTCGCCCATTTCCAGTTCGCCTCCGCACCCGAGTGGGCGCGGTGCCGCGCCTCGATCGATGAGGCGACATCCGGACCACAGATCCGACATGTCGATTCTGTGGAGTATGTCGGCGGTTCGCCTGCCGATGGTCGGGCCGGGCGTCGGCGGTCATCGCGTCCGTCGACGATCTATCGGATACTCCTTCTCCGGGTGGAGGATTCGGCAGCACCGGCGGAGCTGGATCGGTTCGAGCACGCCACCGCGCAGATGCCGGAACATATCTCGGCGATCCAAGCATGGCAGCTGAGCCGGGTATGTCACGCCGAAGGAACGTCGCGATGGACTCACGTATGGGAACAGGAGTTCACCGATGTCGATGCACTGCTCGGCCCGTACATGAACCACCCCGTCCACTGGGGCCATGTCGACCGGTGGTTCGATCCCGAATGCCCGGAGCAGATCGTCAAAGATCGTGTCTGCCACAGCTTTTGCGAACTGCCGGTGCCGGTCATCGACACGGCGCCGGCGATTCCGCTATCGGCCGAGGAACGCTAGGACGACGGCCTCCCAGGCGGCCTTCTGCTCGATCATCACCCAGTGTCCACAGTTCGGGAAGATGTGCACCTCGCCGTGTTGCAGGGTGCGCATCGGGATCAACGACATGTCGACCGGGCTCACTCGGTCGTCACGTCCCCAGGTGATGAGGGTCGGGGTCGAGATCCTGCGAAGATTCGCCCAGCCCGGCGTCGTCTCCGCGTTGCGCGACACATCCGCCATCCGCGCCAAGGCCGCGCTGCCGTACATTCGTCGCGAGTTCTCCAGGATCTCGGGGTCGCTGGCCTGCTCCCATCGCTCCTCGATCATCTCCTCGGTGACCACTGCGGGGTCGTACACCATCGACCGGAGCCACGCGACGAGGCGGTCGCGGGTGGGATTCTCGACGAACTCGCCGAGCCGGATGATCCCCTCCCCCGGCTGTGGGCTGAAGACGTTGGTACCTGCCCCTCCGATCGTGACCAAGCGCTCCACCCGATCAGGCGATGCGAGGGCGAATTCCGTTGCTACGAAACCGCCCATCGAGTTTCCGATGATCCGCATCCGATCGAGACCGAGCCCGTCCAGCAGCGCGGTGACCGCGGTCTGCGCCGACATCATCGGGTGCGCGGCGCCGAAGTCGTCGCTGACGCCGAAACCCGGGAACTCCAGGATGAGCGTCCGATAGTGCTGCGCGAACGTGGGCAGATTCCCTCGGAAGTTGCGCCAACCGGTGACGCCGAGACCGGAGCCGTGCAACAGCAGCAGCGGAGGACCGTCCCCGCTTTCGCGGTAGCGCAGAACGCCGTGTTCGGTGGGCAGTTCCCGTAGCTCGGGGACGGCGCTGGTATCAACGGGTGTACTCATATTTCGAGCCTGCCACCGACGCGGCGCAGGCTCGACCCGCGCTCCCGGTGAGCGGCACACGATGCGAACCGTTGTCTTCGCGTCGACGACGCGGACGTCAGTCCCGCGTTCCGCAGAATTAGGGGGTTCTGGAGGGAAGCGAGGGTATGAATCCGCAGGTCGCGGGGTCTGGTGCGGGAGCTGCGGGCAGAATATGC
>NZ_JBEXFQ010000067.1:0-16561 GCF_040606855.1 Nocardia sp. NPDC005366
TGTTCGTGGAGTTCTCCAGGCAGCAGGGGCTTTCGTCGGATGGGCGGTGTCGTTCGTTCTCCGGTGCGGCCGATGGTACTGGGTGGGCCGAGGGTGTCGGGGTTCTTGTTGTCGAGCGGCTTTCTCGGGCGAGGGAGTTGGGTCATCGGGTGTTGGCGGTGGTGGCCGGTTCGGCGGTGAATCAGGATGGTGCGTCGAATGGTTTGACCGCGCCGAACGGTCCGTCGCAGCAGAGGGTGATTCGTCGGGCGTTGGCCAGTGCGGGGTTGGGTGTCTCGGATGTGGATGTGGTCGAGGCGCACGGTACGGGTACGAAGTTGGGTGATCCGATCGAGGCTCAGGCGTTGTTGGCGACCTATGGGCGGCGTGTGGGGGGTGAGCCGTTGTGGTTGGGTTCGATCAAGTCGAATATCGGTCATACGCAGGCTGCCGCGGGTGTGGCGGGTGTGATCAAGATGGTGCAGGCGATGCGTTTCGGGCGTATGCCTGCGACGTTGCATGTGGATGAGCCGTCGCCGTATGTGGATTGGTCGGTGGGTCGGGTCGAGTTGCTGACCGAGGCGCGGGAGTGGCCGCGATATGGTCGTCCGCGGCGTGCGGGGGTGTCGTCGTTCGGGATTTCGGGTACCAACGCCCACGTCATCCTCGAAGAGCCGTCTCAGGATGCCGAAACGATTGTCGCGCGGCAAGTCCCCGCACTGCCCTCGGCGGCGCTGCCATGGGTGCTGTCGGCGAAAAGTGCCGCGTCTCTCACGGCGCAGGCCGCACGACTACGCGAGTTCGTGCTCGGCGCCGAGGTGTCGGCCGCGGATGTGTCGGTGTCCTTGGCCCAGCGCAGCATGTTCCCCTACCGCGCGGTTGTTCTCGGATCCGGCCTCGAGGAGCTGATCACCGGACTGGACACCGTCGCGACGACGTCACCGGCCGGCGTGACCGGGCGCACCGCTGTCGTGTTTCCAGGCCAGGGCGCGCAATGGATCGGCATGGGCCGAGAACTACTGCGGAGCTCGGCCGTATTCGCCGACCATATGCGAGCGGTCGACGAGGCGCTGTCGGAGTACCTGGAATGGTCTCTGCTGGAGGTGATTTCGGGATCCGTCGCCGATGTGGACCCGGAGCGGGTCGACGTGGTCCAACCGCTGTTGTTCGCGGTGATGACCTCGCTGGCGCGCTGGTGGGAATCGATCGGCGTCCGTCCGGACGTGGTGATCGGTCACTCCCAGGGCGAGATCGCGGCGGCCTACGTGGCGGGCGGACTCTCCCTGGACGATGCCGTGCGCGTAGTTGTCGGACGCACCCGTGCGATCGCGGCGATCACCGGGTCCGGGGCGATGGTCTCGGTGGCGGTACCGGCCGAACGGGCACGGGAGCTCGTGGACCACTGGGGCGCCGGTTTGAGCATCGCGGCGGTGAACGGTCCTGCCGCGACCGTGATCTCGGGCGACGCGCACGCGTGTGCCGAATTCGTCGCCGCGTGTGAGCGCGAGGGGGTGTGGGCGCGCCGCATTCCGGTGGACTACGCCTCGCACTCCGAGCATGTGGAACTCGTGCGAGACTCGGTCCTCGACGCCCTGTCCGGCATCAGCCCCCGCTCGGTTCCGGCAGGTGGCCCGGTGTTCGTATCGACGGTCACCGGCCGGCCGATGGATACCGCGGAATTGACCGCCCGGTACTGGTACACCAACCTGCGTGAGACGGTCGAGTTCGAACGGGCCGTGGTGTCGGCGTTCGAGATCGGCTGCCGGACCTTTGTGGAGTCGAGCCCACATCCGGTACTGACTTCCAGTACCCACGACATCACCGACATGCTTGCCGAAACCACCGGCGATACGACAGAAGTCGGAGTGGGGCGGACGGATGACCCGGTGGTGGTCGTGGGGTCGCTGCACCGCGACGAAGGAGACGGGCGACGCTTGCTCGCCTCCGCGGCGGAGGTGTTCGCGGCGGGCGGCGCCGTCGACTGGCCTGCGATCGCCGCCGAGACCGGTGGGCGAAGGATATCGTTGCCCCCGTACGCTTTTGAGCATCGGCATTTCTGGCAGTCGGCGGCGACCGCCGACGCGGCCGGTTTCGGCTTGCGCGCCGCCGACCATCCGCTGCTCGGCGTCGAGGTGGAGCCGGCCGACGCGGGCGAACTGGTCCTCACCGGCCTGCTGTCGCTGAGCACCGCGCCGTGGCTGGCCGATCACGCGGTTTTCGGACAGGTACTGTACCCCGGTACCGGATTCTTGGAGCTGGTGCTGCACGCGGCCGATCGGCTGGAGTGCGACCTGGTGCGCGAACTCGTCCTGCGCAGCCCGCTGATCATTCCGTCCGAGGGCGCGATCCAGCTGCAGGTGATCGTGGGTCCGGAACCCGATTCGGCTCCGGATCGCGGCCGCAGGGTCTCGATCTATTCCCGGCCGAACGACGATGGCGTCACGGACTGGATCCTGCACGCCGAGGCCGCCGTCGAGAACTCCGGGGACAACCGGTCCGGCACATCGCGGCGGCAATCGCCCGCTTGGCCGCCGGTGGGAGCGACCGCATCGGATATCGGCGATGTCTACGAGGATCTGAATGCGCGCGGATACGAATACGGTCCGGTGTTCCAGGGCCTGACCGGAGTGTGGCGCGTCGCGGACGAGGTGTTCGTCGAAGCGGCGCTGCCCAGCACCGAGGGTTCGGAGTTCGCGCTGCATCCCGCCCTGCTCGATGCCGTCCTGCATGCTCTGGCCGCTACCGCCGGCCCCGATCGGGTGGTGCTGCCCTTTGCGTGGTCCGGGGTGCGACTGCATGCGGTCGGCGCTACCAGGGTCCGAGCCCGGATGCGACCGACCGGCGATGACACTGTCTCGATCGATGTGTTCGATGCCGCCGGGCAGCCGGTGCTGACCGCGGAGACGCTGCTGACGCGGCCGGTTTCGGCGGATCAGCTGACCTCGGCATCGAATATCGGCGTGAGCGACGGTTTGCATCGGGTGCGTTGGAGTCCGGTCGAACTCGGTACGGCGGCCGACGGCGGAACCCTCGGGTCGATCGCACTCGCGGATATCAGCGACGGGGACGACCTGTGGTCGGCGCTGTCAGGTGAGGTACGCGACGTCGTAGTCCTGCGATGCTCTGCCGCGTCCGTCGCGGCCGACCCGGTGGTCGATGTGCACGCCGCTCTGCCGCGGGTCTTGCGCATACTCCAATCGTGGCTCGGCGATGAGCGCTTCGCGTCCTCACGGTTGGTCGTGCTGACCAAAGCGGCCGTCGACACCGACGAGATGGCCGTTGAGGATCTCACCGGCGCGGCGGTCTGGGGACTTGTGGCGTCGGCGCAGTCGGAGAATCCGGGCCGGATCACACTCCTGGACAGCGATGCCGACCTCGACGACGCCGACATCGAGCGATTGCTGAGCAGGGTCGCGCTCGGCGAATCCCAGCTGGTCCAGCGTGACGGCGAACTGATGTGTCCGCGCCTCGTTCCTGTCGAACGCGGTGCCGTGGAGCGCGGATTCGACGACCTGCCACCGCTCGCCGAGGGCGCGGTGCTGATAACCGGTGGTACCGGCGGCCTCGGCGCCGTGGTAGCGCGGCACCTGGTCCTCGCCCACGGAGTGCGGGACCTCGTGCTGACCAGTCGTCGCGGCGCGGAGTCGCCCGAGGTCGAGTCCGTGGTCGCGGACCTGAGTGGCGCGGGCGCTCGGGTGCGTGTCCGTGCTTGCGACGTCGCCGACCCGAATGCGGTGCGGGAACTGGTTTCCGAACTCACCGCCGATGGTCGGCTCGACGGCGTGGTGCACGCGGCCGGTGTACTGGACGACGGTGTACTGCCCTCGCTGTCCGCGGAACGGCTACGAACCGTTGTGCTCCCGAAGGCCGACGGCGGCTGGAACCTGCACGAGGCCACGGCCGGTCTGGATCTGTCGCTGTTCGCGGTGTTCTCCTCGATCGCGGGTGTGCTCGGCACCCCCGGACAGGGCAACTACGCGGCGGGCAACCGTTTTCTGGATGGGCTGATCTCCTACCGGAGGGCGCGCGGGTTGCCGGGCGTCTCGTTGGCATGGGGGCTGTGGGACCGGACCACCGGCATGACCGGGCACCTGGACAGCGGTGCGGTAGCGCGGATGAATCGTGATGCGCTGGCGGCGATGTCGACCGCGCAGGGGCTGGCGCTGTGGGACGCGTCCCTGGCGAGCGGCCGTGCACTGCTGGTGCCCGCACGCATCGATCGGGCGGTCCTGCGGTCACAGGCCGACGCCCGACAGCTGCGGCCGCTGTTGTCGGCCCTGGTACGCGAGGGCCGTCGAACGGCCGCGGGTGTTCCGGGCACGAGCACGATCGGGCTGCGGGAACAGTTGACCGGGGTGGCCGCCGAACAGCGGTATGCGTTGGTGCTCGATCTGATCCGCACGCAGGCGGCGGCCGTACTCGGGCATGAGACGGCGGCTGCCGTCGATCCGGACCGCGCGTTCAAGGACCTCGGGTTCGACTCACTGTCGGCATTGCAGTTCCGCAATGCCCTCTCCGCCGCGACCGGGCTGCGGCTGCGCTCCAGTCTGATCTTCGACTATCCCGCCGCCGCGGCGCTGGCACGGCACCTGCTGCGAGAGTGCGGCGAGAACGAACCGGCGGCGACGGCGGCGACCGCCGCGGTGGCAGGAGCCGACGAACCACTGGTCATCGTCGGTATGGCGTGCAGGTACCCGGGTGGGGTGGATTCACCGGCGGGGCTGTGGTCGATGGTCGATCGAGAACTCGACGTCATCGGCGATTTCCCGCTCGACCGCGGGTGGGATGTGGCCGGGCTGTACGACCCGAGGCCGGGTCAGGCGGGGAAGTCCTACACTCGATCGGGCGGCTTCCTGGGTAATGCGGGAGATTTCGATCCGGGCTTCTTCGGCATCAGTCCGAAGGAAGCGCTGGCGATGGATCCGCAGCAGCGGTTGCTGCTGGAAGCCTCGTGGGAGGCGCTGGAAGATGCCGGGATCGATCCGCACGGCTTGAAGGGCAGTGCCACAGGCGTTTACGCGGGTCTGATGTACCACGACTACCCCGACGCGGACGGGGGCGGTGCGATCGCGTCGGGGCGGATCTCGTACGTGCTGGGTCTCGAGGGGCCCGCCGTGACGGTGGACACGGCCTGTTCGTCGTCACTCGTCGCTCTGCATCTGGCCGGGCAAGCCGTGCGCTCGGGAGAGTGCGAGCTGGCACTGGTCGGCGGTGTCACTGTCATGGCGACGCCCGAAGTCTTCGTGGAATTTTCTCGGCAACAGGGACTTTCGCCGGACGGACGCTGCCGTTCGTTCGCGGGCGGGGCCGATGGCACCGGGTGGGCCGAAGGCGTAGGCGTACTCGTCGTCGAACGGCTCGCCCGTGCGCGGGAATTGGGTCATCGCGTGCTGGCGGTGGTGGCCGGTTCCGCGGTCAACCAGGATGGTGCTTCCAACGGCCTGACCGCGCCGAACGGCCCTTCACAGCAGCGCGTCATTCACCAGGCGCTGGCCAATGCCGGGCTGGGCATCGGCGACGTGGATGTCGTGGAAGCACACGGGACGGCCACCACGCTCGGCGATCCCATCGAGGCCCAGGCGTTGCTGGAGACCTACGGTCGGCGCGAGGGCGGTGAGCCGTTGTGGCTGGGTTCGATCAAATCGAACATGGGCCATGCCCAAGCGGCCGCAGGTGTCGCGGGTGTGATCAAAATGGTGCAGGCCATGCGATTCGGGCGTATGCCCGCGACGTTGCACGTGGATGAGCCTTCAGCCCATGTGGATTGGTCCGCAGGCCGGGTCGAGCTGCTGACGCGGGCGCGTGACTGGCCGCGATTTGGTCGTCCGCGCCGTGCGGCGGTGTCGTCGTTCGGGATTTCGGGCACCAATGCGCACGTCATTCTCGAAGAGCCGCCTGTTCCGACCGAGCCGCGTGTCAGCGATTCTCTGGAGCCGGTCGGGGCGACAGCCGAGCGCGCGCTACCGTTCGTGCTGTCGGGCAAGTCCGCCGCGGCGGTTGCCGACAATGCCGCTCGCCTGCGGGAATATGTCGTGGCGGAGACCGTCTCGGCACCCGACGTATCGGCCTCGCTCATCGGCAGAACGTTGTTCGAACATCGTGCCGTCGTGGTGGCGGCCGGCAGTGCGGAACTGCTGGCGGGCCTCGAAGCGCCGGCGGTTTCCGGTCGAGCGCGAGTGACGGGTACGCGCACCGCGCTGGTGTTTCCGGGGCAGGGCTCGCAATGGATAGGTATGGGCCGGGAGCTGTCGGAAAGCTCGCCGGTGTTCGCCGAGCACCTGCGTGCGGTGGACCAGGTGTTGTCGCTGCTGGTGGATTGGTCGCTGCTGGAGGTGGTTTCGGGGACCGTGGTCGACGTCGACCTCGAGCGTGTGGATGTGGTGCAGCCGGTGTTGTTCGCGGTGATGACGTCGGTGGCCAAGCTGTGGGAGTCGATGGGGGTGCGTGCGGATGTGGTGATCGGTCATTCGCAAGGGGAGATCGCGGCCGCGTACGTAGCGGGTGCGTTGTCGCTGCCGGACGCGGTGCGGGTGGTGGTGGGTCGTAGTCGTGCGATCGCGGCGATCGCGGGATCCGGATCGATGGTCTCGGTGGCCGCGCCGGTCGAACGAGTGCGTGAGCTGATCGCGAGCTGGGGTTCGGCCCTGAGCGTCGCCGCGGTCAACAGCCAGGCGGCGACCGTGATTTCCGGCGACGCGCAGGCGTGCGCGCAGTTGACAGCCGTCTGTGAGCGCGAGGGTGTGTGGGCCCGCCGGATTCCGGTCGACTACGCCTCGCACTCCGTGCACGTGGACCAGTTGCGGGACCCGGTGCTCGCGGCGCTGACCGGGATCGTGCCCCGGACCGTCCCCGAGGGAGGTCCGGTGTTCGTCTCGACCGTGACCGGACAGGCGATGGACACCGCGGCCTTGACTCCGGAGTACTGGTTCACGAATCTGCGTGAGACCGTGCGCTTCGATCTCGCCATCGCGACCGCGTTCGAGGCGGGAGCCCGCGCGTTCGTGGAGTCGAGCCCGCATCCGGTGCTGACCAACGCCGTTCACGACAATCTCGACGCCCTCGCTCACCCCGCAACGCCGATGGCGGACGACACCGTAGTGGTGGGGTCGCTGCGCCGCGACGACGGGGGATGGCGGCGAATGCTCACCTCGGCGGCGGAGTTGTTCGTCGCAGGCGGCACGGTCGACTGGCCTGCGGTGGTCGCCGACCACGGGGGAAGCTGGGTGTCTCTGCCGCCGTATGCGTTCCAGCACGAGCGGTACTGGCAGCTTCCGAAATCGGCCACCGACGCGTCCGGGCTCGGTCTACGCGCCATGCCGCACGCTCTGCTGGGTGCGGTCGTCGACGTCCCGGACAGCGGCCGGATGATGGTGTCCGGCCTGCTGTCGGTCGCCACCATGCCGTGGCTGGCCGACCATGCGGTGTTCGGCCGGATCCTGTTTCCCGGAACGGGTTTCGTGGAGCTGGTGACTGCCGTAGCCGACCGGATCGGCTACGACGCGGTGCGCGAACTGACCATCACCGCGCCACTGTTGTTGGGCGACGATGCCATTCAGGTATGTGTCATTGTCGATCCACCTGGGGCCGACGGTACCCGGGCGGTGTCCGTCCACTCCCGGATCCAGGGCGAAGCCGACGATGATGTCGAGTCCGGGGACTGGACGCTCCACGCGGACGGGGTGCTCGGCGCCGCGGAGGCCGGGGTCGGATCCGAGACTGCGGATCTGCCGGTGGGGCCTCCGCCCGGCGCAGTGACCGTCGATATCACGGACGCGTACGAGCTGCTCGCCGCTCGCGGTTACGACTACGGCCCGGCGTTCCGGGGACTGACCGCCGTCTGGCGAACCGAGGACGAGATCTTCGTCGAGGCCGAGTTGCCCGGCGGTGACGGTTCCGGCTTCGGGACGCATCCGGCATTGCTGGACGCGGTGTTACACGCGGTGCTGATCACCTCCGGTGCGGATTCGGAAGTCCTGCTGCCGTTCTCGTGGTCGGGAGTCCGATCGCCCGCGGTGGGCGCGACCCGGGTGCGCGCTCGCCTTCGCGCGACCGGAGCGGACAGTTTCTCGATCGAGATCGCGGACACCGGCGGTCGGCCGGTCATGACGGTGGAATCGCTGCTATCGCGCCCGGTATCGCCCGCCCAGTTGGCGGCAGGCCTGGCCACGACACCGATCGACGGCCTGCATCTGCTGCACTGGAACGACGCAGGCGCCGCAGCGGAGATCCGCGAGGTCGGTGAAATCCGCATGGTCGGAGTCGACTCTGTGGAGGGGCTTTTCGACGACCTGGCGAGGGGAGCGGACACCACCGCGAGCGCGGGACCACGTACGGAGTTCTACGGCGTCCGCTGTGGGGTAACCGCGGCGGTGAACGGCGATGAGACCTCTGTAGACCTCGCCGCGGCGACGCACGAGCTGACGGTGCAAGTTCTGGAGTTCCTGCAGAACTGGCTGGGTGACCCACGATTCGCGCACGCACGGCTGGTCGTGGTGACGCGCGGCGCGATCGGCACCATCGACTCGCCCGTGACGGATCTCGCGGCCGCGGCGGTCTGGGGTCTGGTGGCATCCGCGCAGACCGAGCACCCGGACCGGATCATTCTGCTCGACAGCGATATTCACGTGGACGAGACCGACATCGGGTGGGCGCTGAGCCGCGTCGCGGCCACCGAGTCGCAGCTCGCGCTGCGCGGAGACGCGATACTGCTGCCGCGCCTGGCGCCAGCGGATCCCGGGCAGGTCGCCGAGCGGTCGAAGGAAATCGTGCTCGACACGGGGACGGTGCTGGTGTCCGGTGGGACTGGTGGCCTTGGCGCGGTGGTGGCGCGCCACTTGGTCGACGCCTACGGCGCGCGAGACCTCGTGCTGACCAGCCGCCGAGGACGGGCTACACCGGATGTGGAAGTCCTCGTCGCCGAACTGGAGGCCATGGGTGCCCGGGTTCGGCTCGCGTCGTGTGACGTGGCGGATCGAGCCGCGGTGCGCGAATTGGTGTCGGGAATAGTGTCTTCTGGTCGTCTGGTGGGTGTGGTGCACGCGGCAGGCGTGCTCGACGACGGTGTGTTCGAGGCGATGAGTGCTGTTCGGTTGCGGACCGTGCTGGCGCCGAAAGTCGATGGTGGCTGGAATCTGCACGAGGCGACGGCGGGGCTGGATCTGTCGTTGTTCGCGGTGTTCTCGTCGATCGCGGGGGTGCTGGGCACAGCGGGACAGGCGAATTACGCGGCGGGCAACCGTTTTCTGGATGGCTTGATCTCGTACCGCCGGGCCCGCGGGTTGGCGGGCGTTTCGCTGGCCTGGGGCCTATGGGGGCAGGGCACCGGATTGACCGGGCACCTGAACTTCCGTGACGTGTCGCGGATGAGCCGAGACGGCCTGGCCGCGATGACCGCCGAACAGGGACTGGCGCTGTGGGATGCGGTGCTGTGCACCGGTGAACCGCTGGCGGTGCCTGCACGACTGGACCGTACGGCCCTACGAGCGCGCGCCGAGGAGGGCAGGCTGCCGTCACTGCTGGCCGGTCTGGTGCGCGCGGGCCGCCGCGCCGCCGTGAACACGACGCCCGCGATCGGCAACGCGTTGCGCGATCGGCTGGCGGACCTCGATGCGGGTCGCCGCTACGACGTCGTGCTCGAGGTGGTGCGTGAAATGGCATCGGTGGTGCTGGGACACTCCGGAGCGGCCGCCATCGAACCCGATCGTGCCTTCAAGGAACTCGGCTTCGACTCCCTGGACGCGGTGGGTTTCCGTGACCGCCTCGGCGGTGCGACCGGAGTCGGACTTCCCGCCAGCGTGGTCTTCGACTATCCGTCGCCGGCATCCCTGGCGCGATTCCTGCTGTCGGAGTTGGGGTTCGGGACCACATCGGGCACCGGTCGGCGCGCTACGGCGACCACGATCGGCGCGCCGGGCGACCCCCTGGCCATTGTGGGAATCGCGTGCCGCTACCCCGGACGGGTGAATTCGGCACGGGCGCTGTGGGACATGGTGGATCAGGGTCTCGACGTGGTCGGCGAGCTGCCGGCCGACCGCGGCTGGGATCCGGCGGACCTGTACGATCCCGAACCCGGCAAGCCGGGGAAGACCTACACGCGATCGGGTGGATTCCTCTATGAGGCAGCGGAATTCGATGCCGACTTTTTCGGCGTCAGTCCGCGCGAAGCGCTCGGCATGGACCCGCAGCAACGACTGCTGCTCGAGGTGTCGTGGGAGGCGCTCGAAGACGCGGGCATCGACCCACACGGCCTGAAGGGCAGCGATACCGGAGTTTTCACCGGATTGGCTTCCCCTCAGGGGTACGGCGGCGAGGGTTTCGGAATCCCGTCCATCGCCGCGAGCGTCGCGTCCGGGCGGGTGTCGTATGTGCTGGGTCTGGAGGGCCCGGCGATGACGGTGGACACGGCGTGCTCGTCTTCGCTGGTGGCGTTGCATCTGGCCGGTCAGGCAGTGCGTTCGGGGGAATGCGACCTCGCGCTGGTCGGGGGTGCGACCGTCATGTCGACGCCGGAGGTGTTCGTCGAGTTCTCGCGGCAGCAGGGTCTGTCGCCGGATGGGCGATGCCGGTCCTTCGACGTCGCGGCCGACGGTACGGGCTGGGCCGAGGGCGTGGGTATCCTGGTAGTCGAACGGCTCTCGCGGGCAAAGGAATTGGGCCACCGGGTGCTCGCGCTGGTTGCGGGCTCGGCGGTAAATCAGGACGGCGCGTCGAACGGATTGACCGCACCGAACGGCCCCTCGCAGCAAAGGGTGATTCGCCAGGCGCTGGCCAACGCCGGACTGGATGTCTCCGATGTGGATGTGGTCGAGGCTCACGGCACGGGGACCAAGCTGGGTGATCCGATCGAGGCTCAGGCGCTGCTGGCGACCTATGGCCGACGTGACGGCGATGAGCCTTTGTGGCTGGGCTCGATCAAGTCGAACATGGGTCACGCCCAAGCGGCCGCCGGAGTCGCGGGTGTGATCAAAATGGTCCAGGCCATGCGATTCGAGCGGATGCCCGCGACGTTGCACGTCGCCGAGCCGACCCCGCATGTGGATTGGTCGGCGGGTCGGGTCGAGTTGCTCACCGAGGCGCGGGAGTGGCCGCGTAGCGGTCGTCCGCGGCGGGCGGGGGTGTCGTCGTTCGGAATCTCGGGCACCAACGCCCACGTAATACTCGAAGAAGCGCCGATCGAGTTCGAATCCACCGCGGCCACCATGCCTCCCGTGGTGCCGTGGACGCTGTCGGCGAAATCCACCGACGCACTCTCCTCGCAGGCCGCGTCCCTGCTGGCATTCATCGCGGCAGAGAATGTCTCGGCCGGTGACATCGCCGCGTCGCTCATCCGCCGCAGCGTCTTCGATCACCGTGCGGTCGTGCTCGGTACCGAATCCACACATCTGACGGCCGGTCTGGAGTCCCTGGCGGCCGGGCTGGCTAGGCCGGGTGTCGTTTCCGGACGCACCGTCACCGGACGCACGGGTGTTGTGTTCTCCGGGCAGGGTTCGCAGCGGCTGGGCATGGGTCGTGAACTGGCAGAGGCGTTTCCGGCCTTCGCTGCGGCGCTGGACGAGGTCGTCGCCGAGTTGGATCGATGGCTGGATCGACCACTGCGCGAAGTGATGTGGGGATCCGACGAAGCGCGGCTCGAATCGACCGGGCACGCGCAGCCGGCCTTGTTCGCTTTCGAGGTGGCCTTGTTCGGGTTGCTGCAAACGTGGGGCGTGACCGTGGACGCGGTCGCGGGCCACTCGGTGGGTGAGATTGCCGCGGCGCATGTGGCCGGGGTGTTGTCGCTGCCGGATGCCGCGCGGCTGGTGGTGATGCGTGGACGGTTGATGCAGGCATTGCCCCGCGGTGGCGCGATGGCCGCGATCCAGGCGAGCGAGGCAGAGATCATCGGCGAGCTCTGTGCCGGCGTCGATATCGCTGCTGTGAATGGCGAAGGGGCCATAGTAATTTCCGGCGTCGCCGCGGCGGTGGACTCGGTGGCGGCGGTGTTCGCCGGCCGGGGACGCAAGACGTCTCGTCTGCGGGTCTCACATGCGTTTCATTCCATGTTGATGGAGCCGATGTTGTCGGAGTTCGCGGCCGAGATCGCGGATCTGCAGGTATCGCCGCCTCGGATTCCGGTAATGTCGAATCTGACCGGACAACTCGCCGGAGACGGCTACGCGCAAGCGGCCTATTGGGTCGAGCATGTGCGCCGTCCGGTGCGGTTCGCGGAGGGGGTGGCGGCCCTGTCGGCCTCGGGAGTCACGCGCTTCCTCGAGGTGGGCCCGGCCGCGGCGCTGGCGCCGATGGTCGCGCAGAGCGTGGATCCGGCACGGGCCCGGGTGATGTCCACCGCGCGCCGCGATGTCGGCGAGGTCGCCGCTGCGCTGTCGGGTGCGGCGGAACTGTACGTCGCGGGCGGTGCGATGGATTGGTCGAAAGTCGTGCCCGGCTCGCGCCGTCATCGGGTGTCGTTGCCGCCGTACGCATTCCAGCGCCGGCGATTCTGGCTGGACCAGCGCCCGCGCGCCGATATCTCGACACTGGGACTGCATGCCGTGGAACATGCGCTGCTGGGTGCGGAGATCGAGTCGCCGGACAGCGGCCGGATCGTGGTGACGGGCCGGTTGTCGGTGGCCTCGACCCCGTGGCTGACCGATCACGCGGTGTTCGGTCGGATACTGCTGCCGGGAGCGGGTTTCGTGGATCTGCTGGCGACGGTGGCAGATCGCGTGGATTGCGCGGTGGTGCGTGAACTGACGCTCACCACTGCGCTCATACTGACCGAGTCGCCCACCGCCCTGCGCATCGTGGTGGGTGAGCCGAGGCTCGACGGGAGCCGTACGGCAACGGTATTCGGCCGGCCGGAGACCGAGGCGAGCCTCGGCGCGAGCGAATCCACCGGCTGGACAATCCACGCCGAGGCGGTGCTCGCGGCAACCGAGGGGCAGCCCGAACCGGAACCCGAACCGTGGGTTTGGCCACCCACCGGTGCGACAGCCCTCGATCTCACCGACGTGTACGGGCGACTGGCGCGCCGCGGCTATGACTACGGCCCCGTTTTCCGTGGGCTGGAGGCCCTTTGGCGCGACGACAAGGATGTGTACGCCGAAGTCGCGCTACCCGGTGGGGACGGTTCCGGTTTCGGAATACACCCCGCGCTCCTGGACGCGGTTCTGCACGCGGTGCTGATCACCGCGGCGGACGCCGAGCAGACGGTGCTGCCGTTCGAGTGGTCCGGCATCCGGTTGTCCGCGACGGGCGCGACGCGAGTTCGTGCCCGGCTGCGGACGACGGGCACCGACTGCGTGTCGGTCGAGATCGTCGATCCCGCCGGGCAACCGGTACTGAGCGCGGAATCGTTGATCTCGCGGCCGGTGTCCGCGGAACAACTCGCCGCCGCGTTGACGGACGCGCCGATCGACGGGCTGTACGACACGCGATGGGTATCCGCAGTCGGCATGCCGTGCCCCGAGCCGGCCGAGATGCCGGAAGTGCGGGTGTTGCGCAGCGTCGGCGATACGTCGGTACTCGATCCCGCAGGCGAGGTGCACACGCGCGTGGCCGCGGTGCTGAATGCCTTGCGGTGGTGGCTGAGCGAACCGCGGCCCACCGATTCGCGTCTGGTCGTACTGACCCGGGGGGCGGTCGACACCGGGCAGGGGGCGGTCACGGACCTGGCCGGGGCTGCCGTCTGGGGATTGGCCGCCTCCGCACAGGCGGAGAATCCGGGCCGGATCGTCCTGCTCGACAGCGATATCGAGCTGGACGACGCGGAGATCGGCCGGGCGGTGAGCCGCGCGCCGCACACGGAGACACAGCTGGCCCTCCGTTGCGGAGACGTGCTCGTCCCACGGCTGACGGCCGTCGAAGCGCGCAGCGCTGAGGCATCGGTCACGCATCCTCCACTCGGTGCGGGCGTCGTGATCGTGACGGGCGGAACCGGTGGTTTGGGCGCGGTTCTGGCACAGCATCTGGTGGACGCGCACGGCGCGCGGGACGTGGTGCTGACCAGCCGTCGCGGTTCGGGTACCCCGGGGGTCGAGGTCGTAGTCGACCGATTGCGTGCCGCCGGGGCGCGCGTGCGGGTCGTGGCCTGCGATGTCGCAGATCGGAACGCGGTTCGGGAGTTGGTGTCCGAGGTCGACGCCTCAGGCCACCTGGTCGGTGTGGTGCATGCGGCCGGGGTCCTCGACGACGGTGTCCTCACGGCGTTGACCGCCGATCGGCTCCGAACCGTGCTGACGCCCAAGGTCGACGGTGGCTGGAACCTGCACGAGGCGACGGCGGAGCTGAATCTTGCGCTGTTCGTGGTGTTCTCCTCCATCGCGGGGGTACTGGGAACCCCGGGACAGGCGAATTACGCGGCAGGCAACCGGTTCTTGGACGGGCTGATCTCGTATCGGCGTGCGCACGGACTGTCGGGAACCTCGCTGGCCTGGGGATTGTGGGCCGAGAACACGGGCATGACCGGACGCTTGGCCGAAGGCGACAGGTCGCGGGCCGGACGTGACGGACTGGCAGCCATGACAACCGATCAGGGACTGGCGCTGTGGGACGCCGCGCTGGCCTCCGACCGAGCACTGCTCGTACCCGCACGACTGGACCGGGCGGCGCTGCGAACCCTGGCCGAAGAGCGGCGTCTGCCCGCGCCGCTGTCGAAGCTGGTCCGGGCCGGACGCCGGGTGGCCGGCGTGGGGAGCGGCCCGGACGACCTCGGTCTGCGGGACCGATTGGCGGGACTCGATGCCGACCGCGGTCACGACCTGCTGCTGAGCATTGTGCGAGAGCATGCCGCTGCGGTCCTCGGACACGGTGTGGCAGCCGGGATCGAGCCCGACCGAGCCTTCAAAGAACTCGGTTTCGATTCCTTGGCCGCCGTCGACTTCCGCAATCGTCTGGGCGTAGCGACAGGCTTGCGGCTGCCCGCGAGCCTGATCTTCGACTACCCGGATCCGGTCGCCCTGGTCGGCTATCTGGCATGCGAACTCGCCGGCGGCGCGGCCGCCCGGGAGGCGGATCCCGGCCATTCCGTGGGCAGCCTGCTCACCGGCTTGGAGACAGCGCTGGCAGGCACGGCGTGGACCGACAGCGACGACCAGACCAAACAGCAAGTGCTCAAACGCCTCCGGGTACTCACCGAGAGATGGGCAGGGCTGCCTCAGTCCGGGGCCGACCCGAACAGCGATATCGAATCGGCGAGCGGTGAGGAGCTTTTCGCGCTCATCGATCGCGAATTCTGAGCTCCGGCATTGCGATCGAAGGATTGAGATACATGACCGACGAAGCCAAGTACACGCAGTACCTGAAACGGATGACTGTCGAGCTCCGAGAAGCCCGCAACCGGATACACGCCCTCGAACACGCGGCGTCCGAGCCCCTGGCGATCGTGGGCATGGCGTGCCGGTATCCGGGTGGCGTCGACTCTCCGGCGGCTCTGTGGGCGATGGTCGACCAGCGTGCCGAGGGCGTCGGCGGGTTTCCGGCCGATCGTGGCTGGGACGTGGCGGGACTGTACGACCCGGAGCCCGGAGTGCCGGGTAAGTCGTACACGTGCTCGGGTGGATTCCTGTACAACGCGGGTGATTTTGATGCCGCGTTCTTCGGGATCAGCCCTCGGGAAGCCGTCGCGATGGACCCGCAGCAGCGACTGCTGCTCGAGGCGTCATGGGAGGCGCTCGAGGACGCCGGGATCGATCCGAGATCGTTGCGCGGATCGGGCACCGGAGTGTTCGCGGGGGTCATGTACCACGACTACGGCCCGATGGAGCAGGCCGGATCGGTGGTGTCGGGACGTGTCGCCTACACACTGGGTCTGGAGGGGCCCGCGGTGACGGTGGATACGGCGTGTTCGTCGTCGTTGGTCGCGCTGCACACGGCCTGGCGTTCGGTGCGGTCGGGGGAGTGCGAGCTGGCCCTGGTCGGCGGCGTCACCGTGATGGCGAAGCCGGACATCTTCGTGGAGTTCTCGCGTCAGCAGGGGCTTTCGTCGGATGGGCGGTGTCGTTCGTTCTCCGGTGCGGCCGATGGTACTGGGTGGGCCGAGGGTGTCGGGGTTCTTGTTGTCGAGCGGCTTTCTCGGGCGAGGGAGTTGGGTCATCGGGTGTTGGCGGTGGTGGCCGGTTCGGCGGTGAATCAGGATGGTGCGTCGAATGGTTTGACCGCGCCGAACGGTCCGTCGCAGCAGAGGGTGATTCGTCGGGCGTTGGCCAGTGCGGGGTTGGGTGTCTCGGATGTGGATGTGGTCGAGGCGCACGGTACGGGTACGAAGTTGGGTGATCCGATCGAGGCTCAGGCGTTGTTGGCGACCTATGGGCGGCGTGTGGGGGGTGAGCCGTTGTGGTTGGGTTCGATCAAGTCGAATATCGGTCATACGCAGGCTGCCGCGGGTGTGGCGGGTGTGATCAAGATGGTGCAGGCGATGCGTTTCGGGCGTATGCCTGCGACGTTGCATGTGGATGAGCCGTCGCCGTATGTGGATTGGTCGGTGGGTCGGGTCGAGTTGCTGACCGAGGCGCGGGAGTGGCCGCGATATGGTCGTCCGCGGCGTGCGGGGGTGTCGTCGTTCGGGATTTCGGGTACCAACGCCCACGTCATCCTCGAAGAG
>NZ_JBEXFQ010000068.1:0-16013 GCF_040606855.1 Nocardia sp. NPDC005366
CCACCCGCCCCAGCGAAGCCGTTCGTCCGGGACCGGCCGTCAAGCCGGGCCCGGCGACCCCGCCCCCGGCTCCCGCCCAGCAGGCGCCCGCGGCCAAGGCCGCTCCCGCTCCCGCTTCGTCGGGTCCGCGCCCGACTCCGGGTGGTCCGCGTCCCAGCCAGCAGCAGCAGCGCCCCGGCGCTCCCGCGCAGAGTGGTCCGCGTCCCGGTGGTCCCAAGCCCGGCCCCAAAACCCCTCGGGTCGGCAACAATCCCTATTCGTCGGCGCCCGCGCCCGACCGTGAGCGCGCGCCCCGTCCGGCCCCCGGCCAGGGCGGTCCGCGTCCGGGTCCGGCGCAGGGCGGTCCCCGTCCCGGCCCCGCGCAGGGCGGTCAGCGTCCCGCGCCCGGTCAGGGTGGTCCGCGTCCGGCCGCTGCCCAGGGTGGCGGTTCGCGTCCCGGTGGGCCGCGTCCGAGCCCCGGTTCGATGCCCCCGCGTCCGAATCCCGGTGCCATGCCGCAGCGTTCGGCGCGTCCCGCTCCCGGCGGCGCCGGTGCGGGTCGTCCGGGTCGTCCCGGCGGCGGCGCCGGTGGTGGCGCCGGTCGTCCCGGTGGCGGCGGTGGCGGTGGCTACCGCGGTGGCGGTGGCGGCACGGGTGCGCCCGGTGCCGGTGCCGGTGCGGGTGCTCCCGCGGCAGGCGGTTTCCGTGGTCGTCCCGGTGGCGGCGGTGGTCGTCCCGGTGGTCCCGGTGGCCGTGGCGGTGCGGCCGGTGCGTTCGGTCGCCCCGGTGGCGCCCCGCGTCGTGGCCGTAAGTCGAAGCGGGCGAAGCGCGCCGAATACGAAAGCATGCAAGCGCCCTCCATCGGCGGCGTCCGGCTGCCGCGCGGCAACGGTGAGATCATCCGTCTCGCCCGTGGCGCCTCGCTGTCGGATTTCGCGGAGAAGATCGACGCGAACCCGGCCGCCTTGGTACAGGCCCTGTTCAACCTCGGCGAGATGGTCACCGCGACCCAGTCGGTGAACGACGAGACCCTCGAGCTGCTCGGCAGCGAGATGAACTACGTCGTGCACGTGGTCAGCCCCGAGGACGAGGACCGCGAGCTGCTGGAATCGTTCGACCTCACCTACGGCGAGGACGCGGGCGGCGAAGAGGACCTCGAACAGCGTCCGCCGGTGGTCACCGTCATGGGTCACGTCGACCACGGCAAGACCCGACTGCTCGACACGATCCGTAAGGCCAACGTCCGTGAGGGCGAGGCCGGTGGCATCACCCAGCACATCGGCGCCTACCAGGTGCTGACCCATCTGGGCGAGAACGACCGCCTCATCACCTTCATCGACACCCCGGGTCACGAGGCGTTCACCGCCATGCGTGCCCGCGGCGCGAAGGCCACCGATATCGCGATCCTGGTCGTCGCGGCCGACGACGGCGTCATGCCGCAGACGGTGGAGGCGATCAACCACGCGCAGGCGGCCGACGTGCCGATCGTGGTGGCGGTCAACAAGATCGACAAGGAAGGCGCGAACCCGGACAAGATCCGGCAGCAGCTGACCGAATACAACCTGGTTGCCGAGGAATACGGTGGCGACACCATGTTCGTCGACATCTCCGCCAAGCAGGGCACCAATATCGAGCAGCTGCTCGAGGCGGTGCTGCTGACCGCGGACGCCGCACTCGACCTGCGGGCCAACCCGGATATGGACGCCCAGGGTGTCGCCATCGAGGCGCATCTCGACCGCGGCCGTGGTCCGGTGGCCACCGTGCTGGTGCAGCGCGGAACGCTGCGCGTCGGCGACTCGATCGTGGCGGGCGACGCCTACGGTCGCGTGCGCCGCATGGTCGACGAGCACGGTGACGATGTCGTCGCGGCGCTGCCGTCGCGTCCGGTTCAGGTCATCGGCTTCACGTCGGTGCCCGGCGCCGGTGACAACCTCCTCGTCGTCGACGAGGACCGGATCGCTCGCCAGATCGCCGACCGGCGCAATGCGCGTAAGCGCAATGCCCTGGCCGCGCGTAGCCGCAAGCGGATCAGCCTGGAAGATCTGGATGCCGCGCTGAAGGAGACTTCGGAGCTCAACCTGATCCTCAAGGGTGACAACTCCGGTACCGTCGAGGCCCTCGAAGAGGCCCTCATGGGTATCGAGATCGACGACGAGGTGCGTCTGCGGGTCATCGACCGCGGTGTCGGTGGCGTCACCGAGACCAACGTCAACCTGGCGTCGGCGTCGAACGCGATCATCATCGGGTTCAACGTCAGGGCCGAGGGCAAGGCGACCGAGCTGGCCAACCGCGAAGGCGTGGACATCCGGTACTACTCGGTGATCTACCAGGCCATCGATGAGATCGAGAAGGCCCTCAAGGGCATGCTCAAGCCGATCTACGAAGAGGTCGAGCTGGGTCGCGCCGAGATCAGGGCGATCTTCCGTTCGTCGAAGATCGGCAATATCGCCGGTTGCATGGTCACCTCGGGCAGCGTGAAGCGCAACGCCAAGGCGCGTCTGCTTCGCGACAATGTGGTGGTCGCCGAGACGGTGACGATCTCGTCGCTGAAGCGGGAGAAGGACGACGCCCCCGAGGTCCGCGAGGGCTTCGAATGCGGTATGACGTTGACCTACAACGACATCAAGGAAGGCGACGTCATCGAGGCGTACGAGTTGCGCGAGAAGCCGCGCGACTGATCGACGCGACGATCGCCGCGCCGCTCCCCGCTGGGCGGGCGCGGCGATCGGATCACGTTCGGCGCACGGGGGGCGCGCCGAGCCTCGGCGGCGCTAGCCGGTGCGAGCTCCCATCGCGATTCGATACTGAAGAGGTGTGCGTGTACCTGGGTGCACTCGAGTTCGACCTTCTGCTCGGCGACGTGCATTCGCTCAAGGAGAAGCGTTCGGTGATCCGGCCGGTGTTGGCGGAATTACAGCGTTTCGGGGTGAGTGCGGCCGAAGGCGGGGAACACGATCTACATCGCCGCGCGTTGCTGGGAATAGCCATGGTCAGCCCGGGAATGGGGCATCTGACCGAGGTTCTCGACAAATGCGAACGCCACGTGGCGGCGCGTCCGGAGTTACAGTTGCTGGCAGTGCGCCGTCGGATCTTCGGACCCGAGGACTGAACTTTTCATAGTTTGAGAGTGAGGAGGAAACGGCCATGGTGGATCAAGCCAGGGCACGCCGACTCGCCAAGCGGATTTCCTCGATCGTGGCGACCGCGATCGAATACGAGATCAAGGATCCGCGGCTGCGTTTCGTGACGGTCACCGACGCGAAGGTCACCGGTGATCTGCGCGAGGCGACGGTGTACTACACGGTGATGGGGGAGACCCTCGACATCGAACCCGATTACGCCGCCGCGGCGGCCGGTCTGGAGAAGGCCAAGGGCGTGCTGCGCTCCAAGGTCGGCGCGGGCACCGGCGTGAAATTCACCCCGACGCTGGCGTTCGTCCTGGACAAGGTGCCCGACGTCGCGCGTGAGATGGAAGAACTGCTGGCTCGCGCCAGGGCATCCGACGACGAGGTGGCGAAGGCCGCGGCGAACGCGACCCACGCGGGCGAGGCCGATCCGTACAAGGTCGCGCGCGACGACGACGAGTCCTGAACAGTACGAGACCAAGAGACTGCGGCACGAATGACAACCAGTGGTGATCCGGTCGATTTCGATGCTGCCGTTCAGGTACTCACGGCCGCCCGATCGGTGACCGTCGTCTGTCACGTGGAGCCCGATGCCGATACCGTCGGTAGTGGGCTGGCATTGGCGTTGGTACTGCATCGGCGCGGGGTGCCCGTATGGGTGTCCTTCGCCGAGCCCGCCGAACTGCCGGTGTCCATGCGATCGTTGCCCGGCGTGCGGCATCTGGTCGCGCCCGCCGAGGTTCCGCGCGAAGTGGACGTACTCGTCGCGGTGGATTGCGGAAGCGCCGGGCGGCTCGGCGCGCTCGCCGATCGCTTGGGCGGCGCGACGACCACGGTGGTGGTCGACCATCATCGCTCCAACACCGGGTTCGGCACGATCAACCTGGTCGACGTGAGCGCGGAATCGACGACGAGTGTGCTTGCCCGACTCTTCGACGTGTGGGGTGAGCCCATCGATCGCGACGTGGCGCACTGCCTCTACGCCGGACTCGTCACCGACACCGGGTCGTTCCGGTGGGTCCGGCCCGGCACCCATGAACTGGCGGAACGGTTGCTGAGCACCGGAATCGACGGCGCCGAGATCACGCGGACATTGATGGACACCCATCCGTTCGGCTGGTTGCCTATGCTGTCGCGGGTACTCGGCACGGCCCGTTTGGAACCCGCGGCGCGTGACGGCATCGGGGTGGTCTACGCCCTCGTGCGCCGCGAAGATGTGGCGGGACTGCGTTCGGAGGAGATCGAGAGCGTCATCGATATCGTGCGTACCACCGCCGAAGCGGGGGTGGCGGCGGTGTTCAAACAATCCCGCGCGGTCGAGGACAGGTGGACGGTCTCGTTACGGTCACGCGACAGCGTGCCCGGCGCACACGACGGCGTCGACGTGGCGGAGATCGCCACCGCGCTCGGCGGCGGCGGCCATCGGTTCGCGGCGGGGTACACCACGCACGGCCGTGCCGAAGATGTCGTCGCGGCCCTGTTGCATGCGCTCGGCTGAGCACAGTGCCGCCGGCCCAGGCCGCGTCCTCGGACTGGCACTGCCGACCCTGGGCGTTCTGGTCGCCGAACCGATCTATCTGCTGTTCGATATGGCGGTGGTCGGGCGGCTCGGGGCGTTGGCATTGGCCGGGCTGGCGGTCGGGGGTCTGATTCTGGCGCAGGTCAGTTCGCAGCTGACCTTCCTGTCCTACGGCACCACGGCGCGTTCCGCGCGACGCCACGGCGCCGGTGACGAGCGCGGTGCGGTGGCCGAAGGGGTGCAGGCGACGTGGATCGCGGTGGCGATCGGCGCGGCGATCGTCACGGTCGTGCAGGTCGCCGCGGTGCCCCTGACGAACGCCATATCGGGTGGCGGCGATATCGCGGCCGAGGCGTTGGGGTGGGCGCGGATCGCGCTGTTCGGGGTTCCCCTGATCTTGATTTCGATGGCCGGTAACGGATGGTTGCGCGGGGTCCAGGAAACCCGGCGACCGCTCGTCTATGTCGTTGCCGGGCTGGCGGTGTCCGCGGTGCTGTGTCCGGTGCTTGTACACGGACTGCTGGGCGCGCCACGGATGGCGCTGCCCGGTTCCGCGGTGGCGAATGTGGCCGGTCAATCGGTGACCGCCGCGCTGTTCCTGTACGCCCTGGTGCGGGAACGCGTTTCGCTGACACCGCACTGGCCGGTGATCCGCGCGCAGGTGGTTCTCGGCCGGGATCTGATCGTCCGCAGTCTGGCTTTCCAGGCATGTTTCGTCTCGGCGGCTGCCGTCGCCTCGCGATTCGGCGCCGCCTCGGTGGCGGCGCACCAGTTGGTATTGCAGCTGTGGAACTTCCTCGCGATGACATTGGATTCCCTGGCGATCGCCGCGCAGACGCTGGTCGGGGCCGCTCTCGGTGCGGGTAACGCGCACGGCGCGCGTGCGCTCGCCCGCCGGATCACGCTGTGGTCGGAACTGTTCTCCGTGGCGCTGGCGGCCTGTTTCGCCGCGGGATTCAGCGTGATCCCCGCACTGTTCACCGATGATCCGGCGGTATTGGATCGCACGCAGGTCGCGTGGTGGTTCTTCGTCGGCATCATCCCGGTCGCCGGTATCGTCTTCGCGCTCGACGGGGTTCTGCTCGGCGCGGGCGACGCCGCCTTCCTGCGCACGGCGACCCTCGGCTGCGCACTGCTCGGCTTCCTGCCCGCGATCTGGCTGTCGCTGGTCTTCGAGTGGGGTATCGCCGGAATCTGGTCCGGTCTGGTCGCTTTCATGGTGCTGAGGATGTCTGCGGTGGTGTGGCGGGCGCTGTCGGGTCGGTGGGTGCGGGTGGGTTCCGAAGTGCCAGCGGGGATCACGTAACCGGACCACCCGCGGCCGTCGGACCATGCGGCGGCCGTACTACCGCTGACCCTCCGATTTCCGGTACTGCCGCACCACGACGCGCGCCGGTCGAACCGAGCGGCCGGGAATGCTGAGACCGGGCTGGATCAGGGACGCCACGGTGCGGTCCGCGTCGGGGACGTCGGTGCGGACGACGTCGGCGGCCTCCATCGTGAGCGCATCGAAGGCATCGCCCACGCCGGGTGCGACGAGGATGCCGCCGCGGCCGGTCAGCAGCCGTTCGATACGGGCGGCCACGGCTTCGAAGGCCGCGCGTTCGCGCGGGGTCTCGGCGGTGCCCGCGCAGGCGGTGGTGTCGCCGAGCAGGGCGAAGAGTTCGATGACCAGGGGGAGGTCGGCGCCGTGTCGTTCGCGTTGCGCGCGGGCTTTCGCATCGTCGGCGAGGCGTTCGATGGTGGCGGCCTGGCGGGCGACCACGCGGGTGAGGTCGTCGATCCGTTCGATGATCTCGCTGTGCGCCGCCGCGGCGTCCGCGCGGGTGTCGCTCGTTTGTGCGGCGCCGCCGTGTTCGTTCGCCGCTTCCCCGGATGCGGTGTCACTGGCGGCATCGAATTCTTCGGGGGTGCGCGCGCCGGGCCGAGGTGCGTCACCGGGACGCGATGCGACGGGGTCGAGTCCGGTGGCGGGCGCGACGGGTTCGGTCATCATCGCACGATAACCCGTGCCGGGATCTATTGGTTTGCGCGTCAGCCGGATTCGCCGCTCGGTGGACTGGGCCGGTATCGGACGGGCTGCTACCATCGCCTGCCATGGGGGTCTACGGGATCGACCTGGGCACAACGAATTCGGCCATCGCACGGATAGACGCCGACGGTCGCCCGGAAGTCATGGTCGGAATCAACGGCGAACCGACGGTTCCGTCGGTGGTGTTGTTCGCCTCCGCCTACGACCATCTGGTCGGCGAAGGCGCGCGACGACAGGCCCGGCTGGACCCCGAACACGTCTGCGCGCTGGTGAAGCGCCGGATGGGCGATGCGGACTGGCGGTTCGCGGCGCACGGTGCGACCTGGTCGGCGCCCGCGGTATCGGCGCTCATCCTGAAAAGTCTTGCCGCCGACGTCGAATTCAGCGGTGGCGAGCCGGTGCGCCGGGCGGTCATCACGGTGCCCGCCTATTTCGGTGACGAAGAACGTCGCGCGACCATCCAGGCCGGTACCTACGCGGGCTTCGACGTCGCGGGCGTGCTCTCCGAGCCGATCGCGGCGGCGCTGTCCTACGGATTCGGCAGGCTCGACGGCAGCGTGGACGTCGGCAAGCCGGGGGCGCGCGAGACCGTACTGGTCTACGACCTGGGCGGCGGCACCTTCGACGCCACCGTCATCGAATTGGCCGACCGGCGGATCTCGGTGCTGTCGGTCGAAGGCGATCACCAACTCGGCGGCGCGGACTGGGACGAGCGTATCGCGCTGTATCTGTCCCAGCAGTTCTGCGCCGCGAACCCGGACGCCGAGGATCCGCTGGACGATTCGGCGGGTTCGCAGATGCTGGTGCTCGCCGCGGAACAGGCGAAACGCGAATTGAGCGAGGTCGAGCGCACCGATGTGGTGATCGCGCACGACGGCGCCCGCGCGGTCGTCTCGCTGACCCGCGACGACGTGGAATCGATGACGGCCTCGCTGATGCGACGCACCATCGACCTCACTCGCGATTGTCTCGCCGCGGCGGCGAAGCGCGGTGTCACCTCGGTCGATCGACTGCTTCTCGTCGGTGGTTCCTCACGGATGCCGATGGTGGAGCGCGAACTGCGCAAAGAACTCGATCTCCACGGCGAATTGCGCGATCCCGATCTGTCGGTGGCGCGCGGCGCCGCCCTCTATGGCGAGAAACTCGAGATGGAGCGGCTGATCATCGCCGATCTGGTGACCCGCGGACGGTTACGGGACGGTTCGCCCCTGCGGGAAGCCGCGCCCGCGGATCTGGAGCAGTCCATCGCGCGGGTGGCCGCATCCTTCGCGCAGCCGGTCGCCCTCGTCCGGCGGATGGTGGAGATCCAAGTCGACACCGTGGTGTCGCGCGGTTTCGGCGTCCTCGCCCTCGACAGCCAGTACGGACTCGCCGCGGCGTGGCTGGTGCATCGCAACCAGACCTTGCCGGTGCGGGTGCGGCGCTCGTTCGGCACCGTGCGCGAGGACCAGGATCAGATCGAACTGACCATCGTCGAGCAGCAGGGCCAAGCGGCATCGGTGCGGCCGGAGGATACGAAAGTTCTCGTCGAAGGCCGCATTCGCGGAATCCCGCCCGGATATCCCGCGGGCAGCGAGGTGCGGGTCACCTTCGAGATGGGTTTCGATGGAGTCCTGCACGTGACGGCCCACCACGTGGACGCGAATATGCCGCTGACCTTGTCGGCGCAAACCGGAGCCACCCTGTCCCAGGCAGATGTGGCGCGGGAACTCGAGCAGGTCCAGCGCACCCGCCGCCGCACCGGTTAGCAGCGCCATGGATGCCTTCAACTCCAACGACTACCGCAAACGGGTACTCGCCGCGGTCGAGCGTCGCGGCGGGGTCGACCAGTCGGATCCGTTCGAGCTCTACGACATTCCGCTCGATGAAGCCGAGACGCTGAGCGATGCCGAGGTCGTCGCACGCGTCGAGGAGGTGTGGGGTTTCTGGCAACGCCAGCGCGATCACCCGAAATACCGGGTGCTGGTCGGACTGCTGGTGGACGATCACGCCCGGCGCTGCGAACTACTGCTGAGCGCCGGTTCCCGTCGAGCCGAGGCGATGCGGGTGCGGCAGCTGCGCGAACAGCGCGACGCCGAACGGTACGAGATGCTCGATATCGCGATATCGCGGTTGGTGCAGCGCCACGGCGGCGTGCCCGCGGGTAAGGTCGCCGGTCTCGAGGAGATCGGCGCGATGGGCGGGCTCGGCGCGGCCGAGGTCGCGGCGCGACTGCGCAGGCACAAGATCCTGTCCGATCAGTCGCAGGTCGGGGCCCCGGCGAATACGACACTGACCGAGCAGCGGCGCAAGCAGATCCGGCAATTGCTCAGCGAATGGGATCGGTTGCTCGAAGGGCAGCCCGCTCCCACCCTCTTCGCCCTGCTGGGGCTCGACCCCACTCGTGCCACGCACACCGAAGAGATCAGGCTGCGCGCCGAGGCGTTGCGCGCCCGTTCGCGGGAGTTGGCGCCGGGGCGGGTCCGCGTCGTCCTCGACGAACTGCTTGTGCACGTCCAGGATCTGCTCGAAGGCGGCGGACCCGAGGTCAGGGCATACGTCCGCTCGATCATCGAGGACGTCACCGCCGAACTCCGCCCGAAGGTCCGTGCCGCGGTACTCGTCGAAGACCAGTTGGTCGGCGAGGATTACCGATTCCTGCTCGAGGAGGCCGTCGAACTCGGACTCGATCGCGCCGAGGCCGTCCGGGTGCTCACCGACCTCGCGACCCAACTCGGGGCGCGCATCGAGACCGCGCCCGCCGTACCGCCCCGGCCCGAGACCTCAGCGGGCACGACATCCCATGCCCCGCCGGTGGATTCGCGGACCGGCTCGACGCAATCGGCCGGCCGCCGCTGGGAGGAGCCGCTCAAGGCGGCCCGCGCGGCACTGCGCGGCGGGCGTCCCCAGGAAGCGGCCAGGCAGGTGGCTCAGGCGCGTCAACTCGACAACGGAACCGGCGCCACACCCATTCGGTCGGTCGCCGACGAGGTCGAGCGGGTACTCGCCGAGGCGGCCGCGCGCTGGCGCAATGTCACCTCGTCGCGGGCGGCCAAACGGTATGTCGAGGCGGTCGAACATCTGGAACATCTGCGGCGCACCGCCTCCGACATGCCGCCGCCGACCGGGCAGACCGCCGGACTCGACGAATTGCTGGCCGAGGCCAGGCAGGCCATCGCCGAGGCGGACCGGCTCGTCGCCGCCGCGGGCTCCGGCCCCGCCGCCGACCGCACCCGTGGACTGCTCGCCGCTCGGGATATCTGCGCGGACCACCTCGGCGCGGCCGAAGCGCTCGCCGCCACCCCGGTCGAACCACCGAGCAGTGTCCGGGTGACCCGGACGCGCAATGGTTCCGTGCAGGTCACCTGGGCGCCGTCACCCGCCGCGGATGCCGATTATCGGGTGACCCGCCTGCAACCGGACGGCTCCTGGCGCGTCGTCGGCCGCACTCGCGGCACCGAACTGGAAGACGGCGGGGTGCCGCCCACCGGTACACCGCCGGTGTACGCGGTCGCCGCGGCGGTCGCCGGACGCTACTCCGAGATAGTCCGCTCCGACGCGCCACCGGCCGAGCCGTCCGCGACCGGGTCCGGTGTGCCGCAGGTGCGGACCGGTGTCTCGCGGGCGCAGACCGATCCGGCGGACGAGCCGAATCCCAGCGGAATCCCCACGGTCGACGGGCTCGCCGACCGCGGCGGTCTGCTGGTGTTCACCTGGCCCGTCGGTGTCACCGAAGTGTTCGTCGTCGCCCGCTCCGACGCACCCCCGGCCACCCCGGACGACCCGCTGGCACGCGCATGGAAGCTCACCAATATGCGCTACGAGATAGACGGCGGCGTGAGGATCCCACCGGATCTGCCGCGACCGTGCCATATCGCCGTCGCCTCCTGCCGCCGCGAATCCAATGGATCTCTCACCGTCGCGGCGGGATTCGCGCCAACCGCCCGAATCCACCTGACCGGCTGACCCGGGTGCCGGGACAACCGATCCGCGCGACGCACAGCACGCCGAAGCCGGTTACCGGCCCGTGGGTCGAGGCAGCGACCTATCCGCGCGCATGCCGCACAGCGAGGACGCGGTCTCGGCGTGTGCCGAGGAGCCCGGTGGACAGGGATGTGAGAGGGTGGGTGTGGTGATACCCAAGTTGATGGCGGTGAGCGACGTGCACGTCGGCCACCAGGGGAATCGGCCGGTCGTCGAGCAGATACACGCGGATTCGCCGGAGGATTGGCTGATCGTCGCCGGGGACGTGGCCGAGAAGGCAGAGGATGTCCGGTGGGCGCTCGAGTTGTTGCGCAGCCGCTTCGCGAAGGTCATCTGGGTGCCTGGCAACCACGAGCTGTGGACGACGCCGAAGGATCCGGTGCAGATGCACGGGGCCGCGCGCTACGACTACCTGGTGGCGATGTGCCGTGATCTGGATGTGGTGACCCCCGAGGATCCGTTTCCGGTGTGGTCGGGCGCGGGCGCTGAGGAATTCGGCGAGCCGGTGACGTTGGTGCCGATGTTCCTGCTCTACGACTACTCGTTCCTCCCGGAGGGCGCCACCACGAAGACACAGGGTCTGGCGATCGCGCGGGAGCGCAATGTGGTCGCGACCGACGAGTTCCTGCTGTCGCCGGATCCGTATCTGACCCGCGACGCCTGGTGCCACGCTCGCGTGCAGGCGACCCAGCGCAAACTGGACGCGTTGCCGAAGGACACGCCGGTGGTCTTGATCAACCACTTCCCGCTGATCCGCCAGCCCACCGATGTGCTGTGGTATCCGGAGTTCGCCCTGTGGTGCGGCACCACCATGACCGCCGACTGGCACACCAGTTACAACGTGGTGTGCTCGGTCTACGGCCACCTGCATATCCCGCGCACCGCCCACTACGACGGCGTCCGCTTCGAGGAGGTGTCCCTCGGCTATCCGCGCGAGTGGCAACGTCGCGGTCTGCCCGATCGGCTGCTGCGCCAGATTCTGCCGACGCCCGCCTATCCGCCGGGTTCGCTGAACGCGTGGGGCGGCCATTTCAAGGTGACGCCGGAGATGGAGGCCGCGGCCTCGCAGATGCGGGAGCGAGCGCAGCGCCGTCGCGGTATATGACGCACACGCCGTCCGAGGTCACCCGACCGCGACGGCCGCACCCGTGGTCGGCGATCTTCGATGGGCGCACGGCGCGACGCCCGATGCCGCCACTCCATTAGGCTCGTGGTCGATGATCGAGAACATTCTGCCCAACGGGGTCGCCTCGGCCGAACTGTTGGCGTATCCGGAGGATCTGAAACCGCATCCTGCGGAGGAACATCTCATCGCCAAGTCGGTGGACAAACGCCGTCGCGATTTCATCGGCGCCAGGCATTGCGCGCGACAAGCGCTGACGCAACTGGGTGAACCGGCGGTGGCGATCGGCAAGGGCGAGCGGGGTATGCCGCTGTGGCCGCGCGGGGTGGTGGGCAGTCTGACTCACTGCGACGGATACCGGGCAGCCGCGCTGGCGCACAAACTGCGATTCCGCTCGGTCGGCATCGACGCCGAACCGCACGGCGCGCTCCCCGAGGGCGTACTGGATTCGGTGAGTTTGCCGCCGGAGCGAGAGTGGCTGCGCGCGACCTCGACCGGGCTGCACCTGGATCGGCTGCTGTTCTGCGCCAAGGAGGCCACCTACAAAGCGTGGTTCCCGCTGACATTGCGCTGGCTCGGTTTCGAGGACGCGCACATCACGTTCACCGTCGACGAACTGTCCGACGGTGCGGGCGCGGGCACATTCCACAGCGAATTGCTGATACCGGGCCAGGCCACCGACGGCGGTGTGCCGTTGACCTCGTTCGATGGGCGATGGGTGATCGGCGACGGGCTGATCCTGACCGCGATCGTGCACGACTGATGGCACAACAGGCCGCGCGCGATATTCTCGGCGGATTGCTGATCATCGACAAGGACGGCGGCTGGACCAGCCACGATGTCGTCGCCAAATCCCGAAGGCTGTTGCATACCAAGAAGATCGGGCACGCGGGCACTCTCGACCCGATGGCGACCGGGGTACTCGTGCTCGGGGTGGAGCGCGCGACCAAACTGCTCGGCCTGCTGACCCTCACGACCAAGGCATACACCGCGACCATCCGGCTCGGCCAGGCGACGACCACCGACGACGCCGAGGGCGAGGTACTCGCCATCACCCCCGCGTCACATCTCGGCGACGACGAGATCGCCGCGCGCACTGCCGAACTCACCGGTGATATCGAGCAGGTGCCCGCCACCGTCAGCGCCATCAAGGTGAACGGCGAACGCGCCTACGCGCGCCACCGCGCGGGCGAGGACGTGCAACTGGCCGCCCGGCCGGTCACCGTCTCCCGCTTCGACATCCTGGCCCGCCGCGATGTCGAAGACGGATTCGTCGATCTCGACGTCAGCGTCGAATGCTCCTCCGGCACCTATGTCCGCGCGCTCGCCCGCGACCTCGGCGCCGCTCTCGGCGTCGGCGGGCACCTGACCGCGCTGCGACGCACGCGGGTCGGCCCGTTCACCCTCGAACACGCCCGCACCCTGGACGAACTGGCGCTCGCCGCCGAATCCGGCGCCCCACTGCTGAGCCTCGGCATCGATGACGCCATCCGTACCGCCTTCCCGCACCGCGCGATCTCCGCCACCGAGGCCGACTCGCTGCGCGACGGGCGCTGGCTGGAACCGATCGGCGTCAAGGGCATCCACGCGGCCATCACCGAAGACGGCACCGCCATCGCGTTGCTCGAGGAGAAGGGGAAACGCGCCTCCTCTGTCATGGTGGTCCGCCCGCGCGGGCTCGTCGACTGAGGGCGTCGCGGACTCGGAAATGGAAGTAGCGGCAATGAGTGAACAACCCCTCGACACCTTCGAACTGTGGGATCGCGACCGCGACGGGCTCGTCTCGGTCGACGACATCATCTCCGGAATCAGATCGCTCGGCCGTGAGGTCGACGTCGACGCGGTCGAGCGCATGGTCGCCGCCGCCGACACCAACGGCGACTACCTGGTCTCCCGCGCCGAATTCGACACCGCCGTGGTCGGCGGCCGCATCGAGGTCACCGACGCCGACGCCGCGTTCGAGGTATTCGACGTCAACGGCGACGGCAAGATCTCCGTGGCCGAACTCGAATCCCTGATCCGCCACGTGGGAGCCGGATTGATCGACGAACCCGCCGCCGCGCTGCTCGCCGCCGCCGACCGCGACGGGGACGGCTACCTCTCGCGCGCCGAATTCCGCGCTCTGCTCGATTTCCTCTCGCGCTGAGCGCTTCCCGCGGCGCGCTCCGCGAGCTGCCCGATCGCCGCGGGTCCCGGCCCGGACAGGTGAGGGCCGCCGTTCAGTCCGTCAGCCAGATGGCCTCGGCGGCGGGCCTGCCGAGATCGGTCGGGGTTTCGGCGCCACCGATGCGAATCGCGATGGTGCCGGCGAAATCCCGGCGTTCAACCACGGAGATGGCGGTGTCGAGGGCGATGCCGACCGAATCGAAATAGCGCAGCATGTCGGGGTCGGAATCGGAGATACGCGCGACACGACCGGACTCGCCCGCCCGGAAATCGCTGAGCTGCTGGGCGGGTGGAGTCGGGACGGCGCCGTTGGCCGACGGTATGGGGTCGCCGTGCGGGTCACGGTCCGGGTAGCCGAGTTTGGCATCGATCCTGGCCATCAGCAGGTCCGAGACCGCGTGCTCGAGCACTTCGGCCTCGTCGTGCACCTCGTCCCAGCGGTAACCGAGTTCGTTCACGAGGAAGGTCTCCAGCAGCCGGTGCCTGCGCACCATCGCGACCGCGGCGAGTCTGCCCTGTTCGGTCAGCGTGATCGAGCCGTAGCGGGCGTGTTCCACCAAGCCCTGATCGGCGAGTTTGCGCACGGCCTCGGAGACGGTGGACGCCGAAACGCCGATCCGTTCGGCCAGCAGCTTCGTCGACACCTTCTCCTGCGACCACTCCTGGGCGGTCCAGATCACCTTCAAATAGTCCTGGGCGACCGAAGTCAGCTCCTTGGCCACCGTCGCGGTGCCGTCGACGGGTTCGTCCCGCGCGGAGCTGTCCGTCAGCTCGCGTCGAGTGGCGATGTCTCGTTTACCAGGCACATATTCGAGCTTATGCACAGAAGAGCGGTTTCACACACTGCGACGCTCCCGCTGCCCGCCGAAGCGAACCCCGGTTCACCGGCCGGGAACGGGCGCGGGAACGTTCTGTGACATCCCGTACGCCCGAATGTCGTTCGCATCCCGATCCGCGCAGGCGGTCGCCCCGGCGCACACGGCACGGCGTGGGCTTCGGTCGGACCGCGTCGCGCGGTGTCTATTAGGCTGCGCACTGTGCAGAGATGGCGAAGTCTCGACGACGTGCCCGCGGACTGGGGCCGGTGTGTGCTCACGATCGGCGTATTCGACGGGGTACATCGCGGCCACGCGCAGTTGATCAGCCGCGCGGTGAAGTCCGCGGCCGCGCGCGGAGTGCCCGCGGTGCTGATGACCTTCGATCCGCACCCCATGGAGGTGGTGCGGCCCGGTTCACATCCCGCGCAACTGACCACCCTCACCCGGCGGGCCGAACTCGCGGAAGAACTCGGCGTCGACGTGTTCTGCGTGATGCCCTTCACCCACGAATTCATGAAGCTGACCCCCGCCCGCTACGTCCACGACCTGCTGGTCGAACGGCTGCACGTGGCCGAGATCGTGGTCGGCGACAACTTCACCTTCGGGAAGAAGGCCACCGGCACCGTGGAGACGATGCGGGAACTCGGTGAGCGCTTCGGATTCGAGGTCGACGGCGTGAAACTGGTCGGCGAACACGCGGTCACCTTCTCCTCCACCTACATTCGGGCCTGCGTCGACGCGGGCGATATGGCCGCCGCCGCCGAGGCGCTCGGCCGCGCGCACCGCGTCGAAGGCGTCGTCGTGCACGGCGACGGTCGCGGGCGCCTGCTCGGATTCCCCACCGCCAACGTGGCGCCGCCCATGCACGCCGCGATCCCGGCGGACGGGGTGTACGCGGGATGGTTCACCGTGCTCGGGCCCGGACCGACCATCGGCACCGTCACACCGGGAGAACGGGCGATGGCCGCCATCTCGGTGGGCACCAATCCCACCTTCTCCGGTCGGGCGCGCACCGTCGAGGCATATGTTCTCGACGGCGAAGCCGACCTCTACGGCCAGCACGTCGCGGTGGATTTCGTCGAACACCTTCGCGGAATGCGCAAATTCGACTCCATGGACGAACTCATCGAGGCGATGGGCCGCGACGTCCAGAACGCCCGCAAGGTACTGGCCGTGTAGTTGGCGGGCTGTGATTCGGCGGCCCGGGGGCCGCGGGTTCGCGGCCCCCTTTGTCTCGCGTCCGAGTGGTCGAAGCGCATGCGCCGAAGGCGCAAGTCTCGACCACTCG
>NZ_JBEXFQ010000069.1:0-15084 GCF_040606855.1 Nocardia sp. NPDC005366
TACGCCAACGCGGCCACCCACTTTCACCGAACATGCCGATGGTGTGGCGCCGCTACGCGATGCCACACCATCACAGACTTCGAGACAGAACCTAGCCCATGAAGCGACCGCTAAAGCGATGTGGGAGGACGGCGGCTGGTCGCAGAATGTATGAGCCGCACGGTACCTGCTGGACCAGTTGGCTGGATTTGAATGCACGTCGAGGTGATGGACGCACGGGTCGGGCCGCTCACGGAACGCGGACTACTCGCCAACTGTGGGATAGCCGATCTCGAGGCCGGAGTATCGGCGGATCCCAGGAGTACCACCGGGCTCCGGGCGATGCTCGCCGTTATGGGCTGCTATACCTGACACGGATGAAGCATGGGAACGAGCCTGGCAGGTGCAAAAACAGCTGTGCGGGCGCAGCCTGCCCAGCAGTGTCAAGATTCCGGAACCGATCATTGCTGCCGTCGCTGAGCATCGCAGCCGGACTGTGCTCCACTACGATCACAATTTCGACCGAGTCGCCGAAATCACAGGCCAGCCGGTGGAGTGGGTTCTACCCCTTGGTGTCGCCGACTGTCGACTGACTGAGGAACGCAGCGTGCAGGTCTGGTCGTCACACGGACGGTTCCACCTGGAATCGTGCGATTCGGCAGGTCGTCGACGAATTCTATGAGCTGGGATCGGGCGACCTCCGTCCTCGGAACCCGAATTTGTTGACACATCGCCGCCAGCGGCGGGTCCGCCCTGGGATAGACTCGTGGTCGAGATCGTAAAGGGGGGGACCATGTTTCGACCGTACAGCGGCGTTATCCGGTGCAGTTCAGTCAGCCATCCAAACCACTACTCGACCCGACCCCGTCCGACTGGGAATCCGCGGAGTCGGCATGACTGACCTCAACGTCGAGGTGGCCAGCCTTGCGGGATTCAAATTGGACCTGCAAGACCTCGGCGCAACCCTCTCGTCGAATACCGCACGCCTGCTGCCAGCGGTAACGCTTCCCACCGGGGCGGCAGGGCTCATCGCCACGCTGACGCCATCCTTCGAGAAGTTTCGAAACGCGATATCTTCTGCGCAACAAGGGGATCTGGCTACCGTCAACACGCTGAGCGAGAATCTCGCCATTGCGGCGACGAGGTACCGAACAACCGACGACGCCTCCACGAACGCACTATCGGCGGCCTCGATGAACGCCTTCAGCGATACCGGTGTCGCGGGTCGATCCGACGACGGCGTCAAGCGATTCGGTGGTCTTCAGCTGCCGAGCCTCTCGGAGGTTCAGGAGAACCAATACACAGTCCGCGAGGTGGTGACGACCGCAATCGAACATGTTTCCGGCTACGACGAACCGTTGGGCGCAGCAATCGGCTTGAAGCCCGCGGCGGATTACCTCATCCCGCTGGTAGTCGACTGGGAGGCGTTGCAGGCCATCGGCAAGCGGATCGGCCTGCTCGGTATCAACGACTACGTGGCCTCCGAGAACATCATCGGTGGCACCAGGTGGTTGCGGAGCAGTTGGTCCGGGGATGCATCGCAAGCATTCGAGACGAGCGCGTCCACGCTCGGGCAATCGGTGGCCGAACGGAGCACCGACCTGGACATGGTGTCGAAGATCGTCGAGAACGGCGGCGCATGTCTTGAGCGCTTGGTTTACAACCAAGCAATGGGACTGGCGGGAGGGCTCTTGCAGTCGATGAGCTTTCTCGGCTTCAGCCTCCCGTTGGGTGACTGGGCTCAGCTGGTTGATCGACCCATTCGCGAATCGATCAAATCGGAGATTACCTCTGCGGTCGATTCTCTGAAGAAATCGGCGGAATCCAGAAGAGCTTCGATGACGACGATCATCGAGCGAATTTGCCGGGCAGTGGACTACGTACCGGGGCGTACTATCCCGTCGTTCAACGCGAGTGAATTCGAGATTTCCGACAAGGTGGTCGTGGATATCGGCACCATTCGGTACGGATTCGGCGACAACGTGTGGTGGGAGAACAGCATTGCATCCACCCCCTGACCCGGAAAAGCGCAACCAGGCGGCTTACGGATCCAAGTCCGGCATCATGGACAAGACCGAGTCCAGAACGTACAAGACGCTCGACGCCACGATCGCGATGGAATTTTTCGACAGCTCCGGATACAATTTTTCCCGCGATCTGTTCGCCTTCTACCTGTCGAATCCCGGCCCGACTTCCGAGTATCCGATAAAGAACGAATACTTCCTGAAGGTTATCAACACCGAAAACGTGAAGTCCGTGATTTCGAAATGCTTGGACTCGATCATCGAACAGGCGCGACGTGACCCGCAGGTGGGGATCATGCGGGAACTCACCTCCGACTGGCAGGAAGGTGGCCCGACCGACGATCCGGATGTCAAATTCTCCATCGGCCACTTCTCGGTTTCCGTAGGAAGCGATACTATCGTTCGCGAGTCTGCCGAGGGTCTTCGCGCCGAAATAAAGTACAAGGTATATATCTGGGACTACTACAACTTCGACACCCACACCTGGGTGCCCTTCGGGAACGTGAAGGAAAATATCGCCAACGATATCGGTAACCATATGAGACAGCTCGAGGAGGCTGGGTGGGCTCGGAGTTTCGTCACCAGGGGAGAATCTTCATCGGTCGAGACCCGGACTCAGGCATTGTGACGGGGGTACTTCGCGGTCGGCTATTTCAGGTCATATTCCTTGGGGTCGTCCTGATATTTCCTTGCGGCTGCTCGAATAACGCAGCCGACCTGCGCTCTATCGCCGCGTGTGGTGAACTAAAATTCCCGGCCGGCACCGAACTGGTCGAATACGACAACCTGATACTCTTTGGCGATCAAGTATCAGTGGCAATCGTCGACATGCCATCCGGCAAGATTGCCGAGTTCAAGCGAGAATCAAAACTCGATCGATTCGAACCTGGAGTTCCGGACGACTGGAAGGAATACTGGCGCGGCAGTGATAATTTCGACATGATCGAGTCCGGTGCCGGAAACGAGCACTTGGAAGAAGCGCACCGGCTCCCGAGCAGATGGGTTGTTGTTCATGACCTCGAAGGCGACTCCAGCCGAGTCTTCATCAGAGCGGCGTGTTGACCTGGCAGGCAGCGCTGAGCGACGGCGGATGACACGCATGGAGAGTGGTCGTCCGCTCGCGGCGGTGATTCGCGGAGTCCAGGCCATCAGCGGACTTGCTATCGGCGCGCTGACGGGCTTCTACGTCTTTCCGTGGATCGTTTATAAACCGCTACGAGCATTCGGGCTGACTGATCATGATGGGCCTGCTCGAACAGTGGGCTATTGGACGAGCTGGATCGTCGTGTTCATGGTGCTGTCGGGGGTCTGTATCGCGGCGGCCGTCAACAAACATTCGCGCTGGTTCGGGGTCGCCGCCACGGCATCGTTCGCGCCGATCGCGCTGATGGTTGCCACTGTCTTCATCGCATTGGATTCCTACTAGTGGGGCGTCGTATGCACGACGCCGATCAAGCGGTAGGGCGTGGTGGGGTCGCTCTCGACGGGCCCGGCCCGCCTACTGCGTCCTGTGCCAGCGACGTGGTTCGATCGAACCCCATTCCTTGAGCCAGTTGGCGATGGTTGCCGTCTCCACACCGACGGTTCCATCTGGAATCGTGTGATGCTGCGCATCGACGACGAATTTTGTGCGCCGGGATCAGGCGACCTCCATCCTCGGTCCGGCCCGGAATGGATATCGAGTTTCTAGGCGTCTCCGATTCGGGTGTGTTCGGCAAGTTGCTGTCGCACCCTGTTCGCATGCACGGCTTCCCGGGGCCAGCGCAATGCGATCACGTCGACCAGTGCGCGAATTCTGTCGCGGTCCCTCGGAAGGGTCGGCGGGCGTGGACGATCCAACATGGTGCTGAAATCATTGAGCAGCAGACTGGACTGGAATTCATCGACGGTAGCCGACCAATGCTCGACGATGTCGAGCTGGTCGCCGAAGCCGAGCCGATATGCGGCGAGTCTTACTTGGAGACCGATGTCCGGGTCGTCCCCGAGGTCGCGTAGCAGAATTTCGGCATCGTCGTGCGACAGATATCCCCCAGCCATTCCGAGTGAATGGACGGCGTACCTGCGGACTTCGATCAATTCATCGGTCTCACGTACGCAGGCGACCAGCGCGGCAACCGAGACCTCGGGGTAGATGCCGAGTGCTTCGGCGGCCGATGCGCGCACTATCCATTCCGGGTCTGTTCGCATTCTCTCGATCAGGACCGGCGCGGCGGGTAGGAAGCGCAGCTTGGCAAGCGATTCGGCTGCTTCGTTTCGCACCAGGTCATCCGAATCGGACAGCAGTCGCACGAGTCGTGGCCCGACGACCTCGATATCGTCGCCACCGAGGAATCCCGCTGCGCGTGCGGCCTCGCTGCGTACCATTTCGTCCTCGGCGTCGAAAAGCCCGAGGACATGGGCCAGCTTGCGCTTATCCGAGTTCTTGATCAGTTGTATCAGCCCCTGCACCTGTTTCTCGGGGTCGCCGGATGCAAGGGCCGAAAGTATTGCTTCCTCGTTTTCCAAATCCATATACCCTCCAATTGTCGAATTGCTAGCGCGCGCCGATGAACCACAGGTCACGGATGCCGTGAAGCAGGTCTTGGCGCGGTACCGGGAGATCTGAACGGGCACAGGCAATTCGGCCAGAGGGGCGAAACTGAGGCCCATCAGCGCCAACAGCGGGTAAGAAGAAGGACCCTCGGGTCGGTCGACGGTAACGACAGCAAAGCCGACACGCGGCAACCACATCGCGCAGCAGCCCCGGCCACCGCAGCCGCCTCGTGACTACCGCAGCCGCTTCGGAAGAGCCTTCTTCGCCGGCATTTTCTTTGCCGGAGTGAGCGGTGCGCCGAGCACTTGTTGCGCACGCTGTCGCCAGGCAGGAACATCGACGCCGCCCCGGTCGTCGGTCCATACCAACGTTCCTTCAGGTCCGCCGCCGTCGTGTATCGGAAGCACGCCGTTGTCGCGGTACCACTGCTTCTTCGCTTCCCAATTCGCCGCGTACCGCGGGTTGTCGAGCATGCCCAGGTGTTCCCAGATGATGCGATCCCCCGTGGTGGTTTCGATGGTGAAGTCCGGGTAACGGACGGTTCCGTCGGTTCCAGCCATCTCTTGCTCGTATACCCACCGACCCGGTGCCACCGATTCGAGGATGTCGGCCAATATGACCTCGTTCTTGCTGCGCACCAGGACGCCGCTGCCTGTGACGTGGACCAGGTTCGAATCGACCCGGTGGCTGGTTCCGGCGACGAGGATCTGCTGCGGAGCCGGTGCGCGGAAGAGATCGGTCAGGCGTGACGCGGTCTCGGATGCGGACGGCCCGGCCGATATTCGCAGATCCTCGACCGCGCCATCATGCAGAATCACCACCCGGTCGGTGTGCCGTGTCAGCGCGGTATAGAGCAGTTCCCTCGATACTCGCGTCCTGGACGGCAGGATCAAGAAGGTCATGCCGAACTCTGATCCCTGTGATTTGTGAACGGTCACCGCCCAGGCGAGTTCGAGCGGGGGATCCTCGGACGAGGACGGCCAGTAACTATAGGTAAATCCCACCTGGGACGAGTACTCGACTTTGGCTGGGAGGTTCTTCTTCTGGTTGAGCCGCCCGACGACGACACCGATCTCCCCGTTGGCGACGTAGTCGAGACCGCCTTTCGGCCATGCGGACATCTTGGTGTTGCGGGTGTGCATGACCTTGTCGCCACGCACGATCAGCTCGGGGCCGATCGGTTTGGGGATGTTCCACTTCCGCGTCTTGGCGGCGAATTCGGTATCGCGGGTGCGGAAGGTGCGCTTGAGGTGCCTGTTCAGCTCGACGCTGCCGAACTGACGAGACCGGGTGGGGGTCAACACCTGCCATTGCTCCGATCGTGACCCGGCTCCATCCTTCCCGGGCTCCCAGTTCAGATAGGGGTCATTCCAGACGCCGCCGTAGGTGAGCGCGAACGCGGTCTCCGGGTCGGGATGGCTGTCGAAGTCGAGTTCCTCGTGAAGGAGATCGATGAGAGTCCGCTCGGGGCTGCGGCCTGCCCAGCTCACATGGCGGACTGTGCCCAAGTCCGGCGTACGGCGCAGTTTTTCCCAGATGGCGTCGTCGTCGGGGCCGAGTTCGTCGCCGCCGAACCATTTCGCCAGCGCGAGATCGGCGCGTCCGAGGCCGCCCTGCCGACGAGTCACCTGCAGCTCGACGTAACCGGGACCGACGCGTTCTACCGAGGGGAACCGCTCCGGGCGCAGATGGTGAACGAGGTCGACGAATGGACGGCCAGGGCCGATGGGCGGGAGTTGTCGTGGATCTCCCACCAGTACGAGCCTTTTGATGCTGGAGAAGGAATCCAGGGTGGCGGCCAGCATCTCCTCGGTGAGCATGGAAGCTTCGTCGATCACCACCAGCTCTGCTCGCTCGCGTGTCGACGACTCGTTCGTGGTGCGGTACAGCCCGCTACTTCCGTCGTAGCGCCCGGATCGACTCAGATGGCTGGCCAGGGTTCGGGCCGGATATTCGACCTTCTGCTGTAGCTGGACCCGCGCTTTTCCAGTGGGAGCGAGCAAGATCGGTGCACTGCCCGCGACCCCGGGAAGGGATACCAAGGCTCGCAGCAGCGTGGTCTTTCCGGTACCCGCCGGGCCGATGAGGACCGAGAGCGGAGACGCGTAGAGCTCTTCGAGTCCCGCCGCCTTCTCACGCCGTGCCGCTTCCTCTTCGAGGTCCGCACCCACGGGATCCTTGATGATGGCGTCGATGACGGAGCGTGCCTGGGCCAGCGAACCGAAGCGTTTGGACCCCAGCCTCGGGCTGATCCAGGTGCGGATCACCTCGGCCACGTCGGCCAGGCGTATCAGCTTGTAGGCCGGAACATCCTCTCCCACGGAGGTTCCGAGCAGAGGCGTCCAGTCCTCGCTGTCTGCGAGAGCTCGCGCGTCCAAATCCTGCCCTAGCAACACATCCTCGCTGAGCACACACGACGTGGCCATCGGAACGTGGGCCGCTCGGGCAACCGCCTCGCTCTGGGGAAGTACCGTGTTCCCCTCGGCTGCCGCGCGTTCGAGGACATCGACCAGCATGGCTTCGACGCGACGCCGATCGAGGTGATCGTCCATCTGTGCCTGCTCAGGCAGTGGAGGGGACCACAATACGTGCTCCGGCGGGAAACAAGCCCGGTCGATCGTCGTGAACGGAATGTGCCTCGGATCGGTATACGTGCAGATCGCCGCGTAATACGGATTGGCGAGGAACTCGTCGAGTGTCAGCGCGACATCGGTATCACCATTCATGATCATGGAGACCTGTTCGGCAGCGATGTCGAACGCCGACAGCGCGCGCAGTGCTTCACGTCGAGTCTGCGGCAGCTTCATCCAGACCTTGCCGATCGACGGCCCGATCGCGGAGCGCACGTTCTCGGGAAACGCGGCAGGGTCGGCGAATCCGGCCTCGAGAAACCTCCACGGATCGCCGTCTTCCGGGACGCTCGACAGCACCTGACGTGCTACCCCGTGGGCGGATCGCACGTCCAGGTGGGCCAGTACGGAACCGAGTCCGGGAGTGGGGCCGCGCAACTGCCACAGACGGCTCAGCTGGGCGTCTATCCATTGCGCCGCATGTGCGGGAACCTCGATGCCCAGAGCGGTCATCCCTCGGGCCGCGGCGGACAGGCTGAGCAGCGACTCGATCGCGGCGTCGTCGGACACATGCTCGGTCACATACGAGAACTCGACATCCCGGCCCTCCGGCGCCCACGCCAATGCGGCGTCGACATCCACGCCTGCGTCGAGCAATCCGACGAGCTGCTGGTAGGGAAGCAGGATCCCGTCTCTCATATCCGGTCTCAGGCTGTGACCGACCGCGGTTTCCCACATCGACGAATCGAACGGCGGATTGCCGCGTTGTCGCCACATATCGGGCAGCGAGACGCTCGTGACGCGAGCGGCGCCGACAAGAAGTCTGCGGGTACTGCTCTCCTGGAACGGAGAGTGTTTGAGATAGGCGAAGACCAGTGATTCACCGGCGGACACCGGCTCGAAGAAGGAGCGGATGATCGCCTGCTGATTCTGCCCATCCATGACCCAGCTCGGCGTGAACCCGAGAAGTGTCCCGATCCGATCCTCCGCGTCAGGTGTGTAGTCGGTGCGCCACTGCGGCCAGATATCGCCTTCGAAGGTGTCCCGGTTCAGCCAGCGGAACGGGATCGACTCGAATGCGTAGCCCGGCATGGCGACGGGCGTCGGCTCCAGAGCGCCGTTCAACTTCTTGTGCGACGCGTAGGGGTGCGTTTTCGTCACGGTGTAGCCGTGGCCGGACATGAACGTCGCCCGCTCGTTCAGACACGGCAACTGCTCCGCGATCAGGTTCTCCATCGGTGCGCCCGCGTTCGCGCTCTCGTACTCGTCGAGTCGACTGTCCCCGATGTTCTTCAGCAAGATGCACGACGAATTGTCCAGCGGGCGGTCGCACAGGTGTCCGTCCCACGCCCGATCTCGCCACGGAACACGCATGGACAAGTGTTGGATCGGTGCCATTCACACACTGTGCCACGAAGATCGCGGCCAGGCCGTCCGTTCGCGGAGGAGTAGCGGATCTTTCGGTCGAGGTAGGCATGTCTGTGGGCCGCCGAGGTGCTGCGGTTGCGTTGGACAACAGGGTCGGAGCTGAATTCCCAGGCATCGCAACGGTTCCGCCCGAACAGGCATTCGGCGGTCGAAGTGCACGACAGGTTGCGAGGAAGCCGTGTGGACTATCCTTCACGGTTGAGTCGGTGACTGTGCCGACACTGGTGAAACTGTCGGGGGCAGAGTCGTGGGACGGAATTCGCCGAGAGCGGGCCTGGGTGCGGCGATAATGGCCCTGTCCGTCTCGGCCTGCGGGTTGGTCGGGGATTACGAGGAATCCCAGCGCACCGTGGGCGAACAGTGCGACCGGACCCGGGCCTTCTTCTCGGCCACGCTGAGGGTGACAGGCGCCGAGATCCGCTGGAGTGATTACGATTCGAGCGAAGCGGTAGGTAAATCGGCCTACTGTGTCCTGTGGTCGGATTCCTCGGTCCTGATCGGGTCGACCATGGTCTGGGCGTTGCGGAAGGGGGAGACGGCGCGGGCCCATATATCCGAGGATCCGCTGTTTCGTCCCTTGGACGGATACGGCAATGACGTGTGGCTGAAACGGGACCTCGACGGGACACGATTCGCGGTGGTGGCCGGTCGGTGGCAAGGCGATCTGACAGTGAACACGGGGCGAGCGTTCACTGCGGAAGGACAACTCGAGATGTCGGAGGAGCTGGAACGTCAGTCCGTGGAGTTCCTCATCGAACTGACCGAGTACATCGGTAGTTGACCGCGGAATGGTCATTATCAAGCACGTGACCATGGACTTCACCAGTTGACCGCAACCGACGACGCAGCCGCCACCGCACTACTGGCCGACTACCACCGGGCCGGGGGTTACGGCGCGACCATCCCGGACATCTCGACCCAACCCAGTATCACCACCGCGGCGATCACCGTGCTGGCCCAGTGGCTCGCCGAACTCGAAACACGCTGGCCCGGACCCGAAACCGAAGGCCGTGAACTGACCCGACTCACGCTCGCCAACGCCCTGGGACGCAAAGAGGCCCGCACAACCCCCGTGGTTCCGGCGTTGATCTCTCAATTCGACACCGCCAAGCACACCAGCATGCGCGCCCGATGGGCCGCGGGCAACGCCCTGTACAACATCCCGGCCGAACCCACCTATTTCGATGAACTCGCCGCCATCGCAGGCAACCGGGAATTCGGGCAAGAACGTCAGATGGTCGTGTTGTGGCTCGGCAAATGCCGCCGCTCTCATGCCGTCGAGATAGCGGCCGCCCAACTCGATGATGAGACCGTCCAAGGGCACGCACTCGAGGCGCTGTCCACACTGCGCGCACAAGGAATCCGCGACCTGGTCGAACCGTTCCTGGACTCGAAGAACAAATGGCACCGGCGCAGCGCCGAACGAATCATCCGCTACGACCAGAGCTGACACCCGTGCTATCCGCTACGCACGCATAGACAAAGTGTTGGATCGATGCCATTCACACCCTTCCGTGGAATACCCGAACCCGCTGCCTGAAATATCTCGAAATATGCTGCAGAAGGTATCGGGTTCCGGCAAAGACAAAGCCAGCGATGCGCCGAGCTGGGCAAAGGGCAAGGCGCCCTACGTGGGAGAAAGCGGGAAAGCTTATGCTCGCCGACTGATGGACGAGCATTATGGACCTGGCAATTGGGAGGGTGCGGGTCCCAACAGCGAGTTCAACAAGATCAAGAAATATGGCGACCGAAGCTGGAAGAATCCGAACTAGAGAATGCAGGAGGTGCCAGTGAGTCACATCTACGTACTAGACCATTGGTATGAATTGGACGACGGCACCGACGTTGTCAGAACAATAGGGATTTATTCCACCGAACGCAAGGCCGAAGATGCCGCGGAGCAGATGAAGGAACTACCGGGATTCCGCGACCGTCCCGACTGCTTTCACATAGACCAATACACTATAGGCAAAGATCACTGGACAGAGGGATTCTTCACCCCGGACTAATAGGCCAAAGGAGATTCGATGGAATCACTCTTTCTTCTCGAGCACGTACGTCGAATTGGCGATGGTGCAGACGATCGTAAACGCATCGGTATATACGAGTCGGAAACTGATGCCCGGAATGCGATCGACCGACTTCGCTCGCAGCCAGGATTCTGCGACTATCCCGACGACTTTGTTATCCAACCCTATGAGATAGATAGAGGCTATTGGACTGAAGGCTACGACAACAGTAACGAAATACAGTGACCCCGTTACAGCACGCATTTTGGACGTGACCTGCCTCGACGAACGCCGTCCCGAGCACGCGCATCAGTGCGAGATCGGGGATGTCGAAGGTCTCGGCGTCCTGTTCCCACGGCGCGACCTCCACCGTCACTTCGCCGAACTCGATGCCGGTGACCTCCGCGTCCTCGAACATGCCGGCCTGCCATTCGGTGACCACATGCGCGTGGTCGGCCTGGAAGTACGAGATGGGCGCGAACATCGAATCCGGCTCGTCGCCGTCGAAAATCTCGATGGGATGAACCACTTGGATGTGGGCCTCGACCACCCGCGGTGGCGAATATGAATCGTCGGCTTCGAAGAAGAGCCGGTTCGCCGGTCGCCAGGTGTTCACCACAGAGAACTCAGTCACGGCACGCGCTACAGACGCGCACCGACAACTGGCGTAAATGCTTGATTCACGACGAATTTGCGGAGTCGAATGATCGACTGGCCGGACCGCCAGGGCTGGGGCGCACGCCGGATCATCGCCGACGATGGCAGTGCGGCATCGGGGTTCAGCGCTCCGTCACCGCAGCCAGCGACGTCGCGACAGCGGCATCCGGACGTCGCGACAGCGGCATCCGGCGAGTCGACCTCGATCGCCCTTCGACCTGACTTGGGCCACCTGAGTTTGTTCAGGTCAACGGGTTTCGGCTGACTGCACCGCGCTGACCAGGCATGACGGTTGTGGGGATGGTGGATTTCACGCACTAACCGGCCGGTAGAGTCGGGGTTCGTGGCGTTCATCCGGCGGGTCCGCACAGCGTCCGGCGCGACCGCGGTCCAGGTCGCCGAATACACCAGCGGCCGCCGTCAACGCATCATCGCCCACATCGGGTCCGCCCACACCGACGCCGAACTCGGCATCCTGCTCGCCCGCGCCCGGGAACTGGTCGAAGACCGTGACCAGGGCCAACTCGACCTCGGTCTGGAACCGGTTCAGCCGCGTACGGCCCTGATCGGCGTACCAGCGGCCCCGACGGACACCCTGTTCGAGACCACGCCGACCACCGCGTCGCCGGCTGGACCCGTCAGCCCGGGGCGGGTCACGGGCACCAGTTCCCGACTGCTGTTCGGTTCTCTGGCAACGGTTTACGACTCACTCGGCTTCACCACCGCCGTCGCCGACGACGTGTTCCGCGACCTCGTCATCGCGCGGCTGGTCGAGCCGACCTCGCTGGCCGACACCGGCCGGGTCCTCACCGAGATGGGCCGCGAACCCGCCTCCTACTCCACCCTGCGCCGCACGCTGGGCCGCGCCGTCAGCGCCGCCGATGGCTATCGCGACCGGATCGCCGAGGCGTGCTTCACCCACGCCACGACCAGCGGTGACGTGTCGCTGTGCCTCTACGACGTGACGACCCTGTATTTCGAGGCGGAGAAAGAAGACCAGCTCCGCAAGGTCGGCTACAGCAAGGAACGCCGCGTCGACCCGCAGATCGTGGTCGGATTGCTGGTCGACCGGAACGGATTCCCTTTGGAGATAGGCTGTTTCGAGGGCAACAAGGCCGAGAAACACACGGTCGTGCCGATCGTGCGGCAGTTCCAGGCACGGCACCGGCTCGAGTCGTTCGTGATCGTCGCTGACGCCGGCATGCTGTCAGCGGAGAACCTGACCGCTCTCGACGACGCCGATCTGCGGTTCATCGTCGGATCCCGCGTCACCAAAGCCCCGATCGATCTGGAGTCCCACTTCCACTGGCATGGAGAGATATTCACCGACGGGCAGGTCATCGACACCGTCACCCCCAAACGCGGCGCGAACCTCGACAACAGTCCCTCGGTTCGCGCCGAACCGGTCTGGGACCCCGGCACCCATCCCGGATCGTGGCGGGCGGTCTGGGCCTACTCGACCAAACGCTGCCTCCGCGACAACCGCACCCTCAACGTCCAGGAAACCCGGGCGCGCGAGGTGATCGCGGGCGAGAAGACCGACCGGGCACCGCGGTTCGTGAAGAACAGCAAGGCCGGCAAGCCCCTCGACGAGGCCGCGCTCGCTCGGGCCCGCCGCCTGGCGGGCTTGAAAGGCTATGTGACCAACCTGCCGGTCGACATGATGGGCGCGGGTGAGGTGATCGGCTCCTACCACGATCTTTGGCATGTCGAGCAGTCGTTTCGCATGTCGAAGACCGATCTCGCCGCGCGGCCCATGTTCGCGCGGACCAGGGACGCGATCGAAGCTCATTTGACGATCGTGTTCACCGCGTTGGCGGTCGCACGCACCGCGCAGGACCGGACCGGTGAGAGCATCCGGGCAATCGTGCGGCGGCTACGGGTCCTGCGGTCGGCGACGATCACGATCAACGGCGCCGAGCAGACCTTCGACCCGCACATCCCGGCCGATGAGCAGGCACTTCTGGCAGCGATGCGGGGCTGACGTCACGCACTAAGCCAAATGAACAAACTCGGGTGCGGCATCGGGGTTCAGCGCTCCGTCACCGCAGCCAGCGACGTCGCGACAGCGGCATCCGGCGAGTCGACCTCGATCGCCCTTCGACCTGACTTGGGCCACGTTTCTGGCTTGACGGTGGGTGCGGGTTCTTGACCTGCTGTTCTTCGGTGTGTGGGGGTTGGGATTTGCGCACTGAACCTCGGTTCGTAGGGTGCGCGGGTGGCTTATGTGCGCACGGTGAGGACTGCTTCGGGCGCGACCGCGGTGCAGATAGTGTGGTCCTCGCGAAGAGGGTCGCGGTCGATCGAGCATCTTGGATCGGCCCATAGCGCCGCGGAGGTCGAGGCGTTGAAAGCCGCTGCAGCGCAGCGGCTGGCCGAAGGTCAGCACGCGCTGGATCTGGGCCTGGACGCCGCTGTCGGCGGTGGCGGGCCGCTCGAGATCACCAGCTCGCGGGCCGGTCATTTGTGGGAAGCGTTGTGTCATGCCTGGCGGGTGCTGGGGTTCGATCGCGTTCTCGGTGGTGATGAGGTGCTGCGGGATCTGGTGCTGGCCAGGATCATCGAGCCGACGAGCAAGGCTGGGGCGGTGCGGGTGCTTGCCGAGACCGGGGTCGGATCGCCGTCCTACCGCACGATCAAACGCCGCCTGCCTGTCATCGCGCAACCCGCTGTCCGACAGGCGTTTTCGGCAGCTTGTGCCGCTCATGCCGGGCTGGGGTCCGGCGTCGCTGGTGCTCTACGATGTCTCGACCCTCTACTTCGAAACCGATGCCGGTGACGGGTTCCGTGAGCCCGGGTTCTCCAAAGAACGTCGGTTGGAGCCTCAGATCACGATCGGACTGCTCACCGACGCATCCGGGTTTCCGTTGATGGTGGAGGCGTTCGAGGGCAACAAGGCCGAGACCGCGACGATGCTACCGGTGATCAACGCGTTCAAGGCCGCGCACCGGCTCACCGATGTCACCGTTGTCGCCGACGCGGGCATGATCTCCGAAGCCAACCAGGTCGCCATCGCGGCGGCCGGTCTGTCATTCATCCTCGGCACCAAGATCCCGTATCTGCCTGATGTGGTCGGTGAATGGCGTCGCGACCACCCCGGCGAACCCATTCCCGACGGCTTGGTGCTCACCCAGCCGTGGCCATCAACGAGCCGCGAGAGGGCCCGCGGCATCCCGGACCGGGTTATCTACTACCAGTACCGCGACGACAGAGCCCGCCGCACCCTGCGCGGTATCGACGAGCAAATCGCCAAGGCACAGAAGGCCGTCGACGGGAAGGCCCCGGTCAAACGCAACCGGTTCATCAAGCTGACCGGCGCAAACAAATCCGTCAACCGGCAGCTGGAAGCCAAGAACCAGGCGCTGGCGGGATGGAAGGGCTACACCACCAACCTCACCAGCCAGACCTCGCAGTTCGTCATCGACGCCTACCACCAGCTCTGGCACATCGAGAAGAGCTTCCGCATGTCAAAGCACGATTTACAGGCCAGACCGATCTACCACCACAAACGCGAATCCATCGATGCTCACCTGACGATTGTGTTCGCCGCTATGGCCGTCAGTGGGTGGATCGAATCCCAAACAGGCTGGAGCATAAAGAAATTCGTGCGCACCACCCGCCGCTACCGCACCGTCCACATCAAAGCCGGCAAAGCCACACTCACCGCCGCCGATCCCTTACCCAACGACCTCACCGCAGCCCTCACCAAAATCCGAAGCCACACTACGCACTAAAATGGCCCGAGTCGGGGATACCTGGCCAATCCATCTGCGGCAAACGATCTGGGTGGGGAGTGTCCAATTAACGGCGGATCTCAATAGTCAAGGGAGAGAAGCCAAGTGACTGATACGACCGAGGTGCGCGCGGAGGCCGGGGAGTCCCCG
>NZ_JBEXFQ010000070.1:0-14439 GCF_040606855.1 Nocardia sp. NPDC005366
GGGTTTTCCGATAACCTCCCCCCAGATCTGGTGGACGTGGGCGTTCTGGTCGGCTCCCACGGCGGCCTTCTGCTCGAAGTTCTCCCCCCGGGGGGGTGCGCGGACAGCGCACCGACCGAGCCGGTCCGGTGATCAACTCTCGTTCTCGACCTTCGCCATGGACAGCACGTCGAGGCGGCGATCGAGTTCTTCCAGGCTGAGTCCGTCGCCGATGAGCCCGCGGTCGATCACGGTCTGGCGTATGGTCTTCTTCTGCTTCAGCGCCTCTTTCGCCACCGCCGCGGCCTCTTCGTAGCCGATCGCGGAATTCAGTGGGGTCACGATGGACGGCGAGGATTCGGCGAGGATACGCAGATGATCCTCGTTCGCCACCAGACCGCTGACGCATTTGTCGGCGAAGAGGCGGGAGACATTGGCCAGCAGGCGAATCGATTCCAGCAGGTTGCGGGCCATCACCGGAATGTAGACGTTCAACTCGAACGCGCCGCTCGCGCCGGCGAAGGCGACAGTCGCGTCATTGCCGATCACCTGCGCGGCCACCTGCGTAACCGCCTCGGGCAGAACGGGATTCACCTTGCCCGGCATGATCGAGCTGCCGGGCTGGAGATCGGGTAACTGGAGCTCGCCCAGGCCGGTGAGCGGGCCCGACCCCATCCACCGGATATCGTTGGCGATCTTGGTCAGGCTCACCGCGATGGTGCGCAGCGCGCCGGACGCCTCGACCAGACCGTCGCGCGCGGCCTGGGCCTCGAAATGGTTCTCGGCCTCGGAGAACGCGTCGATATCGGTCGCCCGCCGCAATTCCGCGACCACCCGCGCGCCGAAACCCTCCGGTGCGTTGAGCCCGGTGCCGACCGCGGTGCCGCCGATGGGCAGCTCCCCGAGCCGGGGGAGGGTCGCCATCGCGCGGTCGATACCCAGGGCGATCTGACGGGTGTAGCCGCCGAATTCCTGGCCGAGGGTGACCGGCACCGCGTCCATCAGGTGCGTGCGGCCGGATTTCACCACGGTGCGCCACGCGGTGGCCTTGTCGAGCAGCGCGAGCCGCAGATGTTCCAGCGCCGGGACCAGATCCTTGATGACGGCCTCGGTCGCGGCCAGATGGGTCGCGGTCGGGAAGGTGTCGTTGGAGGACTGCGACATATTCACGTCGTCATTGGGATGCACCTCGACGCCGTTGTTCTTGGCGATCGACGCGATGACCTCGTTGGCATTCATATTCGAGCTGGTGCCGGAGCCGGTCTGGAAGACGTCGATCGGAAACTGGTCGTCGTGCTTGCCCTCGGCGATCTCGTTCGCGGCGGCGATGATGGCATCGGATTTGGCGGGATCGAGCAGCCCCAGATCTCGGTTCACCTTCGCGCACGCGCCCTTGAGCAGTCCGAGTGCTCTGATCTGTGCTCGTTCCAGCCCGCGCCCGCTGATCGGGAAGTTCTCCACGGCCCGCTGTGTCTGCGCCCGCCACAGGGCATGCACGGGAACTCGTACCTCGCCCATGGTGTCGTGTTCGATGCGGTACTGCGTCTCCTCGGTCATATTTCCGACCCTATGCCGACCGCGCGCGTCGTGGGGCTGCCACGCCTGAGGCGACGCGCACAGCGGGGAAGCGGGGTGATACGGCGTCGGCGCCGCGCGAGACGCGCCGCTCGGCCGCGGGGCCCTTCTGCCACGAAAAAGACGCGCAGCCAACGGCATACGCGTCTTCACGAATCGGTGGAGCGGATCAGGGGAGCGGCGGAACCGCGTGTTCGTCGCCGATGAAGTCCACGGCGGAGTATTCGCGGAGTTTCGTGAGGCGGTGGTAGGCGTCGATCATGCGGACGGTGCCCGACTTGGAGCGCATGACAATCGATTGGGTGGAGGCGCCACCGCCGTAGTAGCGGACGCCGCGTAGTAGGTCACCATCGGTGACACCGGTCGCGCAGAAGAAGACGTTCTCACCCGCCACGAGATCTTCGGTGGTGAGCACCCGGTCCAGATCGTGGCCCGCGTCGATCGCCTTCTGGCGTTCCTCGTCGTCGGTGGGCGCCAGCGTCGCCTGCAGTGCCCCGCCCATACAGCGGATGGCGGCCGCGGCGATGATGCCCTCGGGGGTGCCGCCGATGCCGACCAGGATGTCGGTGCCGGAATCGGGCCTGGCGGCGGCGATGGCCCCGGCGACGTCGCCGTCGGAGATCAGCCGGATCCGCGCGCCCGCGTCGCGGACCTGCTGGATCAGCTCCGCATGCCGCGGGCGATCCAGGATGCAGACGGTCAGATCCGATTTCAGTAGATTCTTCGCCTTGGCGACCCGCGCGATGTTCTCGCTGATCGGGGCGGAGATATCGATCACGTCGGCGGCCTCGGGCCCGACGGCGATCTTGTGCATGTAGAACACCGCCGACGGATCGAACATCGAACCGCGCTCGGCGACCGCGAGCACCGCGATGGCCCCGGGTGAACCCTTCGACATCAGCGTGGTGCCGTCGATCGGGTCGACCGCGAAGTCCACTTCGGGACCGGTGCCGTCGCCCACCGCCTCGCCGTTGTACAGCATGGGCGCTTCGTCTTTCTCGCCCTCGCCGATCACCACGGTGCCGCGCATCGAAACCGAGTTGACCAGCTCACGCATGGCGTCGACGGCGGCGCCGTCGCCACCCTCCTTGTCGCCGCGGCCGACCCAGCGGCCCGCCGCCATGGCGCCCGCCTCGGTCACCCGGACCAGTTCGAGCGCGAGATTGCGGTCAGGGGCCTCGCGGCGGCTGGGTGCTGGCGTTGATGCCGTCATGGCGGGGTGCCTCCCTCGGTTGGTTCGTTCCGTACGATTGTCTCATTCCGCCCTGGCTCGACTTCGCACCAGATGGCCGGGGGAGCGGGGGTGCGGGCGGGAACGGCACGCCGACGAGTGGATACTGGGAGCGTGTCCTACCAAAAGCCACGCATCCTGCACGACTACAAGGATCTGTTCTTCTCGCTGATCCCATTGGTGCTGATCGCCGTGGTCTTCGCCGGTCTCGCGAGTCAGTGCAGCTTCTCGGCGACCGGTCCGACCGAGGGGAAGATTCCGCATTTCGACGTGCAGGCCGCGCTGAACTCTGACGCGCGCACGCTGCCGTTCCCGATCAGGAATCCGGCGGTACCGGCGGACTGGACGCCGAACTCCGGCAGTCGCGACACCATCACCGGCCCGGGCGGCGGCCCGGTCAGCACCGTGGGATATATCACCCCGGCGGGCACCTATATGCAGCTCACCCAGAGCAGCGCCTCCGACGAAATGCTCGCCCGCTCGATCCTCGGCTCCCGTTACGCGAACAGCACCGAGCAGATCGGCAACCAGAAATGGACGGTATTCGCGGAGCCGACCGAGGAGACCGCGTGGATCGCCGATTTCGGGCAGTCCAGGGTGTTGATCAAGGGCGCGGGTGACGCGGCGGCGTTCATTACATTGGCCAAGGCCGTCACGGCCGCCCCGCAGCTGTCGCGCTGAGGTCGATCGGACCGTCATCGATTCCGAGCGGGGACGGGATGTCGTCAGCGATGGCAGACGACATTGACGACGGTCCCGTCGGGATCGCGCACGAAGAAGCGCCGCACGCCCCACGGTTCGTCGCGCAGCGGGTAGACGATATCGGCGCCCGCCGCGGTCGCCGCCGCGTGCACGACATCGACGTCATCGACCTCGACGCTGATATCGGGCTGGAACCGCTCGGCTTCCCGCCCCAGCAGCAGGATCTGGGCGGTCGGGTTGGTGGGCGAGGCCATGGACACCGCCCAGCCCAGATCCATGACCTCCTCGAAGCCGAGTAGCCGGTAGAAATCCCGGCTGCGCTCCAAATCGTCGGTGCGGATATCGGGTGTCGCGCGACGGATGCCCATGCCTGCTCCTACGTCGGGAAATCTACGCCTCTTCCTCGGCTTCCGAACGCGAGATCGCGTCCTCGACGCGACGGCGGGCGCCTGCCAGATGTTCCTCGCAGCGGGTGGCGAGGGCCTCACCACGCTCCCACAGGGCTAGCGAATCGTCCAGATCCAGCCCGCCCTGTTCGAGCATCTTCACGACATTGACCAGTTCGTCGCGGGCACGTTCGTAGCCGAAGCCGCTGATCTCGGCCGACTCGGCCTCGGCGTCCCTACCGGATTCGGTCACCGTCGGTTCCTCCCGTGTCGCGCTCATCCGGCCCTGCGCCGGAATCCACCGTGTTCACCACACTCTTGCCCAGCGCCTGTGCGCCGAGCGCGGCCGCGGTCACCGCGCCGTCGGCCACCCGCACGCGCAACTGACTACCCGCGGGCGCGTCCTCGATACTGCGCACCACATGACGCTCCCGGCCGGAGACTCGTTGCACCACAGCGTAGCCACGCGACAGTGTCGCGGCCGGGCCCACCGCGGTGAGTTTCTCGCGCAGGTGCCTGGTGGTCGTCGATTCGGTGCCGATCAGATGTTCGGCGCAGCGCCTGGCCGCGATCCGCAGCCGTTCGATCTCCTCGGTGCGCCTGTCGATTTCGCGCAGCGGATCGGCGAGTACAGGGCGCGAGCGCAGTTGCGCGAGCGCCGCGGTCTCGCGATCGACCCAGCCGCGCAACGCCGCGGCGGCGCGGGCCCGCATATCGCGTACACCCGCGAGTTCGGCCGCCGCGTCGGGCACGATCCGCTTGGCGGCATCGGTGGGGGTCGCGGCGCGCAGGTCGGCCACCAGATCGCTGAGCGGGGTATCGGGTTCGTGGCCGATGGCGCTGACGACGGGCGTGGTCGCCGCGACGATCGCGCGGCACAGCGCCTCGTCGGAGAAGGGCAGCAGATCCTCGACGCTGCCGCCGCCACGGGCGAGCACGATCACATCGACCGCGGGATCGCGATCGAGTTCGGCCAGCGCGTCGAGTATCTGCGGCACCGCGGTCGGACCCTGGACGGCGGTATTGCGGACCTCGAAACGCACTGCGGGCCAACGGTTCCTGGCGACGGTCAGCACATCGCGTTCGGCGGCGCTCGCGCGGCCGGTGATGAGGCCGACGGTGCCGGGCAGGAAGGGCAGGGGGCGTTTGAGGCGCGGATCGAACAGTCCCTCGGCGGCCAGCAACGCCTTCAGCCGCTCGATACGCGCCAGCAGTTCGCCGACGCCGACCGGGCGGATCTCGATGACGCGCAACGAGATCGTGCCGCGACCGACGAAGAACGAGAGTTTGCCGAAGACGACCACTCGGCTGCCCTCTTGCAGGGGAACGGGCGATCTGCGGATCAATTCCGGATCGCAGGTCACCGAAAGCGACATATCCGCGGAGGGATCCCGCAGAACCAGGAACGCGGTGCGGGTGCCGGGGCGCAGATTCATCTGGGTGATCTGCCCCTCGACCCAGATGCTGCCGAGCCGATCGATCCACTGCGAGACCTTGAGTGCGACGGTGCGCACCGGCCACGGCTGTTCGGCGGAGTTGGCGGGCGTCGCGGCGCCGGTCCGCGCCGCCGTGCCGTCCTGTGTCATACCGCCAGATATACGCGCAGGGTCGGACACGGACGCATCGGGTCGGCCGGTTCGACCCGGCCGACCCGCGGCGCGCGTTCCGTGACCGGGGTCACTGAGCTCGGACGGTGGCGATCCGATTGGTCAGCATCGTGACGAACGGCGCCCTGGCCCAGGTGCGCTGCTCGTAGTCGAGCAGAGCGGTGAGTTCCTCGACCGACAGCATGCGCAGCCGGGCGCGCAGCTGGGCGAGGGTCATGTTCGCGTAGTCGTAGCGCCTGGCGACCTCGGGTTCGGTGACTTCGGGTTCGGTGACCTCCGATTCGGCGACCTCCGGGGTTTCGGGTTCCCGCTCGGGTTCCGGTTCGGTGTCCTCGGTCCGGGTGTCTTCGGTCCGGGTGTCTTCGGTTGTCGCCTCGGACCGCTCGGCGACGGTCGGCGGGATCGCGTACCCGTTCGTCTCGGTCGCCGCGGTGGGCTCGTCGGTGGTGTAGAGGTCGAAACGGCTGGTCCGCGTGGGATTCGCGAAGGCGGCCGTCGCCGTGTGCTCGGATTCGAGATCCTCGTCGAAGGTGGCCCACTCGGGCTGATCCTGCGCGGTGTTGCCCAGACGGTCGAAAACGGCGTCGCCCTTGAGTGCGAGGCTGGTCACGAACTGCTGGACGTGCATGGAGGTTTGCAGCAGCTGGCTGATCGCGGTGATCGGGAAGTTGATGGCCGCCGTCGGCAGCCTACGCGTCTCTTCCAGTGCGTATACGGCGGCACCGGCGGCGACCCGGGCCAGGAACGGAGGTCGGAACATGGTCCTAGCCTGCCCGATACGCCCGGCTATGCAAAGGGTTGGTGTCACAGACAGATTCTCGCCCGTCCATCCACCGGGCTGGCAACCGCATAACGCAAGTAAGCTGTCGGCATGTCTTCGGCCATCCCCTTGAACGTCGGAATCGCCCGCTCGGCCGGTACCGGAACTGGCTTCGCCGACGGCGGAAAACGTGTCCTACTCGCCGAGCCACGCGGCTATTGCGCGGGTGTGGACCGTGCGGTGGAGACGGTGGAGAAGGCGCTGGAGAAACACGGCGCCCCCATTTACGTCCGCAAGGAGATCGTGCACAACCGCCACGTGGTGGAGACCCTGCGCGACCGCGGTGTGATCTTCGTCGACGAGACCGACCAGGTGCCGGACGGGCAGGTCGTGGTGTTCTCGGCGCACGGCGTCTCGCCCGCGGTGCACGAATCGGCCGCGGCGCGCAAGCTGCACACCATCGACGCGACCTGCCCGCTGGTCACCAAGGTGCACCAGGAGGCCAAACGCTTCGCCCGCGACGATTTCGACATCCTGCTCATCGGCCACGAGGGCCACGAGGAAGTCGAGGGCACCGCGGGCGAGGCGCCCGATCACGTGCAACTGGTCGACGGCCCCGATTCCGTCGACAGGGTCACCGTGCGCGACGAGAACAAGGTCATCTGGCTGTCGCAGACCACGCTCAGCGTGGACGAGACCATGCAGACCGTGCGGCGGCTGCGCGAGCGTTTCCCGCTGTTGCAGGATCCGCCCAGCGACGACATCTGCTACGCGACGCAGAACCGCCAGGTCGCGGTGAAGGCCATGGCGCCGGAATGCGATCTGGTGATCGTCGTCGGATCGCGCAACTCCTCGAACTCCGTGCGACTGGTCGAGGTCGCCCTCGGCGCGGGCGCCAAAGCCTCCTACCTGGTCGACTACGCCCGCGAGGTGGATCCGGCGTGGCTGGCCGGGGTGCGCACGGTCGGCATCACCTCGGGCGCCTCGGTGCCGGAAATCCTCGTGCGCGGCGTGCTCGACATGCTGGAGGAACACGGTTTCGCCGACGTGCAGCCCGTTTCCACGGCCAACGAAACCCTGGTCTTCGCCCTGCCACGTGAGTTGCGCACCACCCGCCGCTGAGACCGCGGCGGAATTTCCGCAGGTTCACCGCCCGTCGTGCGCGGGGTGCGTTCGGCTCACCTCGTGGATGCGGGGCCGATACGACCTGCGCCGCTAGAGGTTCTCGGGTTTGCGGCGCTCGTTGCGCTGCGACTCCCGTTCGCGGTAGCGGACGTTGGGCCGCGGATGCGGAGGAACCTCGCTGCGGGAGCGCGCGGCGCGCGGCGCGTCGCCCTCGGCCCTCGGCATGGCGGCGGTCGGCCTGGCGGTCCGGCCAGGCACGGGCCTGCCGCCTTCTCTGGGACGGCCCTTGGCGGCGACCCGGGGCGGCGTATCCGCCACGTCACCCGCCGGACGCCTGCCGGGCCGCGGCGGTTCGTACTTGTCGGTCTTCTGATCGCTGAGGTCGACGATCGGTTCCGGCTTGCGCTTGGGGCGCGCCTTGGCGTCGGGCCGCGCGCCCTTCGTGGCTTTGGCGGATGTGGTGGCCTTGGCGGCTTTCGCCGGACGGGGGCGACCCGTCGAGGCGCTTCGTCCCCAACTCGATCCGCGCCTGGCCGCGTCGTCGCGTTGTCCGGCCTCGGAGCGCCGATGCAGATAGATCCGGACTCCGCCGATCGCCAGAACCAGCGCGGTGGCCAGGAACATCGTCGGGAATCGGTTCACCAACGGGATCGCCAGATTCAGCAGGATGTCCTTGATACCGGTCGAGCTTCGGCCGGTCAGCTGTTGATACGACAGCGGAACCGCGACGAACAGCAGCAGTGGCGGCAGCACCATCGCGGTGAAGAGGCCTCTATAGCGAACGGCGAGAACCGCCGCCAGGCATCCCGCGACATACAGCGCGGCGAAAGTGCCGGTCAGTTCCCCTCCGTCGCCTTTGGCGTCGACAAGGAACCCGAGAAACGTGCTCGCCACCGCAATCAGGATCGCCGCCCCGGCCGGTATGCCCGGCACCGATGGCAAGATCGAACGTTGCGGCGCGGGCACCCGGGATCGCACGCGTTGGGAAGCAGCCACGTTAAGCACACTAACCGTCGCCGCGCCGGTCGGCGTTATGGCACGGCCACCGGATACGTCGGCGATCGGCGTACGCGGTGGTCGGCGACGTTCGACCCGCACACGATGCCGCTGCTCGACAGGGTGACCTCGGCCGCCGCCGTCATTCGTCCGCATCGGCGAATGCCGCCGCCCGCGGCATCGCCTCCAATCGGGCGACTTCGGGAATCCGCTGTTCAGCGATCTGCAGGTCGTGCAACTTCCTGGCCGTCACCATGACGCGCGATTCGACCGACCCGACGGTGTGATTGAACGCCTCCACAGCCTTCCCGAGCTGGGATCCGAGCCGATCCAGGTGTTTGCCGGTCATGCCGAGCCTGGCGTAAAGCTCCCTTCCCAGTTGCTGAATGGTCGCGGCATCGCGGGAGAGTGCCTCCTGCCGCCAGCTGAATGCCACCGTGCGCAACAGCGCGATCAGGGTGGTCGGGGTAGCGAGGATCACATTGCGACCGAAGGCGTATTCGAGCAGTCCGGAGTCGGAGGTGAGCGCGGCATCGAGGAATGGATCACCCGGCACGAAGAGCACGACGAATTCCGGGGCCGGATCGAAGGTGACCCAGTAGGCCTTGCCCGCGAGCTTGTCGACGTGGACACGCAGATGTTTCGCGTGCCGGGCCAGCAGGTCGGCACGCACATCCGGATCATCGGACGCGCAGGCGTCGAGGTAGGCGTCGAAGGGAACCTTGGCGTCGACCACGACGCTGCGCCCGCCCGCCAGATGGACGACGAGATCGGGGCGCACCGCCCCGGTCCGGTCCGCCCCGTCGCCGTCGTCACGGGCGGCCCGGCTCACCTGGGTGTCGAAATCACAATGCCTGGTCATCCCCGCCAATTCCACGACCCGCTCCAATTGGATCTCGCCCCAGCGCCCGCGCACCTGCGGCGCGCGCAGGGCGGCGACGAGCTGACTCGTCTGGGTGGACAGCTGATGTGAGGTGCGCTGCATCCCCGCGACCTGTTCGCGCAGGCCCGAATAGGCGTCGACCCGTTGATGCTCGACCCGCTGGATGTGCTGGTTCAACGCGCCCACCGCCTCGCGCAGCGGTTCGACCATCGCGCCGACAGCGTGCGAATGCCTGCGCGCCGCATCCTCGTTCGCGGCGGTGAGGGATTGCCGTAGCAACCGCTCGTTATCGGTGGCCGCCTCCAGTCTCGCCTCGGCGGCGACCGCCCTGCTGCCCGCCCGCGCGGCCTGTCCGAGCCAGCCGAGCCCCACTCCGGCGGCGAATACCAGCATCAGTGCGACGAGCATCGGTGCGGTCATAGCGCAGATAGTGCCGTAGGTCACCGACAGAAACGAATCCACCCGGCTATCGGCCGGCAGCGCATCGGCAAATCCCCGGTGGCTCGGTCGAATCGACGCGGGGGCAGGACCGGGACGCGGGCCCGGCGAACGAGCCGGGCGCGATATTCGACCACCGCGGGTCGGGACACGAAACACCGCCGAACACGCCGGACCGAACGTGGCAAATCCGACACCACGGGCACAGCGATTGAATTCTGTCGGTGGGAGCGCCTACGGTTTCGGCCCATGCGGATGCTGCACACCTCGGACTGGCACATCGGGCGTACCTTCCACGGCGTCGACCTGCTGTCCGACCAGGTTCGCGCGTTGAGCGCCATCGCGGAGCTGGTGGCCGAGGAATCCGTCGACGTCGTGGTGATACCGGGCGACGTCTATGACCGCTCGATCCCGAGTGCCGACGCGATCGCGGTGTGCAACCGTGGATTCGAGGCGATCCGCGCCGCGGGCGCCAGGATCGTGGCCACCTCGGGCAATCACGATTCGCCGACGCGGCTCGGCGCGGGCGCCAGTTTCGCCGCGGCGGGCGGGCTGCATCTGCGCACCACGGTCGCCGAGGCCGACGAGCCGGTTCTGCTGTCCGACGAGCACGGCGAGATCGCGATGTACGGCATCCCGTATCTCGAACCGGAGATCACCCGTGCCGAACTCGGTGTCCCGCAAGCACGTTCGCATGCCGACATCCTGGACGCGGCGATGAGCCGGATTCGCGCCGATATCGCGGGACGTGGCGGGATCCGCTCGGTGGTGCTCGCGCACGCCTTCGTCGTCGGCGGGGAGGCGACGGGTTCGGAACGGTCGATTTCGGTCGGCGGCGTCGAGACGGTGCCGCTGTCCGCGTTCACCGGCGTCGATTACGTCGCCCTCGGGCATCTGCATTCGCCGCAGATCCTCTCGGAGTCGGTGCGCTATTCGGGATCGCCGCTGCCCTACTCCTTCGCGGAGAATTCGCATCGCAAGGCGGTGTGGATCATCGATCTGGACGCGTCGGGGCTGCGGGAGGTCCGGCGTCGCGACCTGCCCTCGGTGCGCGGGCTGAGCAGGCTCACCGGCACGCTCGACGAACTACTCGACGATCCGGCGCATGCCGCCGCGCAGGAGCACTACGTCTCCGCGACCCTCACCGACACCGCCCGCCCGGTCGACCCGCTGCGCAAACTGCGTGATCGTTTTCCGCACGTCGTGCACGTCGAATGGTCACGGCCCGAAGGCAACCCGGAGCTGCGTTACCGTGAGCGGGTGCACGGCCGACGCGATACCGAAGTAGCGCAGAGCTTCCTCACCGATGTGCGAGGCGCGCCGAGCGCGGGCGAGATGGCCTGGCTGGAACGGGCGCTCGCCGCGGCGGTGACCGAATCGGATCGTCCCGCCGAACTCGTGCCGCTCGCCGGGGAACTGACCGCGTGAGCACCTCGCCGACCATCGGTATCTCGATCCGAGGGGGCGCGTCGACCGGACGCGGCATGCCGCCGTTTCGACTCGGTGCCGTCGGATGAGGTTGCATCGACTGGAGATGACGGCATTCGGCCCGTTCGCCGATCCCACCGTCATCGACTTCGACGCGCTGGGAGCCGACGGACTCTTCCTGCTGCACGGCCAGACCGGCGCGGGGAAGACGACCGTGCTGGACGCGATCGCCTTCGCCCTGTACGGCAGCGTGCCCGGCGCGCGCGGTGAGAGCAAGCGCCTGCATTCCGACCACGCCGACGAACAGACCCCGCCGCGGGTGGTGTTGGAGGCGACGATCAGCGGCAGGCGGGTGCGGCTGACACGCTCACCGGAATTCCTGCGGCCGAGCAAGCGCGGCAAGGCCACCGTGGTGAAGGAGAACGCCACCGCGACACTGGAATGGCTCGACGGACACGGGGTCAACCTCTCCCGGCTGACCGATATCGGTGACGAGATCATCCGGTTGCTCGGCATGAGCGCCGACCAGTTCTTCCAGGTGGTGCTGCTGCCGCAGGGCGATTTCGCGCGATTCCTGCGGGCGGATAACGAAGATCGCGAGAAACTTCTCGAAAAGCTCTTCGACACCGAGCGATTCGGCACCGCCGAGCAGTGGCTTGCCGATAAACGCCGCGCCTCCGATGCCGAGATGAAGGTGCGGACCGAGGCGATCAACCGGCTCATCGACAATGTGGCGATGGCGGCGGGCCGCAATGTCACCGACGTGGTGGAACCGCAGGAGGCGGTCGCCTGGTCGCAGGACCTGCTCGCCGCCGCCAGAACCGATCTGGTCGCCGCTACCGCGGAATCCGAGCGTTGCCAGCAGGATTCGGCCCGAATTCGGGCCGAGGCCGAGGAACAGCGTCGGCTCGACGGGCTGCGTCGCCGGATGGCGGGCGCCCGCGCCGCACTCGAGGACTATGCCGCGGGGGCCGAGCACCGGGCGGCGCTGCGGTCCGAGCTGGAATCGGCGCGCCGCGCCCAGCCGGTCGCCGAAGCGATCGATGAGGCGAGGACCGTGGTCATGACTGCCCGCGGCTACGAGAACGAGATGCGTACGGCCGAGAACAGGCTGGTGAGCGCGCTGCTCGAACCCGAGGCGACCGACCTCGGCGGAGCGGAGTTGCTGGCGACGGGCGAATCGTCCTCGCACGAATCCGATCCCGCTACCTCGCGGGCGGTTTCTCCGGCACGGGCTGATCGGTCCGGTCTCGAGCATGGCACGACGGTTCGCCCGGACGCCGATATCGACGCGGCGATCCGGCGCTGGAGCGCGCAGATCGGGGTGCTGGACGAGGTGCGCGGAGACGCGGCTACCGCGGCCCGCCTGAACACCGAATTGACCGCGTTGCGAGACGAGGAAGCCGTCCTGGCGACTCGCGTCACCGCACTGATCCGCCGACGCGACGAATTGCCCGCATCGATCGCCGCCGCCGAGGTCCGATTGCGCGAGGCCACCGCCGCGGCGACCACCCTGCCCGCACTGCGGACCGAACTCGAACGGCTGCGGACGGCCGCCACCGCAGCGGTCGAATTGGCCGCCCGCCGAACCGCGCTCGACCACGCCGGAATCGAATTCGAATCGGCGCGGACCGCCCACAACGACGCCAGGGAGCGCGTGCTCGAACTGCGTGAACGTCGCCTCGCGGGGATGGCGGCGGAATTGGCGGGTCAACTGATCGACGGGCAGCCGTGTGCCGTGTGCGGCTCCGACGACCATCCGGATCCGGCGCGCCCGACCGCGCACGCGGTCTCGAAGGAGGCCGAGGACGAGGCGATCGCGGCAGAACGGGTCGCCGAGAGGGCCCGCGATCGGGTGCAGACCCGAATCGCGGAGTTGGAAAGGGATATCGAGAAATTCAAGGCTGGCGGTGGTGACGCGGACCGGGTCGAACTGGCCGCCGCGTTGCGCACCGCCACCGACCGCTACCAGGACGCCGACGACCTGGCCGGACTGGTCGACGGATGCGGCGCGGAACTCACACAGCTGCGCGCCGACCAAACCGGCCTCCAGGAGGAATTGCGCGCCGCCGATTCTCGCCGCAGCACCGTGACCACCCACATCACCACCACCGCCGCCCGCTACGCCGAACTCACCGACCGGCTGCGCGCGGCGGCGGGCGGGGACAAGACCATCGATGATCGCCGCCGCCGCATCGATGACCTCGTCGGCTACGCCACGGCGCTGCGTGAGGCCAGGGTGGAGGTCGCCGCGGCGCGCGAGCAGGTTGTCGCCGTGGCGAACCGGGTCGAGAGTTCGGCTCGCGCGGCGGGTTTCGTCATCGAATCCGATTCGCCGACCGACACGGCGCGCGACGATGTCGCCCTGCTGACCGCGTACGCGAAAGTCGTCGCCGCCGCGTCGCGACCCCCGCGCCGTCACGAGGAGATCGATGCGGAACTGCTCGACGCCGAGCACAAGAAGGTCGGCGCCGAAGCCGTACTCGCCGAACCCGAGACCAAGGCCGCGGCGATGGCCGAACCGAGGGATCTCGATGACCTACAGCACCGGGTCACCGAGGCGCAGGCCCGGCTCAACAGCGCCGTCGCCGCCCACGCCGAGGCCACCCGGCGGGTCAACCTGCTGGAGGATCTGGGCGGACAGCTGTGGGCCGCGCTGGACCGCGTCGCTCCGCTCCAACGAGCGCACGACGAACTCGCCACCCTCGCCGAAGTCGTGGCTGGGCGCGGTGAGAACAACCGTCGCATGTCGCTGCGCTCCTATGTCCTCGCCGCCAGGCTCGAAGAGGTGGCCGTCTCGGGGTCGGTGCGTCTGTGTCGAATGTCCGGTGGCCGTTACGAATTCGTGCACTCGGACAAGGCGGGGCCGCGCGGGCGACGCGGCGGCCTCGGTCTCGAAATCCGCGACGACTACACCGGCGCCATCCGGCCGGCCAAAACCCTCTCGGGCGGCGAAACCTTCATGGCCTCCCTGTCATTGGCCCTCGGTCTCGCCGATACCGTCGCCGCCGAATCCGGCGGATTGGTACTGGACACCCTCTTCATCGACGAAGGTTTCGGCGGCCTTGACGCCGATACCCTCGACGCCGTCATGGGCGTTCTCGACGAACTGCGCGCGGGTGGTCGGGTGGTCGGCCTGGTCAGTCACGTGGACGAAATGCGCCAGCGCATCCCCAGCCGCCTGCACGTCATCCGCGGCCGAACCGGATCGCGTCTGGAGACGACGGTCGCTCAGGCCTAGGTTCTGTCTCCCAATCGTCTGATTAGTCAGCTTGGAGTGGCCGGTGGTGCATCATGTCCGCTGTGGCGAGGTCGGCGGGTGATCGGTT
>NZ_JBEXFQ010000071.1:0-13127 GCF_040606855.1 Nocardia sp. NPDC005366
TGTTGGAGTATGTGGGGCGAGCTGATTTCCAGGTGAAGGTGCGTGGTCAGCGGGTGGAGTTGGGGGAGATCGAATCCGTCCTCACCACACACCCCACGGTCGCCACCGCGATCGCCGTTGGAGTCGCGACCGAGGGCGGAACCAGGCTCGCGGCCTACGTGCTGCCCGTCGACGGTGCCGTCGACACCGCGGAACTGCTGAGCTATGCGGGCAAACGCCTACCGTCGCATATGGTTCCGGACGCGGTGACGGTGCTCGACGAGATGCCGCTGACCTCTGTCGGCAAGATCGACCGTTCGGCGTTGCCCGCAGCGGTTTTCGCTACCGCGACCGAATACGTCGCACCGCGCGATACCGCCGAGCGGATGGTGGCGCAGATCTGCGCCGAAGTCCTCGGCGTCGAACGCGTCGGGATACTCGACAGCTTCTTCGAACTCGGCGGCAACTCGTTGACGGCCACCAGACTGGCCGCGCGGCTGGGCGCCGCGTTCAGTGCCGAGGTCGCGCTGCGCGCGATCTTCGAGGCGCCGACGATCGCGGATCTGGCGCGTCATCTGCGCACCGTGGCCGCTCCGGCGCGGGAACCGCTCGAACCGCAGGAACGTCCGGACCGGATCCCGTTGTCGCCCGCGCAGGCGCGCATGTGGTTCTTCAACCGTTTCGACCCGACCTCGGCCGTCTACAACGTACCGATCGTCGTCCGCATGTCGGGCGAACTCGATATCGACGCGATGCGCGCCACGATCGGTGACATCCTCGACCGGCACGAATCGTTGCGTACCGTCTACCCGGACAGCGACAGCGGACCGCACCAGGTCGTCCTCGCGGTCGACGAGGTGCTGCCAGAGCTGGCGCCGGTGGTCGTCGAGGAGAGCGACCTCGAGGCGTCCATCGCCGCGGCGGCGACCGTCGGATTCGATGTCACCGCCGAGGTGCCCTGCCGAATCACCCTGTGGCGCACCGCCCCCGACGAGCACACGCTGGTCATGGTCGTCCACCACATCGGTATCGACGGTTCCTCGCTCGCACCGCTGGCCACCGACCTGATGACGGCCTACCGTGCGCGCGTGCGGCAATCCGCGCCGCAGTGGAAGCCGCTGCCCGTGCAGTACGCGGATTACGCGCTGTGGCAACGGAAGTTGCTCGGCGCCGAGAACGACCCCGACAGCCCGACCGCCGCGCAGACCGAATACTGGCTGTCCGCCCTCGCCGACCTGCCCGAGGTTCTCGACCTGCCGACCGATCGGCCGAGGCCGGTGAAACAGTCGTTCCGCGGTGCGACGGTGTCGGCGACACTGCCCGCCGCTCTCCATCGCGATGTCGTCGCGCTGGCGCGCAGGCATGACGCGACGGTCTTCATGGTGATGCACGCGGCATTCGCCGCGCTGTTGGCCCGGCTGTCGGGGACCGGCGATATCGCGGTCGGCACACCCATCGCGGGCCGCGGCGAACCAGGACTCGACGGCCTGGTCGGCATGTTCGTCAACACACTGGTCCTGCGGACGCAGATCGAGCCGGACGCGACCTTCCTCGGAATCATGAATCGAGTCCGCGAGGCCGATCTGTCCGCGTTCGAGAACGCCGACATTCCCTTCGAGCGCCTCGTCGAGGTGCTCAATCCGCCGCGCACGGCATCCCACGCGCCGCTGACACAGGTGGGATTCTCGTTCCAGAACATCGAGATCCCCACCGTGAGTTTCGATGGCATGACGGTCTCGGCACATATGGCCGACCCGAGCGTGGCGAAATACGATGTGCACCTGAGCCTGGTCGACGCCATGGGACCGGATGGCGAGCCCGCCGATATGGCGGTCGAATTCGGCTATGCCACCGATCTTTTCGATGAGTCGACGATCCACACGATGGTCGATCGCTACGCGCGGTTGTTGCGCGCCGTCGTTGCCGACCCCGGTCGGGTGGTCGGTGATATCGATCTGCTGACCGTCGAGGAGACCGACGCGCTGACAGCGCATTCGACCGGACCGGCCACGCAGGATCCGCCGTCGACGATCGCTGACCTGTTCGCCGCGCAGGTCGCGGCATCCGCCGACGATACGGCGGTGATCGACGCCGAGAGCGGCGAACGGTTCACCTACCGTGCGTTCGGGGCGCAGGTCGACGTGTTGGCACGACTGTTGATCGGCCGCGGTATCGGCCCCGGGTCGGTGGTGGCGGTGGCGATGCACCGTTCCGTCGATCTGTTGCGGACGTTGTACGCGATTCACCGGGCAGGCGCGGCCTACCTGCCGCTGGATCCGGACCATCCGGTCGAGCGGATCCGGGCCGTCCTCACCGCGGCGCGACCCGACGCGGTTCTCACCCGCTCGGCCGACGCGGCGAATCTGCCCGACGATGTACCGAGCTGGACGCTGGAGGATCTCACCACGGGGGATGCCGACGCGGCGGCGGTGGTGGGTGATGGCGACCGGCTTCGGCCGCTGTACCCGCAGGATCTCGCGTACGTCATCTACACCTCCGGTTCGACGGGTGTGCCCAAGGGCGTCGCGATGCCGCATGCCGCCGTGGTGAATCAGCTGCGGTGGATGCGCGATCACTACCGGCTCGGCGGCGATGATGTCCTGCTGCTGCGCACTCCGGTCACCTTCGACCTGTCTGTCTGGGAGTTGTTCTCCGCGTTGACATGTGGCGCGGCACTCGTCGTCGCGGGTCCGGGTGTGCACGCCGACCCCGCGGCCGTGGCCCGGCTGATGACCGAATATCGAGTCACGACAGTAGATTTCGTGCCGTCATTGCTCGCGGCGTTCCTGGAGACGGCCGGCCCGGACTCGGTTCCCGACGACTGCCGGGTGCTCTGCATCGGCGAGGCGCTCCCCGTCGAAACGGTTCGTCGTTTCCGTGAACTCAGCGGCGCGCGCATCGACAATCTGTACGGGCCGACCGAAGCCGCCGTGAGCGTCACCGCACACCGTATCGATTCGCTCGACGGCACCGCCGTGCCCATCGGCGTCCCCGAGGCCAATGTGACCGCGCACGTGCTGGATTCGCGGCTGCGACCGGTTCCGGCGGGGGTGACGGGTGAGCTGTACCTCGGCGGCGCCCAGCTGGCCAGGGGATATCACGAACGCCGAGGTGCGACGGCGGCTGCCTTCGTCGCCGACCCCTTCGCCGGTCCGGGTGGCGGCACCCGTATGTACCGCACCGGTGACCTGGTGCGCAGGGACGGTCACGGCACCCTGCACTACGTCGGCCGCGCCGACACGCAGGTGAAGGTGCGCGGTCTGCGGATCGAACTCGGCGATATCGAAGCGGCCATGCTGGCCTGCGAGCAGGTCGACGCGGCTGTCGCCCGGGTGCTGACCGCGGGCGGCCAGCAACGACTGATCGCCTACGCGGTGGCCGGAGAGTCGTTCGACGCCAGGCGGATCCGCAGCGCGCTGCTGTCCAAGCTGCCCGCCTATATGGTGCCCTCGGTCGTCATCAGGATCGACTCGATCCCGCTGACGGTGAACGGCAAGATCGACTACCGGGCGCTGCCCGCGCCGGATCCGAGCCACTACGCATCCGAATATCGCGCACCGTCCGGGTTGGTCGAGGAGAGCATCGCCGGTGTCTTCGGCGAACTCTTCGACCGGCCCGAGGTCGGCGCGGATGACAGCTTCTTCGAATTGGGCGGCAACTCACTCGTCGCGACGCGCGCTCTCAGCCGCATCGGCGATATCGTCGATGTCGAGATTCCGGTGCGGACGATATTCGAGGCGCCGACCGTCGCGGGTCTGGCCGAACGAATCGCGCATCTGCGTTCGGTGCCGAACCTGCCCGCGCCGACCCGCAGGCCTCGACCGCCGCGCATACCGCTGTCGCAGGCGCAGACCAGGATGTGGTTCCTCAACCAGTTCGAACCGGAATCGGCCGGATATGTCGTACCGCTGGCGATCCGGCTCCAGGGCGAGCTCGATGTCGCGGCATTGGTCACGGCGTTCGGTGACGTCATCGAACGTCACGAGAGTCTGCGCACCGTGTATCCCGCGATCGACGGCGTTCCGTCGCAGGTGGTGCTGGACGCGGCCGATGTCATCGCGCGCCACGACCTGACCCCGATCGCGATCGGCGAGGACGAGCTCCCCGGCCGATTGGCCGAATTCTGCGGCGCTGGGTTCGAGGTCTCCGATGATGTGCCGTTGCGTGCGGCGCTGTATCAATTGTCGGAGCGGGACTGGACCATCGCGGTGGCCGTGCATCACATCAGCTGCGACGGCTTCTCGGTCGCGCCACTGGTCACCGATGTGATGACAGCGTATCGGGCACGCGCGAACGGGCACGCGCCGCAGTGGGTGCCGCTGGCCGTGCAATTCGCCGATTTCGCGCTGTGGCAGCTCGATGTACTCGGCTCCGCGGACGATCCGGATTCGTCGGTGGCGCGCGACATCGCCTACTGGCGTACCCGGCTCGCGGGGGTGCCGGATCTGCTGGAGCTGCCTTCCGACCGGCCGCGACCGATCGAAAGATCCCAGCGCGGTGCGGTTCTGCGCGCGACGATCCCGGCGCAGTTGCAGGGGCGCGTGCAGTCGCTGGCACGCCGCTCCGGATCGACGACATTCATGGTGGTGCACACCGCGCTGGCCGTGCTGTTGTCGCGGTTGTCCGGCAGCGACGATGTGACGATCGGTGTGCCGCACGCGGGGCGCGGCGACCGATCGCTGGACAATCTGGTCGGCATGTTCGTCAACACCTTGGTGATGCGGACGCGGGTCGGCCTCGACGAGTCGTTCGCGAGTGTGCTCGATCAGGTGCGCCACACCGCCCTCGAGGCCTTCGACCACGCCGCCGTGCCGTTCGAGCAGGTGGTCGACGCGGTGAAACCCGCTCGGTCGACCTCGCATACGCCGCTGTTCCAGGTGATGCTCGCCTACCAGAACATGGCGCGCACCCGACTCGAACTGCCAGGTCTCACCGTCGAGAACATCGATCCCGGCGATAGCGCCGCGATCTACGACCTGCTGCTGATGATGGCAGAGGAACACGGACCGCGGAACGAGCCGGCCGGCATATCCGTGCGGCTGACCTATTCGACCGACCTGTTCGACGAACAATCGGTGCGGCGCTTCACCGAACGGCTGATCCGGCTACTCGATGAAGCGACGACCGACGCCGACTCGATGGTCGGCGCGATGGCGCTGCTCGATGAGCGGGAGCGCTCGCGCGTCCTCGACCGTTGGAACGACACCGGGGGATCGGCCGCGCCCGGCGGGACGCTGGTCGACGCCTTCGACGCGCAGGTCGCGCGGACCCCTGACGCCGTGGCGATTCGTGTTCCCGGCGGCCTCACCGCGACCTACCGGGATTTCGACGCTGGCGTCAATCGCCTGGCGAGGTGGCTCATCGGCCGCGGCGCGGGGCCGGAAACGGTGGTGGCGGTAGCGATCGGCCGATCGGCCGCACTCGTCACGGCGTTGTACGCGGTGGTGAAAGCCGGCGCGGCGTTCGTGCCGGTCGATCCCGGCCATCCGGCCGCCAGGATCGCGCATGTGCTCGAAACCGCGGGTCCATTGGTGGTGCTCACGACCGGGGCGGACGGTGCGGGTCTGCCGGACGGGTTCGACACGGTGCACGTCGATGGACTCGACCTGCGCGAGCTGTCGGGCGCGCCGATCACCGATGCCGAGCGGCGCGCGCCGCTGCGCGCGGATAACGCGGCCTATGTGCTGTTCACCTCCGGCTCCACCGGAACGCCGAAGGGGGTCGCTCTGAGCCATGCCGCGACAGCGAGCCAATTGGCCTGGGCGCAGCGGCAATGGCCGCACGACACCTCCGATGCGGTCCTGTTCAAGACCCCGATCACCTTCGATATCGCCGTCTGGGAGTTGTTCTGGCCCTTGCAGACCGGTGCGCAGATCGTTGTCGCCGAGCCGGAGGGGCATCGTGATCCCGGCTACCTCGCCGCGACGATCGCCGAATACCGGATCACGACGGTGCATTTCGTCCCATCGATGGTCGAAGTGTTCCTCGAATTCGTCGGCACCGCGACACTCCCATCGATCCGGCGGCTGTTCGTCGCGGGCGAGGCGCTCGCGCGGCATATCGCCGACGCCGCGGCGGGGGTGTTCACGCACGCGGAAACGGTGAACTGGTACGGCCCGGCGGAGGCCGAGGTCGTCACCGCCGCGCGGTTGCTGCCCGATGATCCGAGGTCGGGCGCGACGGTCCCGATCGGTACGCCGGTATCGGGCATGCGCGTCTACGTGCTCGACGCGCGGTTGCGGCCGGTCCCGATCGGCGTCGTCGGCGAACTGTACGTCGCCGGTGTGCAATTGGCGCGCGGATATCACGGTCGCACCGACCTCACCTGCGCCGCGTTCGTCGCGGATCCGTTCGACGCGGATTCGTTCGACGCGGTAGGCGGGCGTCTGTATCGCACCGGCGATCTCGTCCGGTGGACCGAATCCGGGACGCTGGAATATCGGGGCCGCGGCGACTTCCAGGTGAAGGTGCGCGGTCAGCGCGTCGAGCCGGGTGATATCGAAGCCGCGTTGCACGGCATCGAAGAAGTCGCGCGTGCCGTCGCGGTCGTGACGCCCGATCGGATCGTCGGATATGTGACGCTCGTACCGGGTGCGGTGATCGATGGCCGCGAGATCCGCGACCGGCTCGCGCGCTCGTTGCCCGGTTATCTGGTTCCCGCGGGCGTCCAGGTACTGGAGTCGATGCCGCTCAGCGCGAACGGCAAACTCGACCGCGCCGCGTTGCCGCCGGCGGTATTCGACGACGGCGAGGAATTCGTCGCGCCGTGCACCCACCGCGAAACGGCGCTCGCGAGGATCGTTGTCGAGCTCACGGGTGCCGAACAGGTCAGCGTGACCGCGAATCTGTTCGAGATCGGCGTCAATTCCCTGTCCGCGGCACGGATGGCGGCGCGTGCGCACGCCGCACTCGGTGTCGACGTCGGCATCCGTGACATCTTCGACGCGCCGACGATCGCCGGGCTGGCCGAACTCCTCGCGACGCGTTCGTCGTCCACGGCGACACCGCTCGTCGCCAGGCCGCGGCCGGCGGCCGTCCCGCTGGCGAACGCCCAGCGGCGAATGTGGTTGCTCAATCAGCTCGACACCACCTCGGCGGCCTACAACATCTGCTTCGCCGCCAGGCTGACCGGACCACTGGATATCGACGCGTTCCGTGCCGCCTTCCTCGACGTCATCGGCAGGCACGAGCCGTTGCGGACGGTGTACCCGGTGGTGGACGGCGAACCGTGCCAGCTGGTGCGGGATATGTCGACGATCGGCGCGGACCTGGTGCCCACCCCGATGACCGTCGCCGGCGAGGCGGAATTGGCGGCCAGGATCGGCGAAACCGTCGGGACCGGATTCGATGTCGCGCAGGCGGTGCCGGTGCGCGTGCGGCTGTTCCGCACGACCGCGCAGGATCACGTGCTGGTTGTCGTGGTACACCACATCGCGGCGGACGGCGCGTCGATGGCCCCGCTGGCCCGGGATGTGTTCTCCGCGTACGTATCACGGACGGCGGGCCACGCGCCGCAGTGGGAGCCGTTGGCGGTCGAGTACGCCGATTACGCCATGTGGCAGCGGGATACGCTCGGATCGGAGGACGACCCGAACTCGCTGATCGCCCGGCAGATCGAATACTGGTCCGCGACACTGGCCGATGCGCCGGAACTGCTCGACCTGCCGACCGATCGGCCACGTCCGGCCACCATGTCGATGGTCGGCGGCAGCGTGCGATTCGAGATTCCCGCACGGCTGCACGACGAGGTGGTGCGGGTGGCGCATCGCGAGGGCGTGACGGTTTTCGTCGTCCTGCACGCCGCGCTGGCGATTCTGCTGGCGCGCACCGCGCACAGTTCCGACATATCGATCGGCACACCCGTCGCCGGGCGCGGCAGGCGCGAACTCGACGAGTTGGTCGGCATGTTCGTCAACACCGTCGTTCTGCGTACGCCCATCCGTGATGACCGGTCGTTCGCGCAACTCCTGTCGGAAGTGCGCGATATCGATCTGCGAGCGCTGGCGCACGCGGACCTGCCCTATGAACGACTGGTCGAAATCCTCGACCGCCCACGATCGACGGCATACTCTCCGCTGTTCCAGGTCATGCTGGGGTGGCAGCACGCGGCGGCGGGCTTCGAATTGCCCGATATCGGTGTCGAACCCATCGATCCCGGTATCGCCCAGGCCAAGACGGATCTCACCGTCCTGGTCACCGAACGGATCGACGGCGCGAGGAACGCGGGTATCGACGGCGAAATCATCTATGCCGAAGAAATTTTCACCGCGTCGACCGCGCGATCACTCGCCGCCCGTTTCGTTCGGATCCTCGAGGCCGTGATCGCCGACCCGGCTCGTGCGGTCGGCGACATCTCCCTGCTGAGCGCGGAGGAGTCGGCTCGACTCGTTCCCGCGCACGGCGGCCCGGCAGGCCCCGCCCGGCTGTACCCCGATCTGCTCGCGGCATCCGTCGCGGCGGCCCCCGACGCGATCGCCCTGATCGGAGCGACCGAAACCCTCACCTACCGTCAAGTCGAGCACCGGGCGAACCAACTCGCGCGCCACCTGCTCACCCTCGGGCTCGGGCCGGGAGCCTTTGTCGCACTCGCGGTGCCACGCTCGGTCGACTACCAGATCGGCATGTGGGCTATCGCGAAAACCGGAGCCGCCTTCGTGCCGGTGGATCTGCGTTATCCCGCGCGACGTATCGAACACATGGTGCGGGATTCCGGCGTCGAGATCGGTCTCACGCTCGTCGCGTCCCGGCCGTCGCTGCCGGACGGTACCCGATGGCTGATGCTCGACGATCCCGGTTCCGTCGCCGAGATCGCAGCCCAACCGGGGACCGCCGTCACCGATGCCGATCGCACCCGCGCACCGCGCGTGCAGGACGCCGCCTACGTGGTCTACACCTCCGGGTCGACCGGCACACCGAAGGGTGTCGTCGTCACGCACGAGGGTCTGGCCGGTTTCGCCGCCGAACAGCGCGATCGCTATCGGGTGGAACAGGATTCCAGGGTGCTGCACGTGTCGGCGCCCGCCTTCGACGCGGTTCTGCTCGAGTCGCTGATGGCATCGCAAGCGTCCGCCGCGCTGGTGATCTCACCCCCCGATATCTTCGGCGGCCCCGATCTGGACGAGTTGATACGGGCGCATCGGGTGACACACGCCTTCCTCACCCCCGGTGTACTGGCGACGATCCCACCGACCGGTCTCGAATCGGTGCGGATGCTCGCGGTCGGCGGGGAGAAGGTCGGCGTCGACGCCATCGCGCCATGGGCGTCCGGACGCAGGCTGCACAATATCTACGGGCCGACCGAGACCACGATCGTCATCACCATCAGCGATCCGATGCTGCCCACCGACTCGATCACCATCGGCGGTCCGATCAGGGGGGCGACGGCGGTCGTCCTGGACTCGCGGCTGCGTCCGGTGCCGGTCGGGGTGGCGGGGGAGTTGTACCTGTCGGGCCCGCAGCTGGCACGCGGGTATCTGCACCGGCCCGCGGCCACCGCGGGCGCTTTCGTCGCGAACCCGTTCGGCGACCGCGGTTCTCGTATGTATCGGACCGGCGATATCGTGCGCTGGACCGGCAACGGCGCGCTGGAATACATCGGCCGCGCCGATTTCCAGATCAAGATCAGGGGTCAGCGCATCGAGCTCGGCGAAATCGATGCCGCGCTCATCGCCTATCCGACGGTGGCCGCCGCGGTGACGGTGTGCCGTAGCGGACCCGGCGGTCAGCCCGCGCTCGCCGCCTACGTCGTGGCGGAAACCGCGACCGTCATCGATCCGGTCGACCTGCGCGCCCGCATCTCGGCCGTGCTGCCCGCGCATATGGTGCCATCGACGATCACCGTGCTCGATCATATGCCGCTTGCCTCGACAGGCAAGGTCGACCGCAAGGCATTGCCTGAGCCGGAATCCGCGACCGCGGGAGTCGGTCTCGTTGCGACCTCGGGCGATCTGGAGCACACCATCGCCGCCGCCTTCGCGGAGGTGCTCGGAATATCCGCGATCGGCGCGACCACTTCCTTCTTCGCGCACGGCGGCGACTCCATCATGGTGATCCAGCTGGCCTCGCGGCTCAAGTCCGCGGGTGTCCTCGTGACGGCACGAGATATCTTCGAGCGCAAAACCGTGCGGGAGCTGGCGCGGGTGGCAGGAGCAGCCGAAGGGCGCGCACTCGCCGAACTGCCGGGCGGCGGTATCGGCGAAATCCCGTCGACGCCGATCGTGTCGTGGTTCCTCGAGCGACTCGGCGCCGCCGATCGGTTCGCCCAGTCGGTACTGGTGCGGCTGCCCGGTGACGCCCGCGCCGAGGATGTGACAGCCGTCGTGCAGGCGGTGATCGACCATCACGACATGCTGCGTGCCAGGCTGCGCGACGGGCGGCTGGAAGTGCTGCCCGCCGGTGCCGTCGACGCGGCGGCATCGGTGCTGGTCCGTAGCTTCGGTGAGGAGGATGCTCCCGGCGGCGACGGCTTCACCGCGGTGCTGGAAGCCGCGGCGGCCGAGGCAGCCGACCGCCTGGATCCGGCCGACGGCCGGATGGCGCAGGTCGTCTGTCTCCTGCCCGAACCGGGCGTCGATGCCGACGGCCGCGCTCTGATCGTCATCCACCACCTGGCGGTGGACGGCGTGTCGTGGCGAATCCTGGTGCCGGACCTCATGACCGCGTGGCAGCAGCTCACGCGGGGGCAGCGGATATCGTTGCAGGCACAGGGCACCTCTATGCGCCGGTGGGCACACGCGCTGACCGAGGCCGCGAAAGATCGCGCGAACGAATTCGAGCTGTGGGATCGGATGAGCGGTGCCGCCGACCCGCTCCTCGGTCGCGCCGCGTTCGATCCCGCACTCGACACCCAGGCGACGGTCGAGCAGGTGACGGTATCCGTTCCGGCGGCGGTGACTTCGGCTCTGCTGCAGACGGTGCCCCACGCCGTGCACGGCAGTGTCGACGACGCGCTGCTCGCCGGTCTCGCCGTGGCGGTGTCGCGGTGGCGCGCACGACGTGGAGTCGCGCACAAGGGTCTGAAAGTCCTCGTGGAAGGGCATGGACGCGAGGAGCGGATCGCCGAGGGAGCCGATCTGTCCCGCACCGTCGGATGGTTCACCAACGCCTATCCCGTCGCGCTCGACCTGAACGGAATCGCCGAGACCGATCCGCGCGCGACGGTGAAATCGGTGAAGGAGCAGTTGCGTGAAATCCCCGACAAGGGAATCGGTTACGGCCTCCTGCGTTACCTGAACCCCGCTACCGCCGACCGTCTCGCGGCGGCGGCCGAGCCGCAGATCAGTTTCAACAATCTCGGTCGTGTCGGTGTGGACGTGACGACGCTGTCGGAGTACGCGTGGAGTCCGGCCGACGAGGAATTCGACCGGCGGGCGGCGTTCGATCAGGATATGCCCGCGGCCGGGGTCGTCACGATCGACGTCCATGTCGAGGAGACCGAATTCGGCCCTCGGTTGTCGGCGTATGTCGGCTACGCCTCGCGCCTGCTCGACCATGACGAGGTGGTCGAACTCGCCGGCGAATGGGTCGCCGCGCTGACCGCCATCGCCACCGCGGCCGAGGTGGACGGCGACTGGGGATTGTCCCCGGCGGACGTTCCGCTCGTCGACGTGACGCAGTCCGATCTGGACGCGTTCGCCGACAGGTACGGACCGCTGACCGATGTGTGGCCGCCCGCGCCGTTGCAGGCGGGCCTGCTGTTCCACGCGGACTTCGCGGCGGGTGGTGTCGACGTCTACACGGCGCAATCGGTACTCACCATCGCGGGCACCCTGGACCAGGACCGGCTCGAGCGCGCCATGTATGCCCTGCTCGAGCGCTATCCGAACCTGCGCGCGGTATTCACGCGAACGGCGGAAGGTATCGCCGCGCAGATCATTCCGGCCGCCAGGGCGATCTGCTGTGCCAGGGTCGACGCTGCGGGAGTCTCGACGGATCCGGAGGCGCTCATCGCGGAGGAACGGACGCACGCCTTCGATCCGGCGCACCCGCCGTTGCTCCGGTTGCTGACCGTCGCCGCGGGGCCGATGGACTTCCGCCTGGTGCTGACAGCGCACCATCTCCTGCTGGACGGCTGGTCGTTGCCTCTGCTGTGGCGAGAATTGATCGGTCTGTACGCGGTCGACGCACGGCAGGAACTTCTGCCTGCCGCGGCGAGTTACCGCGACTACCTGGCCTGGCTGGACCGGCGCGAATTGTCGGCGAGCCTGGACGTCTGGCGCGAGATGCTCGGCGATATCGACGAGCCGACTCTGGTCTCCCACGGGTCCGCCGCCGCGATCGCGGACGTCCCCGTCGATCTCGAGGTCGTCCTCGATCGCGGCGCGACGACCGAACTGGAGGAATTCGCCAGGTCACGCTCGGTGACGATGGCGACGATCGTGCAGTTCGCGTGGTCGGTGGTACTCGGGAATCTGCTCGGCGTCGAGCGGGTGGTGTTCGGGAGCACAGTGTCCGGGCGTCCCGCGGACCTGCCGGGTGTCGAGTCCATGATCGGTCTGTTCATCAATACGGTTCCGGTCGCGGTGCGGGTGCTCAGGGACCGGACGATCGAGGATTCGCTCACGCGCCTGCAAGCGGACAACACCCGCCTGCTCGATCACCACTATGTCGAACTCTCACAGATCATGTCGGCCACGGGCGAGGCCGCGCTGTTCGACACTCTCGTCGTCTTCGAGTCGTACCCGGTCGACAGCAGCGGTCTGGGCGAGGTCGATATCGACGGAATGCGGGTGGTCGCCGCGGAGGGAACCGACGCCGCCCACTATCCGATCACCGTTCAAGCACACCTGGTCGACGAGTTGCATCTGCGGATTCGCTATCAGCGCGCGTCCATCGATGACGCGATGGCAGCGGGTCTCGCCGCCCGTCTGGAAACCGTGCTGCGCGCTGTCACGGCCGATCCCACGGCGCTGATCGGCGAGGTCGATCTGCTCTCGGCGCGGGAACGTCGTGATCTGGTTCCCGCGTCGGGTGGTGTGGGTGTCGCGCCGCGGGTGTTGGCTGATGTGTTGTGTGTACGCGATGCCGACGCGGTTGCGGTGGTTTCGGGTTCGCGGGTGGTGTTGTTCGGGGAGTTGGATGGGTGGTCGTCGCGGTTGGCGCGGTTGTTGGTGTCGTGGGGTGTGGGTCCGGGGGATGTGGTGGGTGTG
>NZ_JBEXFQ010000072.1:0-11309 GCF_040606855.1 Nocardia sp. NPDC005366
GCCGCGTCCCGACCCGCTAGCACCGGGCCGGGCCGCGGCGCTTTCACCGACATCTCTACGGGAGACAACACGATGAGCGATCCCTGCATCGTGGGCAGACTCGGAGGCGACACCGCCACCGGGGTCTATGTCCACACCGACGGAGCACCACAGCAGATGCTCGAACGACTGGGGCTGATCATGGCCCGAGACGGCGTCCGCGCCGCGCTCGACACCCTCACTGGCTGCCACTACGGGTTCAGTTACTTGTGGCCGGAGTTCGACGAGGGCGACTCCGAGACCAACCTGAGCCTGCCCCGGCACACGGGGCGGGTGCTCGAAGGCTACGGATTCACTTACACCATCGGGCCGCGCATGAACACCTACACCTTGGCCGACGCGCGTAGCAATCCGTTGATCAACTGGGCGTACTTCATCGACCCAGCAGGCGGTGACATCCATTGGTACGAAACCCGCCCCGGTGCCCCCGAAGCGGCGCACGTGGTGACGGTCTGGGGCAGGTCATGACCAGCGTGGAGGAGCCGTTGCCCGAGGGCACATGGCGACGTGACCGCCTGAGCAACGGGTGGCGGTACTGGACGACGGTGTCGCGTCGCTACAGCGAACCCGACCGATTCCGTCCCCGACTACTCACCGCGATCACCGGCATGCGCTGGTATCCGCCCAATCCGGCGGTGTTGCCGATGTGGTCGGGTCTCGGGCTGGTGGAACTGCTCAACTCCGGACAGTTCCACGGCATCGGCGGGCTCGGCGTCAGCGAAACACCGTTGGAGTTCCCCGAGGACGCCTACATGGACGCCTACCTCGAACGCGGGGTCGAGCCGATCTGGGCGACCTACAGCCTGCTCGGTATCAAACAGATATGGCGTGACGGCTGGCGGATGTCGTATTTCCTCGACCGGGGAGTAGACATCGGCGGTGTCGGGTTCGATGTCATCACCGAACAGCACCCGCCCGGTGTCAGCATGTACTGCCTACTCGACCGACACGACGAATGCACCGGCGGATACCGGACGCAGAGCTGGATGCTCAGCCAACAGGTCTCCTGCCGGTGCGACTGTGGATGCGTGGATCGGTCACAGGGGCGCACCTCCGATGATCGAGTTGACCAGCTCGACCACGAAAGTCAGGACTTCGAGCCAGATAGGCAGGGTGACACCGTAACTCATGAACGACCTCCAGAATCGGAGTAGCGGAAGGCGGTACATACGACGAAACCCCCGGCGTCCTTGGACAATCCGGGGGTCTCTCGGCGACGCCAGCAATGGCAAGGGGATGTAGGCACACTACTGGCGCGACACCGACGCTAGCTGTCCACAAACCACTTGTGCAAGAGCGTCTTTCGAGCGAGATCACAGCACAGAATCGGGTGTTTCGCGCCGGTCGTAGTCGAACGAGGTTCAGAGATAGACCGACGCGGGGAATCCCGGGTGATCCGAGCTCGCCGCCGTGGGTCTTCGCCCAGGCGGTGCCGTGTCGGTTGTTCGGTCAGCAGCGAGGCTCGTACAGGCCGCCGCAGTAGTACTTGTAGATGTTGGGCTCGTCGGACGCGGGCAAGGAATTACCGATGGCCCCGCCGATCCCGGCGCCGATGAGACCTCCCGCGATCATTCCCACTGGAATCGTGATGATGGCGAGCACGCCCATGCCGATCAGGCCGAACAGGCCCAGGAAGCTCCCCAGTACGAATCCGATGGTACCGCCGATGCCTGCCCCGACCTCGGTGTTGATCTGACGCTGGGAGAGCCATTGGCCGATGGGCTTGGCGGTCAGGTGGGTGCCGGTCGGGTCGACGGTGGCGGAGAGTTCGACCGTGCTGTCGGAAGTGTTGGTCCGGAAGGGGATTTCGCCGATACGCGCACCGGTGGCGTCGGAGACGGTGTAGCCGGTGTCGGTCGCGGTGAATCGTCCGCCGTCCAGATTGACCGTGACCTCCTTCAGATCGGAGGACTGAGAAATGGCGAAGGCCACACCGTGGTCGGTGCCCCGAAGAGCGAACGGTCGCTCCTGCGGTGCCGCGGGCACATCGGCGTGGGCGAATCCACTGGCGGTCACCGTGACTGCGGCAGTCATAGCGGTGGCCACCGCGAACTTCATGAGGTGCATGTGTGTGAGGTCTCTTTCTGACGCGAAGGGGCTCGCGTCGGCATGCAATTGCACAATCCCCCGGTGCGGAAGGCGAACCCGACCGCACCGGAACGGCGTCGGGTTGGTTCACGATGTGGTGAACCGGCTGACGATACACGTCAGCGTCTTGTAGCCGTGATCGGAGCACTGCCGCCCGCGACGCTGAGGGCGAAGACCCTGCCCGCGTCGTGCAGATCCCCGCGCAGGTGGTTACCCGCCTGTACCTGAACAGCACGCCCGGCGAGCAGGAAGCCACAGAAGCGATCCTCGGCCGCGGCTTCATGGCCGAGCTGGTCGACCAATTCCGGATGGGTTAAGTCGGAGGATCGGGGGCCGTGAACCCTACGGGCCATACTGTTGCTGAGTCGTGAACTGCTCGGCGCAGTTCCGCGTCGCTCAGGTCCGCGTTGTGTAGGTCCGTGCCGCTCAGTTTCGCGTCGCTCAGGTCCGCGTTGCTCAGTTTCGCGCCGGTCAGGTTCGCGCCGATTAGGTTCGCGCCGCTCAGGTCCGCGTTGCTCAGGCTCGCGCCGTTCAGTCTCGCTCTGAACAGGTTTGCGCCGTTCAGTTTCGCGTAGTCCAGGTTCGCGCCGTTCAGTTCCGCGCCAAAAAGGTTCGCGCCGTTCAGTTTTGCGGCGAAGAGGTCCGCGCGATTCAGTTCCGCGCCAAAAAGGTCCGTGTCGTTCAGTTTCGCGTTGCCCAGTTTCGCGCCGTTCAGTTTTGCGGCACCCAATTTGATGTCGGTGAGGACGAGATTGGCGAGGTCGCAGTCTGATAGCGACACACTGTGGAGGCTGATAGAGGCAAGCATCCAAGACTTCGGATCAGCGCTCGATCGGAGACGACGTTCGCTGAGGATGCGCACGATGGTCTGCCTGATCTCGCGTTCGGCGAGGTCCGGCTTCTCCAGGTCGTCGCTCTCGGGAAACGGAACGCGCAAATACCACTGGAGCAGGTTGATGCATACCTGCCGTTCGTCGTCCTCGCCGAACGTGTGCCAGTCGTCGGCGAGCGCCGTCAGGGCATAGACGCCTGCTTGCCGGATGGCGGCGGATTCGTTGGCGATCTGGGTAGCGATCGAGGTATACCGGTCGCGCAAGGCCGACTCCCGCTCGTGCCGTGAGTCGATCTTGTGATGGGCTTCCGCCTGTTCCCGGCTGCGTTGACCGGTCAGATACGCCAGAGTGCCCGCAGCGAGTACACCAGTCCCGCCGATGATCGTCGCGAGTGGCTGACCGAACGATGTCGGAACCCCGGAAACGACTGCGGCACTGAACCCTGCCGTCATGGCACCGGCCACGGTGACCGCGATGCCGGGCCAGAACCATCGGCCGCGCCTCGGGACCAGTTCGCCGTTTGTCTTCTCCCCTTCAGACATGGGGGTGACGGTACAGCGTAGGCGATCTCGGCGTTACCGCGATGTAGTTCGGTCCCGGGCTGGTCAGCGTGGTGAGGGTTGACTCGCCGAAACGAGCGACCGATCTCGTCTACCTCTGGCAGGATGGTGGCTGTGATCGCATGCCTGGCGCAGCAGCCCGCGCCAGTCGGGGAAGTCTGGAAGTGGACTGACCTAGGCCCGTTTGCTATTGGCTGCGCAACACTCCTTGCCTCGTTCGTCGCAGGTTGGTTTCTCATACGGAGCAACCGGAAGTCGCCGTACGATCGCCTGGAGCAGCTGTCGAAGGCGCGTGCGGAGTGGCCTGAGGACGTACCGGGGCGGGAATCTCTGGACCACTCAATCGCGTACGCAATGTCCCAGATTCGATATCTGGAAGCCAATCGGGTGCATGTGGGCCTGACCCGGGCAGATCTGGAAGCGGATAGCGAAGTTGCGGTGGCGCTCCGTAAAGACGGCGTAGCTTCGATCACCGTCAGCAGCGTTTGCCTCGCCGTCGTAGCGGGATATTTCGTGTTCTTCAAGGATGGAACTGACCTTGGCGGACGTTCTGTCGAGAATTGGAAAGACGTGGTCTTTTGGGCCATCATCATTGTGGCCGTTGGTAGCTTGGTAGGCATGTTCGTCACGGGTGCATGGCAGTTGATGCGTTCTTACCGCCGATAACGTTCAACTGGCGGTTCGTATCGGCGGTCAGGGGCTGAAGGGCATCGGGTCGAGGCCGATGTCCTAGGCTTCGCCGGTGCCCCATATCTCGTTGTCCAACCCGTTCCCTGACAAGATCATGAAGGTCTGGGTCGAGCCGTGGGGTGAGGACTTCTGGATGCGGCATGACGACGCGCTCACCGTCGAGTTCGAGGACGCCGACTTCACCGAGAACATAATCCGCGAGGGCCAGGTCTTCGATGTTCACTGGCTCGAAGACGGCATGGTCGTCTGGGTAGCGGCCCTGGAGTTCACTGTGCGCGACCAGTCGGGCGCCGAACTCCGATGCGGTCACCAACGTCCCGAGGACATTGACCAGGCTGGGAAAACCCGCGCGGCCGCCGCGAAGAGCGCCGCTCAGCAGGCCGACGCCGCGCGGGACGCAGCGCGCGAATAGGGGAGCCTGCGCGGGTTGCGCCCTGCGGATCCGTTTCGGCCCGCCTTCTCCACCCGTGAACGAGAGCTGGTGTCCGATGTTCGGGTTCGATTCCCGAACACTTCACCACACTGGCACCCGGCGGCGGATGTGACTCGCAGCGGTAGATGGCGATGTTTTCGCACCATCAGGTGGCGCTGGTGAGAGCGAACGCACCGTGAGCGTGCACCCGGCCATCTGATCGCACGGGCGAGCGATATCGGCTGCGATCAAGAGGGCTGGATCGCGATCGCGATCCAGCCGACGCGGATTTGCCCCGGGGAGACCTTCCGAAGCCGCAGCCCCACGTTGTCGCCCGGCCACCCGGTGGGCTCGCCGACTCCCCGCCAGCAGAGAAATTCCACGCGCGCAACGGTTGCGGTGACCGTGCCGCCCTCGCCCGAGATCTCGATGACATCGCCGCCGCAGACCGTACCCTGTTCGACGCGACCGCCGATGACGATGCACCGGTTGACCTCGAAGACATCCTCGACCGGCATCCGGAAGGGCACCTTCGGCTCCTCCCTCATGACGAGCAAATCCGAGAATGTGTGCGCACAAGAATCCTCTTCTCTGGAAACCTCAGGTTCCCGCAGTATCGACGGAAGGCGTATTTCTGGTACGCGATGCCCCTCCGATGTACCGCTGCCGAGCGAAGCGCGGCCAGCCACGGTCGACGCTGGTTAGGTTCGCGCGGAACCTTCAGATCCGCCCAAAAATTCGGCGAGTTCTACCGGTACCTTGAACTACACCCCGAGGTGGATCGAAACGATCGTTCACGAGACACCACTCAAGGCGCAGATCAGCCCCTCCCCCGGAAGAGTGATCGGCGAGGCCTCGGCCCACGTACCCCGATTACCGTGGGCGTGGCAGTCGGGTGAGGATGACCATGTGCCCGATGACTGGACCGAGATCCTCGAAATGATGCCCCACTTTCTCGAACCCGACACCACAGATGACGGCGACATCATCTACGAGTTCGCCTTCTACCAGTTGCAGGATCCCGAAACCGGCTACTTCGTCAACTTCACTTCCGAAGACAAAGGTCTGGCGATCACGGTTCCCGTTCCGCGTGACCCGATAGTCACCGAGCGAACACTGGCCATCCTGCACGCCCAGCCGGAAAACCTGAGGTGGATCCAACCACGTCGGGACTGGCCCGAGGCCGCAGCCGAATGGCAGACCGGATGGCGCTACTTCCGAGGCGACCCGGCCATCGCCGCGTCGGTAGTGGCCGTCATGCGCGACGGACTGGGCATGACCCCGACCCGGCTGACCTGCCGCGCATGGAACGACCGCGGCCCAACCGATTCCCACACTCACCTGGTGCCTCATGACCGGCCGACCGGCCGCGGCCTGCCCGCACAATCCACCGACTGGAACGAATTCGCACAACGACTCGACTGGGTCCTGCACACTATGCCGCGCTACTCGACAGTGGTGCTCAACGAACGCGGCCCTGAAGGCGGTTGGGAGGATGGGTGTTTCGTCCAGTTCGCGCTGGACGGGTACACGTTGATCTCCGAAGCCCGTCACCTGGACCGCGCTGGACTCGGCACGACAGAATTCCGACGCCGGATGACCGAACTCGGCTGGGAACACGACGATCCCGACATATCCGCCCCCCCGAACTGGACCGGCCCCCGAGCGCGATCGGGCTACAAACCCCACCTCCTTGACGCTCCACGCCGCGGGGCCGATACCTTCCGAACCGTGTTCGGCCTCGACACTCCTCAGGAACTGGAAGTGGCGGCCGGCTGCCACTATCCCGAAGTCGACATGTCCTACGTCGCCACAGAGCTCGGCATCGCCCGATACGTGCCCGACCCCGCCCACTACGCGAGCTGACCCGACCGCGACCAACATTCACTTATCGGAGGTCGCGGTTCGCGCCTCGCCCAGTGTTCTGCGAAGCTCAGGGACTCGATATCTCGCCGGGCCCGCGCCGTTGCGCGCACGATTGCAACCACCGACGCATCAGCGGCGGGGATGTGCGAGAAGCGCCCTCCAGGCATCGCCCCAGGGAAGCAGTTGCACGAACTCCTCACCGGTCGCGGATTCTCGTTGCTCGTTCGGTGAGTTGGTCAGAACTGTGACACCCCATTTGCCGAGTTTGCTGATGGCGTCCTGTATCGCGGGAAAGCTGAGCTGCGCCGGGTTCGAGTACGGCACCGCTACCACCGGGAGACCCTTGCCGACCGCTTCGACCAACAGCCCGAGTGGCAACGTGTCCGATATCCCCGCTGCCCACTTCGCCACCGAATTGCACGTGACCGGTGCGGCGATCATCGCATCAGCGGGGGGAAGCAAGTCGGGTGTACCGGGCTCTTTGTACTGACTGCGTACCGGGTGTCCGGTCTTCGCCTCCAGTGCTTCGACATCGATGAATTTGCGTCCATCCGGTGAAGCGACAACGCACACGACCCATCCAGCGGATTGTGCGATGTCCACGAGCTTGCCGACGTCCCGAGCGGCAGGTGAACCGGTCACTATGGCGTACAGGACAGGACTGGTGTCGTCGCTCATCGCACCATCCTGACAGGACCAGCCCCTGCGACGACGATCACGGGCATGCGGTCAGACAGTGACGCCGACCCATCGCGCGAACGCGCCGAGACTGTCGGTACGACGACGCTCGGCTGATGCGATTCCGATCAACGTCTCGCGTACCGAGGGATGGCGTCGAGTCTGCTGTGGAGCAGATTTCCGCGCCAGATTCAACGCCTTCAACGCGTTGACCGTCTCCCCTATCAACAGCCAGGCCCGTGCGGTGTCCTGCCAGTGATGACCCACCCGGGTCGGAGACGTATCGGTTGGGATGTCGAGAGCGCTCCCGATCCGAGCAGCCCTGCCCGGGTCACCCGCCTCGAGTTCTATGGCAATGGAGTGCATCTGTCCGGTCAGGCCCGCCCCGTCCTAGATAACTTGCAGCGCCTCTATACGTGCATCCAGGGTGCGCGCGGCTTTAGAACCGGGTGCTCGGACGTGGACGAGTGTTCGTGCTCTCTGCAACTGGCCGGATATCCGAGCAGACCCGATGGCGGCCTCCGCTTCGACACCCGCAATGATTGCGTTGAGCCCCGAATCGAGATCCCCGGCATCGATATAGACAGTGCCAAGCAGAATGTGCGACGCCGCGCGGTCACGAACCGCATGTAGCCTCAGCGATTCCTGCGCGGCTTCGATGGCAGCGGTGACGTCACCGATCTGATGTAGCGCCTTGGCACGCATCCGAGCGATATGGCCCGCCGTACAGAAATACGCCAATGATTCCGCGGGTGTGCGGGGCGTTGACACATCAAATGCCTCCGCCCGAGCGAGCGCCCGCCGCGTATCACCCTCATGACCGGCCTTGGCTTGGGCGAGAGCAGTTATCCCAGCCGTATGTGCGCGCAGCAGTGGATCACCGGAACGATTCGCACGCGTTTCGGCAGCTGTCGCTTGATCGGCTGCGACAGCAGGTTTGCCGATTTCCTCGGTCATAGCCGACCACTCGGCCAAGGCCATCGCCCCAGCAGAATCATCGCCGACCTCATCGGCGGCGTCACGCGCAGCCTCGAAATGCTTCTCTGCCAAGTTCACGCGCCCCAAGTCGAATAGTTGCCATCCGGCAGATGTGGAGACTTTGCTCCGCAACGACTTGAGTCGACGCTCCAGGGGGTCCTGCGGGCCCGAAGTTAGGAGTGCCTCCGTGATGTCAACCTGAGTCAATGTGGTGCGGATCGCCGCCTGTGGGCCCAGTAGGTCGTCTTGAAGCCGTGCTTGGTTCAACATCGCCTCGATGTTGTTGAGGACCGCTGAATCGGCTCGACGTGGGGTCGCAACGGCTCTGATCGTGCGTTCGACTTCATCAGTGTTGAGCGCCGCGGTGATCGCGGGCGCAGCCGCCGTGATGACGGCGATGGCTTTCATGAGCTCTCGGCGATGCACTTCGTCAACCTCCTCGCCACCCTCGTTCCAGCGTAAGGCAGCTTCAGCGCCTGTACCAGTTTGCGAAGGTTTCGCTCTGGACGCACGCGGGTTGTAGAGACCGAGATCCGCCGCCGGAACGCCGAAGGTCTGCTCCAACGCTCGGCGATATCCTTCGGTCGGCCAACGGGTCACGCCACGCAACAGTCGCCGGATGGCCTCTTCATCGTAGGCGCCGGGTTTGCCGGTCAACAGCTCATACGCCGTGTTGACCTTGTCGACCACGTCGCTGCGCTTCCAGCCCTGACGCGCAATCAGCGTTTCAAGCCGGAGATTTCGCCGTCCAGCCGATCCCATCTCGTGCCTTTCCTCACATCTTCCCGAATGTCGGGGTTCGTGGCACCCCGCAACTTGTGCGCGAAGTTACGGGGCGAAGTTGCCCTCCCCGGCTCCACTCTGTCCGTTCAGGCTCAAGTATGCGCGCCGGATCGCGAATCCTGGCCGCTGAAGCCGCAATTCAAATATTCGCAACATGAATGGGGGTCAGTGCCGTGTCAGATTTCGAGTCCGTACGGCCCACCGCCTGTGCAAGAGATCGCGCGTCGAGTTCGCTCGACCGCGTGGACAGGTTTGGGTCTGAGCATGATCGGGGCGGTAGTTAATGCCGAATCGCTTCGACGACAAAGCAATCTTGGACATCGGCAGATCTGGCAACCACGCCCGCAGTGTCGGCGATAGCAAGTGGGTCGTCAGCTTTTTGCCTGGTAGAACCCTGTCGGAGGATCAAGCACGGGCAGCGTTGCGAGTGGCTGCGGAGTTGGATGTGCTGCGCGATTACGCGGCTCTGCTCGGGTTGACAGTGCTCGAACTGGTCGGTCTGGCGACGATGGACAACGGTGGGGCGCGGTTGTGGTCGTGTGGTGATACCGCACAGTCCATCGACCGGTTGGGGCAGGCCCAGTGACCGCCGAGCAGGTCGTGGTGTCGACGACAGCGATCGTCGCGTTCAGTGCGGGTGCTGCGCGTGGCCATGAGGCTGCGGTCATCGAGTTGGCCGAGCTGTATAGCTACTTGGGCGCGGCGTCGCTGCCCGTGGCCGGAGTTCGGGTGGGGGCATGGTGATGTTCGAGAGTTGTCACACCGCGTCCGAGGTCGCCTATGTCTATCGCCGGATGGGTATCCCGGTCTCGGTCACCTTGGACCGGGTCGCGGTGATCGCCGATCCGACCGTGGGCGCGGTGGCGATGCCTGCCCGGTTGGGCAGGCTGGTCTACCCGGTCCTGCTTGAGGATTCCCGGTGTGAGTCGGTGCCGATCTTGACTCACGCACGTTCCCGTCACGAGGAGTGGGTGTTTTTGGTGGGTCCGGCGTGGGGCGGGCAGATCGGGTACAGAACGTTGAATAGTCTGCGCGAGCGTGGGATTCGGCTGTTGGATTCCGGGCAGAGGGTGTGGTTGCCGATGAGTGATCACCCGACGGGGTGGCGGTGGATTTCCGAGCCTGTCGAGGCGAAGAAGAAGCCGTCGCGTACGAGCGTGATCGCCGCTGCACGCGATCTGGTCGGCCGGGCCGCGTTGTCCTCGGCGTGGACGTGACCGATGACCATGACACCATCCTCACCGCAACTGCGGGCGGGGCCGGACGGTGCTTTGTTGTCGGGTGAGGCGTTGTTGTCGGCGATCCGCGGGCATCATGTCGGTGATCATCCGTTGGCCGGGTTCGCGCGCGAGCTCGGCGCACTGCATCACCGACTCTTGGTCGGTTTGGATCCCGAGTGCCGTTGCCGCCGCACTGAACTCGTGCTGGCTGTGGATGTGTGGGCTGGTGATCATCTGCCGGTCCCGCACCCGTCGGCGACGGTGCATACCGAGACGTTGGGTGCGGTGATCGACCGTCTGGCCTGTACACAGGTTCGCGCCTATCACCTGTTGATGACTGTGGATGTTTGCGACCCGCGGGTGCATGCGGCTTGGTATCGGCTCGCCGAGTTGGTCGACGGTTACACCGATCTGGTCACCGAGATCGCCCGTCGCTCGCGTCGGTTGCCCGCGCTCGGGGACGGTGGCTGATGGGCGGGCCGGTACTGCCGGACAAGGACATGCTGCTGGCCGCGTGTCGTGGGTTTCCGCTGCTCGTCGAGGATCCGGTGTTGCACGCGGCGGCGGAGTTGGCGGTGTTGCATCAGCGACGCGAGCAGACCCCGCATGCCGGGCTGGTGGTGATCGATGATCATCGTGCCCGGTTGATGGGGTCGATCGATTCGTGGGTGCTGTTGGTGATGCCAGCACCGGTACCGTCCGCGCGGTTGCATACCCACACCGTCGGCCAGGTGATCGACCGCCTCGCGCAGTTGACCGCCTACACCTACACCGTCCTGGCGGGCGCGTCGCAGGAGGTGTTCACCGATGCTGCCGAGTACGTCGAGGAACTCGCGCACGGCTATACCGACTTGGTCGAGGAGCTCACCGCGGGTGTGCGGCGGCTCCCGGTGACCACGACCCAACCCTGACCCGCGCCACACCCGACCCCTTGTTCACTGCACCGATGCCGTTGCCGCACTGATGGTTCCATTTCGCTGAAGGAGATTGCTCGATGTCGACCTGTGTTCGGTCTACTGATCCGGTGGCCTCGGCCGGGGACTGCGAGCCTGCGGGGTTGGTGGTGTTCGATACCGATATCGTTCTCTACCCGCTTTCCTGTTGTGGTTCGACGAGCCGATTTCAGGAGAGTGGTGTGTTTTGAGTACAGGGTGTTGGACGG
>NZ_JBEXFQ010000073.1:0-10601 GCF_040606855.1 Nocardia sp. NPDC005366
GTGCCGACATCACGTCGTCACGAGGACGGTTCGTCGGCACCGTGTCGGCATGACGGTGGCGTGACGGTGGCACCACGTCGGCATGATGACGGCACCACGTCGGCATCCTGTCGGCATGGCGTCGTCATCATGCACGACTACCAACACCACCAAACCACCTACACCGACCCCGGCGACACGAGGGAAAAGACCAGGTCAGATTGGGAATCCGACAGCTTGCCGGAGGTGGCGGAAAACCGCGACCCGCAGCAGGAAAACGTGCGCTCCCCCGCGCGCGACGCGCGCGCGTCACGCCCGCGCGCGTCTCAGAAGTTAGAAGTTATAAGTACCTCCGGTACTTACGTTGGTATCCCCCCTCCGGTAGGTAACGCGCGGGAGGAAATTCACCCCGACCCACCGCCGTCCGAGTCGATGCCGTCACGGGAACCGCAGCCGACGGTTCGGGTCGCGCCGCGGGCTCGCCACGGCGGCGACAGCGTGGCGGACCGGATCAACGCCTCGGCTCCCGAAATCCCGGCGACCCCGGCGATGCGCCAACGGGTTCTGGCTCGGCTGGCGCCCAACGGGGTCGCGGTGCTCGCCGATCCCGACAGCGACGCGATCCGCCGCGAACGCGCCCGAGACGAACTCGATCGCGCCGAAGCGGTCATCGACGCTCGCGCCGAGTACCTGAAAACCGGTGACCTCGCCCCGAATGCCGACGCCGACTTCCTGTTCGACCGCTACGGCGACAACGGGGCGATGCGGCGCATGATCGCCGCCCAGCGACCGCTGCCGGTGCCGGACCCGGTCACGGTGGGTGAGCGGCGCGCGATGGCGTTCCGGCTGGCCGGCGAGCACATCGACACGCTCATCGGCTACGGCGCGCGACCTCCCGGCAAGGCTCGCGAGGCGATGCGCGCCGAACTCGAAGCCCTGCTCGAGGCCGGGGTGAGCCAGGATGTGTTGCGCTCGGAGTTGCGCGCGATGCTCGAGGCCGGGTTGTGGGCGGCCTCGAAGCTGCGTGAACGACTCTCCGAGGCCCGGACATGACCGATACCGGCGTGGACTGGGATGCCCCGGAGATGTGCGACGTCGAGGCCGAACAGCAGCTCCTGGGCGCGGCGCTCTACGCCGAAGGCAACCTCGAGGTCGCCGAGCAGGTCGCGAGTATCGCGAACCAGGCGTTCTACGTGCCCGCCCACCAGCTGCTGCACGCCGCGCTCGTGGATGTCCTGCGCGACGAGCAGATCCCAGACCCGGTCATGATCGTCGACCGGGCCGCACGCCGGGGCGCGCTCGGCGGCAACCCCGACCGACTCCGGCGGGTGAGCCTGGAACTGCTCGGCAAGGGCATCCCCGCGTCGGTCCCGTACTTCGCCGACCGCGTCACGACCCTGTGGCACGCCCGCACGGCCGTGCTCGAAGCAACCCGGCTCATCCAGCAATTGCACGGCCTGCACCGCTCGGGGGATCTGCATTCCACTGGTGGAGTCCTTGCGCGCGCACGCGAGGCCCTGGATCTGGATTTGTCCGACCCGACCGTGCCGGACGCTTCGGCATTGCCGCCCTCGGTCGCGGAAATCCTCGCCGGGTCGGATTCCTACGACTGGCTGATCCCGAAGCTGTTCGAGTACGGCGACCGGATGATCCTCACCGGAATCGAAGGACTCGGGAAATCGACACTGCTGGCACAGATCGCGGTCGCGGTCACCGCCGGACTGCACCCGTTCCTCGCCGCGCCCATCATCGGGCCGGGCGCGCCGATGACCACCTCGCACCGGGTGTTGGTGATCGACGCGGAGAACCTGCCAGGGCAGCTGCGCCGTCGCTACGGCGATCTCGTGGGCCGGGTGAACCGGATCTGCGACCAGCAGTCCCACCCGAAACCGGACTGGGACGACGAACTCCGCATCGAGGCCCGCCCCGACGGCGTCCGCCTCGAAGACCCGCGCGAGCTGCGTCGCATCGAAGCGGCCATCGCCGCTCACCAACCGGTCCTGGTGGTGGCGGGGCCGCTATACCGGCTCAACGCCCTGGACACCGAGGCCGCCGACGGCGCTCGCGAACTCGTCCGGATTCTGGACCACCTGCGGGTCAAATACCGGTTCACGCTCATCCTCGAAGGCCACATCCCCCACGCCGCCGATGGCCGCTCGCGGTCGGTGCGCCCGATCGGGTCGTCGTTGCTGTTGCGGTGGCCGGAGTTCGGGTACGGGATCGTCCCGGCGAAGGGGCACGAGGACGACGAGCACCCCTCGGTGGTCGACCTGCGCCAGTGGCGCTACGCCCGCGACGAACGACTGTTCCCGCGCGAGCTCTACCACGACCCGTCCGGATTCCCGTGGACACCAGGGAGCGGCTACTTCGCCCTGTGCCGCAGCAAGGGCGTCTATGACCGATGAGACCGCATCGAATCATGTTGGTAGGCAACGAATGTGAGGTATTGAGGCCGGTTGATGACTGAAATATAATGGTGTGCAGGGGTTTTCAAGGGTGGCTTGCCCCCACCGGAAGACCTCTCGAATTGAATATCGCTTCTACGGGAGATGTGACGAATGAGAATCGTCCTGGAATTGCAGTGCCCGCAGGTCCACGAACCGATCGGGGACTTCGCGGATACCGACACCTCGCGGCTGGTCACCAGCCTCGCCCGGCCCTTGGCGCAGCGCCGCTGCCCGGCGTGCCCCGCCTCGGTCCTGGAACCGGGCCTGACCGTGCACGACGGCCACAATCGCCGAACCGCCTACTGCCCCTGCTGCCAGGCCACCTGGCTACCGCAGCGCCCCGTCCGTCTGCTCTCGGCGGGACGACTGCTCGGCACCGAGCCGGTGTCGCGATCGGGGGTGCGGTCATGATCCGCCGCACCAGCCCCGACATCCGATTCGCGACGCGGGTGCTGACCACGATCGCCGAACTGCCCAACCATCCACGCCATCCCGGCCTGTCGTGGGATCAGACCTACTACCGCGAAGTCGACGTCGAGGACGTGGTCTACGCCGACAACGGCGCTCCGGTCTGCCGCACAGCGCTGTGCTTCGCCGGGTGGGTCGTGCAACTCGACCCCGAGGTCGACTGGGCCTACGACTCGATGACCCTGCGCATCCACGAACTCACCGACCACACCACCTCGCGGCCGGTGACTCTGAGTTCGGGGCTGACCACCGCAGTCGACCTCACCACCGGCCATCTGCTCTACGCCGACGAATACGCCCAACGCCGACTCGGACTCACACCCGACCAGGCCGCGACGCTGTTCCTGTGGTCCAACACCCTCGATGACCTCGCCGAGGTCATCGGCCGCATCAGCAGGGGGCAACTGTGACCGCGACCGTCATCACCGCCACCGCGCTGGTGAACCGGGTGCGCCAACTCGCCACAGCGACACCGGAAGCCACCACACCCACCCGTGGCGAGCACCCGCACGGGGACCGCTACGTCGTGCGCGACGACGCGGGCCGCTGGCGAGGCTCGCGTCTGCTCGGGCGCGCGCTGCTCGACCTGGGGGCCGATCCGGACGCCTTGGCCGAGCACGACTCCTACGCGGCGAGTGCGGCGAGCACAGTCATGTGCTTCGTCGGGCTCGGTATCTGGGCGCAGGACCTGTTGTGGCTCAACGTCGTCCAAGTCCAGGAAGGCCGCGGTCGTTGCTGGTGTGACGCGGTCGCCTTCGCCGATCTGCGCATCCCCGGTGTCGGCGGTGGGCGATGAGAGATCAGCCCATGCCCGGTACCTCCGCCGCCGAAATCCTGGTCGACAAGCTACCCGCCTACGCGGGCCAGCCACAGCGCTGGTCGGCCCGCATCGCCTACTGCGACCAGGCCGGGCGCATCCGCCATCTACAAGCCATCCACACCGATCCCGACGCCGCCGCCGACGCCGTGCAGGATCGTCTAGACGAACTGGGAATCCGCTGATGACCAACGAGCACAACGCCACCCCCGACCAGGACCTCACCGACCGCATCGCCGCCCTCGCCGCCGAGGCCGAGAACCCGGTGGAGCCGCATGCTCCGCATCCGGAGCGGTGCCCGAACTGCATCGACGAATGGCACGCGCTGCCGATCCGCCGCAACCTGGTCCTGCTGCGGGAGCACTACTGCGGGTGCGCCGACTGCGACCGAGTGATGGACGCCTACGACTACGCCACCGACGACAGCGAGGTCATCTGCCCCGGCTCGGATGTCGGAGGCCCGATCGAACCTCTGGCGGTGCGCCTGGACCGCGCCGGGTTCGAGCTGTCGGTCGATCTCGTGGAAATCCAGATCCTGACACTGCCGGTCGATGCCCCTCCCGACCCGGACCCGTTCCCGCCGCCGAGGCCGACCATCGCGGTCGAGTTCCCCAACCCGCTGCCCTACCGGGCGGCGATCTTCGCCTACCGGCTCGGGATCACCTGGCGGGGAGCCGATCACGTTGTGGTCCTGCACCAGCCCGACGACGACGGCACCGGACCACAGACGGTGTTGTTCCGCTACCACCCGCCCGGCACCCCGCAACCCCCGATCGGCGGCACCTACCTGCTCGGCAATCTGATGCTGACCGTCGTTCACGACGGCAGCGACGCGCAGGGCTACCGGTCCGCGATCGACCCGAGCGGCATCGTCATCGAGATCGATGACCACATGGCAGCGCGGTACCAGGTCGACGGGCACATCGACCCCCGCGACATGGTCACCAGGGTCACCGGTCAGACCGTCAGTGATTGATCAGCCCCGATGAGCGTGAGGTTCGACACCGTCCAGTCTTTTTCCAGGTGCCGAGCCTCACGTTTCGGACTACGTTGTCCGGTATGTGGGGGGAATGGCTGTTGATCGAATGCGTGCGCGAAGAACCGACCGTGATGGCTATCGGTCGCAAACCCGCACGCCTGCAACCGCTTCAACGCGCGCTGCGCGGTCCGGCACTGCGGGTCGCGCGGCGGCTGACAGCGCAGGTCCGCACCGGCGGGCACGCCTGGGAAGAAACCTCCCGCGAGCGGGGTGAACACGTGATCGCCGAACCCATCCGCAATGTCGCAGGCCAGATCCACGGCGTGCGGATCTGGACCGGCGCCCTCGATACCCCCGTCCCGGCCGCCCCGCGTTCGGCGGCCTTCGACTGGAACCTCAAGGCCGCCACGGTGCTGCTGACCGAGGAGTCCTACGACATGCACGCCGCCGCACCCGAACACCGTCGCCCCGAGATCACCCGCATGCAGGCCATGCGGTGGCTGGTCCACGCCGCCGACGAAGGCACCGCGGTCGCCCTGGCTGCCGAATCGGATGAAACCACCGTGCACTACGACACCTGGCAGATCATGCGTGACGACGGCATCCACCGCGACATCCACTTCGCCGCGCGCGGGGCGATCGTGGGCGGGCAGAGGTTCATCCACGGGCTGATGCTCGATGTCAGCCCAGGCCGCGACCTCCCCGCACCGCCCCCGGCGTTGACTTTCGACCGTGCGGTCATGGAAGCCGAACTCTCGATGCCGGGGTTGTTCCACGCCCTGGTCGACCTGCGCACGCTCACCCCGCACCGGTGGCTCGGCGCTGCGATGCCCGGCATCGCCTGGGAACTCGGCGACGACCCCGACCGCGTACCTGCCCTGCACCCCGACGACATCCCCGCCGCCCGCGCACTCGCCCGCGGAGTCCTCGGCGGCCCCGTCGCCGGGCGCCTCCGACTGCGAAACACCCAGGGCGGATGGACGTTGGTGCACGTGGAAGCCAAACGCGTGCTGCTGACCCGCGATTCGGACTCAGTCGCCGCACTCGTCAGCGTGTCCCACACCACAACACCCCGGCAGGGACTATTGCCGCTGGTGTCAGAGGACACAGCCAGTAGTTAGCCGGACCCCTTCCTCTATAACCGATCTCACGTTTAGGATCTTCTGTTCGGGGTCAGGCCCCCTTGCCTCACTGGCCGACCCCGCCCCTCAGAACCGACCACCGAAGCGGTGCCACCCGCAGCCACGAGCTGTCGACCGCGCGCCGTACGAACCCGACCGGCCACACCACCGGCCGGATGCGGGTTCACCGTGTCACACCAGGAGATACCGGTGTCACCAGTGCTGAATCTCGAACTCGCCCAAGCAGTCCTACGCGCCCTGCACGCCAAACCGCACCTGCACCACGCACGGTTGTGGCGGCGCGAATGCGTCGAGGGCACCGCCTACAACGTCGCCGGATGGACGGTCACCCTCGCGGGAGCCGAGTGGACCGAAAACGGCGAACTGGTCCGATACAAGGGCCGAGTCCGCGCGGTGCCGATGCTCGCCCAGGAACTACTGGGCCTGCCTCACGCTCAGGCTCGGCGCTTGTTCTATCAGTGCGACGAGGACCAGGCCGTGGGCTTGCTCGCCGATCTCGTCGCCCACGCCACTCGCGCCCAGCGCGACCGGCTCCGGCTGCTCGAAACGCTTCCTCTCGCGATCTGCCCGACGTCCTGAGAAGTCTCTATCACTGCGCGCTACAGTAGAGACATGGTTTCCGTCGACCCGGCCACCGCGGCCTCACGACCATGACCGGCACCATCCCACCCCGCGCGGTCTCGGCCGACCTCGAGGACGCCGTGCACGCCCTCATCGGTCACCGGCTCCACGCCCACACCGACCGCGACGGCCAAACCCGCAGCGGCTACCGCGAATCGGTGTACGCCGAGATCCGCGCCGAACTCGCCGCACGCCTCGGCGAAGGAGGCAGCCTGCGACCACGCAGCCTGCCCCCGGCCTGGGTCGAGGGCCTGGACTGGATCACCACCATCGACACCACCGTCGCAGGGTGGTGGCCCGACCCCGGCCCCGACGACGGCCAGCCCGAGACCGTGCGCCGTCTCAATCTCCTCGCCGCCCACACCTGGGCACCCGAGGACCACGAAGCCATCGCCTGGTGCGTCGACGATCTCGAGCACTGGGCGATGGCCGGTAAGGCGCTGCTCGAGCCGGTGCGCCGCTGGGAGCTGGTCGCGGCCTGCCCGTCATGTGGGGCCCAGACGGTGCACCGGCCCGACAGCAGCGGTGAATACGTACGCCAAGCCGCACTCCAGATCAGCGCGCAGGGCTGCGAGTGCCTGTCGTGCCACACCCACTGGGCACCCGCGGTCTATCGGTTGCTCGCGGCAGCGTTGGGCTGCGACATCCCGGCAGGGGTCATGGAATAGCCGGGTGATGGTCGGTCGCGAGTCGTGCTTCTCGGAGATGTCGGCACCGGGGCGTAGGTTGTCTCACCATGACGAATATCGCTGTGCAAAGCTACGGCTCAGATCCGAATCAGGCACCCAGTCACGCACTCCCCGGTGGCCGACCTGAAGGACTCCCGCTTTCGGCTTCGATCTACGACGCCTCGGTCACCTACGGCAAGGACTCGCAGGCAGTTGTCGTCGCACTGTACGAAGCGGTGAAGGACCTCGAGAGGCTGGTACAGCCAGTACCGACCGATTGATACGGTTTGGGACCCATCACTGTTCGGTGCGGATGATCACGGCCCCGATCACGAATTGTCCGCCTTCAACGCGCGATACAGCGCCTCGACATCTTCGCCAGGCGGGAGCACCGCGACTGCCGCTGGTGCGCTCAAGACGCGGCCCGCGTGTCCGTCACCGCTACATGCGGTGCACCGGTACAAGTCTGCTGCAATTCTGATCTGGGCTGGGAACTGGGGTTCCCCGGTCGCAGCCGCACGTTCCCGTGCCTCCGCCAACAAGAGTTCGTTGAGCTTGTCGGAGAGCTTGGCCGCGAGTTCGACACCTTCATCGATGAGAACCTGAAACTCGGTGATGAGCTGTCGTATTCGTGGCTCCGACCGATCGACCAGCTTGTGCTTGTGCACGAAAACCGAACTATCACCGCAACCGACACAGCGATCCTGCCCGACGGCATGAACAATCTCGTTCCGCTGTTCAGCCGCAGTCACGACCCGCATCAGCCACGGCCCGAAGCCGACACAGCTAATCGCCGGATTCCTGTTGACCTCGCCTTTGAGATCCTTGGCGAGCTCACCTGTCGTCCTCTTCGCGGATTCCTTATCCACGGGGCCGTGCTGGAAAACGGCCCGGCGCATCTCGGCCAGCAGCGCACTGAGGCTCGCATCACCGAGCACCAGCTCGCCGATCAGACCGCCCATACCGTTCTTCGCCACGCGAATATGGTAGGCGTATCAACCACACCAATCGAGCGCATTATCCGGACTGGGAACACAACTAGTATCCAGGGTGCACACGACAGCAGCCGTTGCCGACCAGGGAAGCAGGGGTGAGCCAGGCCCCTGCCCGCGCCGAATTACCCCTGTGGACATACACGCGGATGGGACGAGGACTCGGCACGCGTCGGCAGGAGTCGCCCGACGTTGGGCGGCGGCAAGGCTGCGGATCATGTTGCAGTCCACCTACGGCCGCACAGGTGAACGGCGTCGCGCTCGCCGCCTGGCACTCCTGGCCGGGCGGTAGGAACTCCGCCCGGCCTGGCGACTGTCCAGCGCCGCTATCTGCCTCGCTCGTGCACGGCTGCCAGCCATTGCCGGACCAGTTCGGCGAGCTGGTGGTCCAGCGCGTCGACGAACCGTCTCGGCGCTGGCGCGTGCGCGGTGCGGTCGGTGCGGTATTCGTCGGCGAGCACGGCCAGCGCGCCTGCCAGCGGGCGGCAGTGCGGCGGGCAGCTCTGGTGCGCGCCGAGGACCAGGACTGCGTCCTCGGCAGTGAGGTCGCCGGGATCGTCACCGCAGTCGAGGGCGGCCACGGTCGGAGTTTCGACCACGACCAGGACCGGCCGACCCGCGATCCGGACAGGGGCCTGTCCTCGCCGGGTGCCGAGTCCGGGTAAGCCCTCCGGTGTCATCGCACACCTCCCCACGTCCCGACCGCGCCCCAGCAACACCGCGGCCCACCCACCTCCGGAACTGTGTCCTGATCGGGCAGCCAGTCCCCGGCGACCACGAGACCGGGCGCCAGGAGTTCGACCCCGCCCAGCAGCGCACCGATCTCACCGCCCGTGCGCGGGCGCAGCGTCAGGCCGTGCTGGGCGTAGACGGTCGCCGCAGTCTTCGCGGTGGCGGCTTCCACATCGGCGCGGATGTGAGTCGCCACCAGGTACCCGCTGGGCAGCGCGTCGACCAGTTCCGCGATCACCCGGCCCGGATCATCGAGGCGCTCGAGCATCAGCGATCCGAACACCAGCGCGATCGGTTCGGTGGTGTCCAGGCCGGTGACTCCGCTACGGCGGTAGTCGATCGCGGACAGGATCGCGGCCGGATCGTTCGGGTCGGCCTCGATGAACTGTGAGTCGCGGTCGAGCATGGCGCGTCCGTGCACGGCCACGATCGCTCCGCTGTCGAGATACACCGTGCGCGCCTGGGGTGCGACCGCGCGGGTCACGCTGTGCACGTTGGTGTCACGCGCGTATCCGCAGCCGATGACCACGAACTGATTGGCTCCGTGCTCGGCCAACTCCCGTGCCGCCCGCAGCAGGAAGGCCCGGCCGGCGCGCACCCCGGCCTTGAACATCGGTGCGCGCGCGTCGAGCTTGGCGGTCACCTCGCGGTCAACGCCGTAGTTGTCTTTGTTCTCCGGGTATTCGTGGAGCAGGGCGTCGAGCACTCGTGGATGGGTCGGCCCCGACAACTCGAACTCGACCCCCACCGAGCCTTCGTCGCTCTCCGTCTTGGATCCCGGCAGGGACTGCCTACAGGTCGGGCACAGGCTCACCACGTCAGCGCCTCGTGGACCCAGTCGAGGAAACCGGCGTAATCCACGCTGGCCGAGACCTTCATGGCCCGCCCGTACGGGTCGGCGTACAGGCGCGCGTCCTCACCGATGCGCACCGACTCCTCGGCGAAGCTGACGAACGGCAGCCCGAGCGCGGCCGACAGCGTGAGCGGGTCGTGGAGCCAGCAGCCGCCGTCTTTGAACGCGAACCAGCGCTGGAAGTGAATCCCCAGCATCCGCGCCCACTGCGGTGCGGAGTCTGCGGCCAGGTCATCGATCAGCGCCCATTGGTCGGTGACGCGGATGGCGTCGTGGTTGGTGTGCTCCGACATCACCAGACGCGGCCGGTGGGCGGTCCGCAGCGCCAGCCCGGCCGAGATCGCGTCGATACGGAAGTTGTGGGACGCGCGGGTCAGGTCGCGGTAGGTGCGCAGCCATCCGCCCATCTGGGTGAGCACGAGTTGTTCGGCCAGGTGCGGTGCCCAGGTCAGCAGCGTCGCGAGTTCGGCCATCGACCCGCACCCCACCCACCGCACCGGCCCCTCGGCGGAGTCGATGGCCTCGGTCAACGCCGCGACCATCGTCCCGAAGCGGTCTTCACGCTCCTGAGCGTCCGGGTACACGTACTCGGGGACCACTTGGCCGGGGTCGGCCAGAATCCGGCGTTCGTGGCCGAGGTCGATGCCTTCGATCACCTCGACCTCGCTGCGGCCCAACGAGTCCAGCATCTCGCGGGCGAAACGCGCACGCAGGCCACCGATCTCATCGGAGGTCAGCACCACCAGCTGCCCCGGCGGCACGGTGCGGGCCGCAACGACCAGGTTCACGAAATCGTCTGGGTCGTAGGCGATATTTCTATCGCCAGTTCGAACCTGTTGCTGGATTGGTTCTTGTTGCATGGTTTTCGGCTGGTCAGATGATTCCCGAAAGGTTGGTTGTCCG
>NZ_JBEXFQ010000074.1:0-8985 GCF_040606855.1 Nocardia sp. NPDC005366
GCAAAACGCTCGACTGGGATACCCCAGCCGAGCGTCTGCGTGATCTACTGACCACCTAACACCAAGCGGTGTTGCGACGACCCCTAGAAACCGCCATGCCTGCGGGACGATCTGGTGGCTACCCCTCGGCGAACCGGAACTCTCCGTCTGCGGCGACCGTGATCCGATCACCCGCGACGTCGACCTCCAGCAGGCGCGCCAGGGCGTCCGGCACGGCGGTCGTCGCCAGCGTCCGACCGCGATCGGGGGTGCGCGCGGCGACGAACGCGCGCTCGGGGACTCCCGCGCGGTCGTGCACCACCGTCCACGACTCCACCGTCGCGGCGCCCTCGTAATCCGGATGGGCCACCGTCGTCGGCTCGCGGTCGACCAGCGGCTGCACGTTCTCCCGGCGGAACCCCGCGCGTGGCGGCTCGGTCCGGTAGACCCCGAAGGCGTGTTTGGTCAGGTAGCCGCCGTTGGCGGTGAGCAGGCCGTAGCCGCCGGGTGATTCGCGCAACCGGGTGGCGAGAGTCGCGATCGCGTGGGTGCTGTAGTTGTTCCACGGCCCGCCCGCGAAGGTCAGCCCGCCGGTCACGGTGAGCGGGCGGCCCGGATCGTCGAGCGGTAATCCGAGTTCGGCGGCGGCCACCTGGACCGCGGAGGGAAAGCACGAGTACACGTCCACGTGCGTGAGATCGTCGAGGCCGATTCCGGACAATTCCAGCGCCCTGGTCCCGGCCACCCGGATCGCGGGTGAACGGTCCAGGGCCGCGCGTTCGGCGATGTCGTAGGTGTCGTGCGCCTCGGTGCCCGCGTGCGGGAACACCCAGCTCTCGCGAGCGATACCGAGCCGGGTGGCGACCTCGACCGAGCACAGCAACAGCGCGGCACCCTGCTCGACCATATTGTTCGAGTTCAACAGCTTGGTGTAGGGCCAGCTGATCCAGCGGTTGTCGTCCGAGGGCGTGATGACCTCGGACGCGGTGTACTCGCGCCGGGACCACGCGTGCGGGTTCGTCGCGGCGACCTTGCTGAAGCCTGCCCACAACGCTCCGATCACCTCGCGGTGCTCGTCCATCGAACGACCCGCAGCGACCCGCAACGCCTGTTCGAACAGCGGGTACACGTACGCGGGCCGATCCAGCCCGGCCCGCTTCTCGGTCACCGACCGCATCGGCACCTCGTCGACCAGCATCTCGGCCTCGGCCACCGATTCGTCCTGCACGGTCCAATCGGGCCGTATACCGTTGGCGCGCAATCTCATCCGGGTGCGCCAGGATTCCGCGCCGCCGATCAGGACGACCTCGGCCCGGCCCGCCGCGATATCCTCGCACGCGCCGTTGACCAGCACCTGCGGGGTGCTCCCGCCGCTTCCGGTGTATCCGGTATGGCGTGGCGCCGCGCCGATCCGCGCGCCGACCAACGCCCCGGGGTCGCGATAGCGCCAGGACAGCATGCCGACCAGGCGCACCGAATCGACGAGTTCGAGCAGCGCGCCGCTGCCCGCCTCGTCGGCCGCCGCGCGCGCCGCGTCCGCGATCAGATCGACCGGTTCGCGGCCACCGGCCCGGTCGTTGATCTGGCCGCCGCCGACGAGGACGGGCGTGCGGGGATCGAGGCTCATGACCGCACCGCCTCGAGCATGCGTTCCCGGCTCTGCGGTCGCGGCCGGCCACCGAGAATCATGGTGGTCGAACAGGTCGGTTTCCAGCGTTTCACGATGTCCTCACAGATCTTGTCGACGGGTCCGATCAAGGCGACGTCCTCCACCGTCTCGGCGAGCACCACGTGCGGCGACTCGACGAGTTCGGCGCGCATCTCGTTCAGCGCGTCGGGACGGTTCAGACGAATCAGCAGGACGCCGGGCCGAGGCCGGTCGGTCACGACCTGATCGGGCATTCGCACACTTCCCCTCGGGTGGTCGGCAACAGTGCCGCCGGTAGCCACCTTCGACTATCAAGCTAATACCTTTAGGTTAATACCTCGAGTTCGAACGTTTGTCGACCAGGGTGGGAGGGCTCGGAACATGTAAGAACTCGACGGGAGAGTCGCCGTCGTCACCGGCGGCGCCGAGAACTGGGCACCTCAACCCGAAGGGCACCATCAACACGCACGAGAACTCTCCGGGCCGACCGCGGGGCCTGCGATCACGCACGGGAACCGGGATCGCGGTTGAGCAGCCACCAGACAACGATCAAGTCGTCGGTGCGGTCGAGATCCAGGCCGGTCATTTCGGCGAAACGAGTCGACCGCTTCCGCACGGTGTTGCGGTGAACACCGCCGTAAACCAGTTCGTGCAACGACCTCGGCATCCGGGTATCACACGCGGGCTTCGTCTGCATTTCGCATCGAGCTCTCGGTGACCCGCGGAAGGACTATTTGAGGTCGTTCATGGTTTTGCCGACGTCGGCGAGGGTGGTCGGCTTACCGAAGTCCTTGCTGTACGCGTAGGGGCTGAAACCGCATCGGAAAACACCGTTGTTCGGGGCGAAGTCAGCGGTTCTCCAGCCGTCGGGGGTCGCCTTCTGGACGTTGAAGCATCGAGTCTGTTCGGCCAGTGGCCGAGACAGATCTACCGGCGCTTGCAGGCCGCCGCCGGTCCAGGCGGTCTCCTTGCGCGCGGTGTTGTAGACACAGGCACGGGTGAGGTTGTCCCCGCAACTGGTGGCCGATTTGGCGAAGAGCACCCAGGCCTGGAAGGCGCGCAGGACCTGGAAGGTGATGTCGCTACCGGGTGCGTACTGCTCGAACAGGTCTTTGACCTGCTGTATCGCGGGTACCTGCGCCGCGGCGTCGAGCGGGGTGGTGCCACTGAGGTCGACGTAGTTGTTCTGCGCGGCGAGCGAGCTCTTGGAGGCGTCGAGGTAGGTGGAGTTGTAGGAGTTCGCGTTGGCGTCGATCCAATCCAGGCGGTAGTCCATGCCGGTCAGCACATCCTGGAGTTTGGCGAGGTAGCGGAAGTCGCCGAGGAAGATCAGTCCACGAACGTTCTTGGCCTTGATGGACTGGGCATACGGGGTCCAATCCGCTACTCCCGCAGCAGGATACAGATCGCTGTAGACGATCTTCGCGCCCGAAGCGGTGAGCGATTCGGTGAATTTGTCGCTCATCACCTTGGTGATCGGAGAATCGCCGACGATGATGCCGACCGATCCCGCGGAGTCCGGGTGGGCGTCCCTGATCAGCCAATCGTGGAACCCGGAGTATGGGTCGACGCTCTCGGCGACGGTAGCGCCCGCGCTGAGCTGAAGGTCCGAGCCGGTGTTCGCGGTGGCCGTGACCTGGGCGGGGAATTCCGGCAGCAAGCAGGACAGCCGGTCTTTCACGCCGAGTCCGTCGAGTGCCGCACTGCCGCCGACGAGGAAGAAGTCCTCGCGGCAGGATTCGAGCATCCGCTGGCGCACCTCCATGAAGTTGGTGTCGCGCAGATTGGTGACGATCTTGCGGCCGTTGATGCCGCCTGCCGCGTTGCACCAGGAGGTGAACACCTTCGCGGCGTCGACGAAATCGGGATTCTTCGTGAACCCGATGTCGGAGAACATGCCGATCTCGATCTCGGATGCCGTAACACCCTGCGCCGAAGCACTTTTCGCGCTGCCCGGCTGGCAGATACCGCTCAGGTCACCGAAGTTGCCCGAAACCGCCGGGCCTGCGTTTGATTCGGTCTCACTCGCGCCGCCCTCGCGTCCGCAACCAGCGGCCAGCAGAGCGATTGCCAGCAAGGCAATGCCGATTCTGTGCGACTTCACCGTGTTCCTCCTCCGTTGAGATGTTCCCGGCGTCACCGTCGCGGATAGCGGTTGTCGCAACCGCTTCCCCGGACGCGCGCTCCTCCGAGGAAACAGAGTCTTCTTTCGCTCCACGGGAACCAGACACAGACTTACACGCATAAGTAAACTTGTACAGGGGTGTCCGAATTCGGTGGGCGGTGTGCGAGCCGGGTGCACGACGAGCCCCCACCGCGGCGGCCGGATTCTCGGTCATCACCGGCTCACGGCCTGCGGGGTCGAGGCCGGGGTCATTCAAGCCCAGTAGGTCGGCTCGCCCCGCCATCCGCACGGCAGCCCGCAGGTCGGCTGCATGGTGATCTCGACGAATCCGTTCTCGAAGGTCCGTACGGTCGCTGTCGCCTGAGCCGGATAGCCGCACCGAGGGCATTTCTCGAAGTAGTTGAGAACATCACGAACGGTGACACTGACAGGCTGACCCGACACCGCCTGTGCGCGAGGAGTTCTGCCCGGCGTCGGGTTTCTCGTCTGCGATTCCCGCCCGTACGCCCGGACGTCGACGGCGCCGGGTGGCCTCGGCGGGATGGGCCGGGAGGAAGGAGGGGTGATCATGCGGGCGCCGGTCGGGCGGTCTTGTTCTGCCATGGGTTCGATGTCTCTTATCGCAAACGTTCTTGTGCTGCTGCATGATGTGGTGCGCGAGGGCCTGTTTCGGAACTATCGGTCGCGCACTCGGTGTTCATCGAGTGGATGAAAGGTCATCCGCGCACCAGAAACTTACTCGTGTAAGCGCTGTGGCGCTACCGTTTCACTCCACCCGGCGGGATCGGATATCGATCGCTCAGGTCGAGTCGCGTTCGATCAGGACAGCGAGATCGCTACCGCTGTCGACATCGAGGTCATCGGTCGGCAACCCCAGGGCGTTCATCATGGCGTTGACAGCGGTGTCGACGATCGCGGTCGCGTCGAATCCGACAGAGGTCAGCGGCGGGTCGCTCAGGGCACCGAGGCCTATGGCGTCCACCCCGATGACCGCCAGATCGTGTGGACAACGCAATCCCGCCCGCCGTACGCCGTGCAGCACGGCGAAGGCGGTCTCGTCGCTCTGCGCGCACACCGCGCTCACGCCCTGCTCGACCCAGCGCGAAACCACCTCCACGGCATCGGTCCCGTCGTCGCGGATGTCCGCGACAACCGGGTCGGGCACTCCGTGTTCGCGGGTGGCGGTGCGGATGCCGTCGAGCCAATACTCCCCCAGCAGGCGCAGTTTCGGATTGGTGGAGAACGCGAAACCCAGCTGTCGATGCCCCCGAGAGAGCAGATGTTCGACGCGCATCCGTCCGACGGTCAGATGCAGCGAGGCGAGCGTGTTCAAGTTCGCGCTGCCGAGATGGATCTGGGGAATATTGGCGGCGTTCGCGGCGTCGAGCGCCGCGCCAGTGAGCGGGAAGACGCCCGAGACGGCAATGGGGTCGAGACTGGCGATCGCCTCGGCCACGTTGGCGCCGTCCTCGGTTTCGAATTGCAGCGACATGACGATGCCGTGCCCGGCCAGCGCCGTGGTCATTCGACTGCTGACCTCCATCGCCAGTTCGTGCAAAGCCATCTTCGGCACGATGTAGAGGACCAAGCCGCTCGCGCCGACCACAAGATTGCGTGCCGCCAGATTGGGCCGATATCCGAGAGTGGCCGCGGCGTCGCGAACGGCCTGCTGTGTCCGCGTCGAGATCCGCTGGTTTTCAACGTTGTTCAGAACGTAGGTGACCGTTGCGGTCGACACTTTGGCCAGACGCGCGACATCGGCTCTCGTGGGCCTAGCGGGCCTCTTGACACTCTCCATACTGCTCCCACCCAGGACCGAGTACGACCTGCCGTGCATCATTGCACGACATTCCTCTACGCCGTACAGCACGCCACCGAGCGAAATCCAGGATGCCACCCGGCCTGCGTGGCCCGTGCGGGGACGCGAGTTGCCGAGGACCCGTGCACCGACCCGCCCCGGCGAACTTCTGCCGATCGCGAATCCGAGCCTGGACGTACTCAACTTACGCGAGTAAGTTGGACTCGCTTCTCCACAGCGGGGAGTGCTCTTACCACCTCGAGCCAAGGATTCGTGTGACCGTCGAGAATTTGCAGATTCCCTCCGACTGGGACCAGATCACTCCCGAGTGGATGACCGCCGCGCTGGCCGAGCATCACGCGGGGGTCCGGGTGGCCTCGGTCGACGTCGTCCTTCGTGACGACGGGACCAACCGCCGGGCGCGCTTGGCGCTGACCTACGACAGCGGGCAAGGCCCGGCATCGGTCTTCCTCAAGGCGGCCGACCCGGCGCACAAGGAACTGATCAAGCTGACCAGCGGAATGTTCCACGAGCCAAGGCTTTTCGGCTGTGGAGCCGCACTGCCGGTCGAGCATCCGGCCGTTTTCGCCGCGCTGATCGACGAGGAAACGGAGGATTTTCTTCTGGTCATGGAGGATCTCACCGTTCGCGGAGCCGACCCGCGTGATGCCACCCGTCCCCTCACCATCGATCAAGCCGCCAACGGGGTGCGCGCATTGGCGCGACTACACAGCCGGTACTGGGGGGCGCGGCTCGACGAGCACACCGACCTGGCATGGCTCGAACCGTTCGTACCGTGGGACGGAATGGAGATCGCCCCGCTGCAGGCCGCGCTCGATCGCCTCGGCCCGGACGCGCCCGCATCGGTGACCACACTGAGCATCCACGACCTGATCGAGAGGATCTGGAAGCCCTACATCCGCAGCCTGACCACCGGCCCGCAGACCCTGCTGCACGGGGACGCCCATATCGGCAACACCTACCTGATCGATGACACCCATGTCGGCTTCCTGGACTGGCAGGTAGCACGCCGCGGGCACTGGTCACTCGACCTGGGTTACTTCCTGCAAGGCGCGCTCACCATCGACGACCGACGTGCCGGCGAGGACACGCTACTGCGCGAATATCGTGATGCGCTCGACCTGCCCGCCGACGAAAAACCCTCTCCGGAACAGATACACCACGGCTACCGCGCCTCGGTCGCCCACGGCCTGACCCTGTGGTTGTGCACCGCCAGCGCCGGAGAGTTCTGGCAACGTCCCGATATAGCTTTGGCTCTGGCGCAACGGTATTCGGCCGCGTACGCCGATCTCGACACCGCCTCCGCAATCGCCGAACTAGACACGGCCGGTCACCCATGAGGTATGACACCCGCCGACGACACAACGGAACGGAGATCCGATGACGGCTCGACCACCCGAACCCACCGAGCTGGATTCTCGGTCGGTGCACGATGTAGCCGGGACGGGATCCAACCCCGACGGGAGCGTCGCACGCAGGTATCGACTCGACGTCGTCGCCCACAGTGTCGCCGATGTCGTCGAACATGCGGGCGGATGGCTCTTCGATCGATCCGGCGCGGGCTGGGACGTCACGGTTCTGATACCGGATCTGGTCAGGGCCGACGTACGACCCCTTCGGATCCTCGGGGCAGACATCGCGGATCTGGACTCGGTGCTGGAGGCGGGGGGCCGAGGACGTCACCCGGAGGCGCTCGCGATATCCGCCGCCGTGTGCGACAGAGATTCGCGAACCAACCGAGGACTGATCGACGCCCTGCACCACGGCGGCGTCGAGGTCGTGGTCTGGGGCGACACCTGGGTCTCCCGTCCCGAACACCTTGTCGATCCCGTCGCACATCGACTGAGCATCGCCGCGCGAGCGTTCAAGGCACACGCATTGGTCGCCGCGTCGTTACCCGCGATGCTCAACAGTTCGACCGAACTCTTTCGGACCGGTCTCTCGGCCCTTCCCCCACTGGGCAGAGATCTCGTTCCCGCCGACAATCGCCCGCGATGATCCAGCAGGTTCACCGTGTCGTCGACGCGCTCGCGGTCATCGCGGAGCCGCGAACTTCGACGACGATGCCGAGGTGGCGAAGTACTCGCCCTGCTCGACGAATACCTGTCGGACTTACAGGACCCCGTCGACCCGACGGTGTGACGATCCGCTCCACGATGAATTTCGGGTCGATCCGGCGTCTATTCCTCTGGACAGACCCGAAGACAGGAGTCCGGACATGACGAAACCGTTTCGATTCGGGGTCGTTGCCCCGCTCAGAACCGACGTGCCGACGTGGCGAGATCGCGTGCGCCGCATCGCCGACAGCGGCTACTCGACGCTGCTGGTGCCCGACTTCCCGCAGCTGCAACCGGCGCCCGGTCCCATGCTGGCCACCGTCGCGGCCATGACCGATCTGCGCGTGGGCACGTGGGTATACGCCTCTCCGCTACGCCCGGCCTGGCTGACAGCGTGGGAAGCGCACTCGCTGTCGCTGCTGACCGACGGTCGCTTCGAGATGGGCATCGGCACCGGAAGGCCGGGAATCGAGGACGAGCTCCGCGACAAGGAGATGCCCGTCGTACCGCCGCCGAACGAGCGGCTGGCACAGGTACGTGAGACCGTCGCGACGCTGCGCGATCTCGACGGCCCCGACCGTCATACGCCCGTGGCGATGGCCGTATTCGGTCCGAAGGCCCGGGCGCTGGCGGCCGAGGTCGCGGACACGGTCACCTTCGCGCTGGGGGATCAGCCTCGGGGCGAAGTCGAGCGGCTGGCACGCGACTTCCGCACCATGGGGGACGTCGAGCTCGCACTTGCCGTGCCGGTGATCGGCGACACTGTCGCGCCGCACATGGCGCCTCCCGATACCGACCCGGCCGCGCTTCGCGCGGTGGACGCGGTCACCGTACTTCCGGACGACCCGGCCGCCGCCGTCGAGGAGATCCAGCGACGACGAGAAGAGATCGGCTTCTCCTATTTCGTCTTCGGCGCCGACTTCGCCGACAGGTTCGCTCCGGTCGTCGCCGAACTCGCCGGTCGGTAGAGGTCATTCGGTGGCTGTGCGGATTTTGTCGGCCGCGTCGGCGACCGCGTCCGCGATGACGGTGTCGGTCGCGCTCTGTGCCGTGGTGAGGTCATCCACTGCTCGATCATCTGCGCGGGAAACTGGTGACGAGACGCCCGGATAGAGGCCAACGAATCGCGGGCATGCCGGGTTCAGTCCTCCGGTCGCCAGTGCACGACAACGCCGCCTATCGCGCTGAGCGAGGCGGCCACACCACGGCGGCCGGGCGGATCACAGGTCAGCGAGCCGCTGGCCCGCGACCTGTGGGTTCGTGCTGAAACCTGGGATCGGTAGGTGGCGCGCGCGCGTGATCTACTCACCCCATGACATCTTCTCAACCTCCCACCAACCAACCGCAGTCCGCCGGC
>NZ_JBEXFQ010000075.1:0-8270 GCF_040606855.1 Nocardia sp. NPDC005366
TCCCTTTCCCCCGTTATTTCTTTTTTTACGGGGCGGGGCCCGTTTGGGGGGGGTTGGGGGTCCCCCCCCAATACCCCGGGGGGGCCCCCCCGCGACCCGAACCCGCCGACGAAAGCCTTTCCGCCGGTGTCCAGATGGCCGGCGACCTGGCTGCCGCCATCGTGGGCGTCCCGCCCCTGGGCGGGGTCGCCGACGCGCTCATCCGGCCCCTCTACCAGGGGACGCTGCTGGCCTGGCACGCCGTCAAATCACAAGCACGTGAACACAACTCCGGTTGGTCACGACTGTTCGAGTACTTCGCCGACTCACCAGGTCGGGCGTACACGATCTCGGCGATGGCGGCCCTGCGCAAGGGATTCCACGACACCCGCTCCTGGTTCACCAACACCCTCACCGTCCGCGACGGCACACCGTTCGTCATCGGCGAGGACGGGCACTGGTGGCTCGGCGACCGCATCGGCGCCACCGCACCCGGCGATGACACCTACACCATCCGCATCGACCGCGTCCGCGAACTCACCCTCGCCTGGGACCGAGACCAATTCCCGGAATGGCAGCCAGTGATCGGTGATCCGACCAGCAACCGCGACCGCGCCCAGCACACCCTGGACATGGTCTCCGACCTCGTCTCCGGTATGCAGGAACTGGGCGTGCTCGCATGAGCGGGAGCGGCGGATCGCTCGTCATCGTCGCGGAAGCGGTCTCCTCAGCGCGCTGAGGACAGCAGCCAGAGCACGGAGCACGGCAGCGCGTTCCGCGGGCGGAACCCCTCGAACTCCGTATATGACGATCACGATCGTCGTGACCGACGCCGAGATAGCAGTGATGCTGGCCGTGAGTGCGGCCAGGACCATCAATGAAGTCATTTAAATTCCCTGCATGAGGCGGCATAGGTGCGCGCGGCGATAATTAAACAACACGGTCCGGCGAGTGGTCAAACGGTGGGTTAGTCTACCGAAAAGAAAAGCCTTCTAATCGCATACGCTGTAAACAGATTATGCGGCTGACCTGCGAAAATATCGCCACGAACCACCCGCGACTTCATTTGCAGTAATGCAGTAAACCCGCATTTCAGTAAAACCTGTAAATCCGGAAAACCTGTAAATACAGGAAAATGAGAACCCTGTAGATGTGGGAAACCTGCAACTGCGGACTCTTGCCAGCGCCGCGGAGACGCAGTCGCGCCAAGGAGGACAATTGTCCGACGGTCAGTTCCCCATTCGCGACAACTGCGACCCCACAGACCCCGAGGAAGCGTTCCTGTGGATGCTCGTCGGGCTCCCAGGGCTGAAGGGCGCGCCGCTGCTGCTGCCGGTACAGCACCTGCGGGCGGTGTCGCGGCGGTTGTGGGACTGCGGCGCGAGACCGGTCGAGGAGCCGGTCATCAAGTACCGGCCCCCACGTGCGGGGGATGCTCACTGGCTGCTCTCGCCCGGAACCTGGTCCGACGCCGACGAACCCGAGCCCGAAGAGGTCTTCGACGTCCGCAAGTTCGTCGCCGAACTCCCACTGCGTCAGCGTCAGCAGTTGGCGGCTGCACTCGGCCTCACTGGCACCGTCCCCGACCAGCCTGTCGAGCCACCGCCGCCGATGCTGCCGGTCACCGCACCGGTCAGCGTCGAGGCCACCGCCACCAACGACCCGGCACCGCAGTTCGACCCGACCCGACGCGGGGTAAAAGCCGTGCTCGCCTATCTGCGGCGCGCCGATCCGGCCGAACGCGAACGGGTCCTGGCCATCGAACGCCACTTCGGCAAAGCCCGTCCGGCGATCCTGTCCCGCTACCAGGACGCCCAATCCTGAAAACCGCTATTGGAAGGGAGTTTTCGTCATGTCCGCACGTTTCTGGCCTGTCCCGGCCGGGTTCTGGATCACTTCACCGTTCGGGCCGCGCGAGGACGGCTGGCATTTCGGTGCCGACTTCGGCTACCCCGGCGGCGCGGGCGACCGACCGGTGCACGCCTGCCAGGGCGGCACCATCACCCGCGCCGGACCCGCCCAGGGGTTCGGGTCGTGGGTGGTGATCGATCACCCCGATGGCGATGGCGGCGGCACAACCGTATACGGCCACATCCGTCCCGAAGTCGTTGTCGGACAGCGAGTGGAGGCCGGGCAGCGGATCGCGGCCATCGAACCCGACCGCGCCCGCAACGCCGGGGTGGCTCCGCATCTGCACCTGGAGTGGCACCGCGGCGTCTACAGCCCTCCCGGTCCCGACCGTCTCGACCCGCTGCCGCTCCTGGATGGCGCGGCCTATCCGGAAGGAGGATTCGCGATGCCCGAATTCGGCATCGACGTCAGTAACCACCAGGGCGCGTTCGACTTCGCCCAAGCGGCCGCCGAGGGCATGTCCTTCGCGACCCACAAGATCAGCCAGGGAACGTGGCAGGACCCACAGTGGCCGAGGGCCCGCGACCAGATGGGCGAGCACTTCGAGTTCTGGGGCGGCTACCTCTACTGCGACCTGCACACCCACCCCGACATCGAAGCAGACGCCCTCACCCGGTTCGCCGACACCAGCATCCCGATCCAGATCGACTACGAAGACCAGCGCAGGTTCACCTCCATCGGCGATCTGTGGGCGCGGGTGAACGCGATCACCGCGCGCGGATTCACTTTGCTGCCGATCTATCTGCCGCGCTGGTACTGGCGCGACTTCATGGGCTCTCCCGACCTGTCCGGGCTGCCGGTGCTGTTGTGGAACAGCTCCTACGTCCCCGGCGTCGGCGGCGCACCCCAGCTCTACCCCGGCGACGGGTACAGGGGCTGGGAACCGTTCGGCGGCAAGGAGATCGCGATTCTCCAGTTCTCCGAGAAGGCCGCGATCGGCGGCCAACTCATCGACGTCAACGCCATCCGCGGCGGCCGAAACACCGTCGCCGCACTCTTTGGAAGGAACGATATGCAGCTCACCGACATTGTCATCAACAAAGACGGCAACCCCGTCACCCTCGCCGACCTGCTCACCTCGATCGACATGCACGCCTCCTGGGTCGTCGACCAACTCGCCGGACCCGACTCCCGCCACCAACCCGGCCCCGCCCTCGATCCCACCGGCTGGCCCCAACTCGACGACAAATCCGTCGTCGATTCGGTCGCCTCCGCGCACACGAAGATCGACGCGGTCACCGCGACCCTCGCGGGGGTGCAGGACAAGATCCAGGTCATCCTGGAACACCTCGTCAACGACGCCTCGACCGGACGGCACCGCAAGCCGGAGGTAGACCAGTGAACCTCGGATGGCTCAACGCCGACATCGTCCAAGCATTCGGCGTCGCCCTCGCCACAGTGATCGGCGCGATCACCGCACGCCAGGCCGGGCAGGTCCGCCAACTCCAAGCACGTGTCACCGAGCTGGAGAACCAGGATCTCACCGATGCTGACCGCTACCGCACCCTCGTACGGCTGGTGCGACAGTTCCAGCGCCAGCGCGACGACCTCGCTACTACCGTCGCTCGCGCCGATCCGACCATGAAAGTCGCGGAGGCCCCGGCGATTCCGGATTGGCTCGCCGGTGATCTGTGACCTCTCCGAACCGGGAGACCCCGGACGGGTCCTGGAACCTCGGTGCGTTCCGGCACTTCCAGAACCAGTCGGTCGAGGACGCCAAAGCCGCTATCCGGGCCGGGGTGATCGGGGCCTACACGGGGGCGCAGAACGCGTACCGCCGCGAGGTCCGCCAACCGATCTTCCAACGACCCACCTACGAGCAGGTGCCCACCGATATCCCGTTGTGGGCCAATCTCACCGCCACCGACGACACCACCTTCCCCCTCGCCATGTTGGCGCGTCAGCCCGACGCGAATGGGTCGCTCACGCAGGCGCCGTTCTATCAACCCGCGTCCGGGTCGGTGGAAGTCGGGATGATCCGCACCCTTCGCGACCGCGAATACCGCCAAGTCGGGCTCCTGATCGGTCCGGCGGGGTGGTCGATGGTCAACAACGCCTACGTCATGGTCTACCGGTTCGAGGAGCCCACCGGGGACCTCCATTTGATCTGGGACACCGGCGACATCCGACCGGTCCTGACCAATGCCTCCACCCAGTACCGGTTCGACCTACCGACCATCGACGCCCGGCAGGGCGATGTGTACGGGGTCGGGTTCCTGTCGAACTACCTCGGCATCGGCTACAAACTCGCCACCGTCCCGCGCTGGGTGATCGAACAACCCGGCGGCACGCAGCCGCGGCAACCGTATTACTGGAGCCGCGGCGGCGACGGTGGCGGGCGCGGTCCCGGATTCCCGACCCCGCCATCGTTTCTGCGTGCTGATCATGTCGGCACCAACCACTGGTGGCCCTGGTTTCTCCTCGGCTGACATCACATCCCGCTGATGCATCGCGCCGGTCACCGCACCCCCGATCCGAAAGGCTCTATTCGTCATGCCCGCAACACCCCTGATCCTCAGCGAGCGCCTACACACCCCGCCTCGGCTGCGTACCCTGCGGTTCGGACGCTTCCGCCTGACCTACATCCCCGACGGCTACGTCGCCCTCAAACCCCGCGGCTGGCTACCCGACGCCACCGAAGCCGACTGGGCCACCAACACCGACTACCTCAACGCCGATGGTTACCTCGTCGCCGGACTCGGCGGCCTGCTCATCCAGCGCGGCCGCCGCGCCATCCTCATCGACGCCGGAGCCGGACCCATCGTCCTACCCGACGTCCACGAGAACCCGATGACCGGCGAACTGCGCTCCGGGGCACTACTGGACAGCCTCTCCCAGATCGACGGCCTCAAACGCATCGAAGGCATCGCGGTCACCCACCTGCACTTCGACCACCTCGGCTGGACACTCACCCCAGTCCCCGGACGGACACCGTTCGCGACCGCGCCGATCTACCTCGGCGAAGTCGAATGGGCCTGGTGGCGCTCACTCACCCCGGCCATGATCGACACCCTGCCGGGCTGGGCAAGGCCCAGTGTGTTGACCCGCCCGATCCTCGACACCATCGCCTCCCGGGTGCAGGTGGTCCACCACGGCAGCCGGATCTTCCCCGGCGTGCGCGCGGTCACCATCCCCGGCCACACCACCGGCCACACCGGCTACGAACTACGCTCCTGCGGCAAACGGATGCTCGTCTTCGGCGACGTGTTCCACTCACCGATCCAGATCACCCATCCGGAATGGGCGGTCGGAGCCGACTACGACCAGGCCGAAGCCATCACCCACCGCCAGGCACTGGTGAAAGACCTCGCCTCCAGCGGGGACCTGGCCTTCGGCATCCACTTCGCGGACGTGCCCTTCGGCCGCGTGCGCCGGGACCGGACCACCGGGCGCACCACCTGGGTACCCGCCGACTGAGACCGCATTAGCCGAGCGCCACGAGACCCGGCGCTCGGCTCCCTCGGAAGGTCCATCATGGTCGACTACCTCGGACACCGGCCCAACCGGTACACCATCCTGCTCACCCGCGGCGCGGCATTCGTCCAACGCTTCGAGGTCGTAGGTGGACCTCTGCCCGAGGGCACGACCTCCTGGCTCGACATCTACGACACCGACGACGAACTCCTCACCACCTGGCACCCCACAACCACCGGCCCGTCCGCCGTTGAATACCTGATCGACCCAGCCCACACCGCCGACATCGGCTACCGCACCCGCGCCGCCTACAACCTCTACCTCAACTACCCCGGTAGCCGCCTGCCCTACTGCTGGTTTCGCGGACCAGTCGTCCGAGACGACTGACACCCGCGAGACGAACCAACCCCCGCTCGCTGACACCGCGATTCGGCGCACCGTCTTCGCTACCACCCGAGGCCGACGACATCCGCACGCGCGTGACACCGCCGAGAGACCCTCGAATGGGCGGGTGGAAACTATCCACATGACGAACCCCACCGCCGTCTCGTTCGAGTACTCCCCGCAAGCGGGTGTTCACAGCATGTGGGTCATGTGGATCGACGGCGACCAGCACGATACCGATCCCATGAAAGAGCTCAGCGAGGTCGAATCCGAGATCGAAAACGTCGTCTACGAGCGCGCGGACGAAGCGCAAACCACCGTCGTCCGAGTGCTGGGTGCCCACGGCTGGCGCAAATTCGAGATGGCCAACGGCGACGTGATCGACTTCCGCTGGGAACACGCTCCGATCGACTATCGATGCAGCGGCTGCGGGTACGACACCAGCGACGAGGGATACATGGTCAACGACGCGGTATGGACGAAGGCGGGATTCACTGCCGGGTGGTTCTGCATCGGCTGTTTCGAGTCCGCTCTTGGCCGGCGCGTCGAGTCCTCGGCCTTCCTCGATCTGCCCATGAACACCGACCCTCGCCGACGGCGCTCCGAACGACTGCGTGACCGCCTTGGCGAGGTCGTGAAGACCGAACCGAAAGGCCCCTTGGTCACCTACGATGCGCCGATAGGCAGCGTGGATCTCGAAGCATTTGACGAGGAAGGCAATGCCATCGAGATCACAGGGTGCGACTATTGCTTGCCGTGGCGAGCGGAGGTGGTGTTCGCCGTCGAGGACAATCGACCGATGGTGCGGGAATGGCACGCAGCCGAATGCTCCCACCTTGTCTGGCTGCTCAAGGACGAAGACACCGACTGACAGCAGAGGATCGGCCAGTTCCCTGGTTCGAGTCCGCCCCGAACCCATCAGGTAACGATGAATCCTTCCGAGATCACTCATCGCACGGCACGGGCGCCCATCCCACAGACGCCGGTCGCCATCCGAGCGGCTCCGGACACGCCGACCTGTTCAGCCGCCCTACCGACGAGCCGCCGCGGCCCGCATAGTTTGCTACCCTCACCTCGAACGAGCCTCGGGGACAACATCTTTGGTCATCCTTAAGTCGCTCTTTTGTCCCGAATACATCCGAATACGGACGCATCCCATCGCATCACAGGGGAGGCATCGCGCCTGTTAGTGGCATAGATCCGAAGCTGATCGAAGGCAGGCGCATCGTGGTCCGTGATAACCAGAGATTGCAGGTTCAGATTCGGTTGGTGTGCCGGACATTCATGGTCGGTCTTGGATTGTCTTGACCAACTACGACCGCCCGGCGGGGTCAACTTCGATCTGATCGCGACAATCGGCGGGCGAGGTCGATGGTGCTGGCGGAACTACGAATCCGGCGTCTTCGACCATTCGCACGATTGCCTGTTTGATGATGTCGTTGATCTCCGTCGTAGTGAGTTCAAGCGGCGTTGTCACACCGATTGAGAGTAGGTCGAGCCTGGCGCGACGTGGTGATCCGAAATCCGAAAAGTTGATGTAGTCGAGCACATTGGCTTTGGTGTGGCTGTCGCTAGGTTGCCGCCGGTAGGTCTGGATGTAGATCTCCAGTCGTGGTGCACCGGCAGGGGGGAGCGAGAACAGGTCTTCGCTGGCGGCCAATGGCATGATTTGTGTTGCTAGCCACCATGCTTCGGTGAGGTACTCGATGACATTACTCGAGGTCAGAATCGTTCCTGTTGAGTTGGTCGGAGACGGGCACGTATTGGTGTTGATATGCAGGTCGACCGTGGCACACAGATCTGTGGTGAATCGACCATCCGGCAACATCAACAGCAAGCGCGTCTCCAGTCGTACTGCGGTGCCGTCGTGCCCTGTCGAGATGTGGTAGGCCGCAAACCGGCTGTTGTTGAGTCCGAACGGTCCATCCAGCTCTTCCCACGATCCGACCGCGCTGCTAGAGCTGTTTCCGTAGGCGAGCTGCTTCAGCAAGCGGACAACTCCTGAACTATCAGCCCCTGCCAGCAGTCGCCCTCGTCCGGAGCTGGAGATGCGCCATTCGTCGGCCGACAGCGGGATTCGCGCCGCGAGTCTTATTCGCAGGTCGGGCTCGTCGGCGCTAGATGTCCACGTATCGCGGTCTCTGAACGCCTCGCTGTCGAAGGCGATTGCTGGTTGCCACCGCACCGGCATGGAGCTGGCGTAACGGATGAGCCGACCACGTTTCGCCCATTTGCCGCCGACGAGCTCGACGCTTTCGGAGTCTGAGGAAACGTATCCGCCGTGTGCGTCTTTGCTAGCCAGGGGAAACCCGATACCGTTGGCGCCTCCGCCTGCGATCCCGTCACCGATCGACATGATGTCGCTCCAGACGTGTTGGGCGACGGGAACTACGTCGTGTCCGAACCGCGCACACAACACTGCGGGTTCCCCGCTGGGCCCGCCAGCGAAGTGTTGCACCCAGCCGAGTTCATGCTCTTGAACCTCGCCCCTGTCTGTCAGTCTGGGATGAGACAGGGGGACGCTGTACTCCTTTGAGGTAGACCAGGGCGAGACAGGAACGATCGAGCAGTGACGATGACCT
>NZ_JBEXFQ010000076.1:0-7345 GCF_040606855.1 Nocardia sp. NPDC005366
GCAACACCTTCCCAACCGGTCCCGGTCAGAGTGGCGACCTTGTCATCGATCTCGTCGAGATGGTCCTCGATGAACCCGGCCAGACCGGACAAACGGGCCACGAGCTGGTCGAGGTCATCGATGTTGACCGAGAACTCGCTCACGGCAGATCCAAACTGGAACTCCCGAGCGTGGAAGCGTTGCTCTCGTCACGAACCTGATAACTCTGCGCGGTGACGCCGAGCTTCTCCACCATCCCGGCCAAGGCCGTGATGATCTGACCCCCACCCTCACGAACATCGGTCCACCCCGCGGTGAACTCCGTCGCCAAAGCACCTGTCCAGGTATCGCTGACCACACCATCCACATCTCGCGCCGCAGAACTCAACGCGGAACGAAGCGCCTCGGACAACTCGTAGACATACCGCCCGACCTCACGAACCCGCTCCGGTACAACCGCAAGATCCTGCCCCGAACTCGAAGCGTCCCCCGTATCGCTCACCCCGCCGATGCTACGGATGTCGTTGGTCGATCCGCAATATCAGCCGCCCGAACTCACCCCTACGCGAACGGGTTAGTTAGGCCGACGTCGTGGGTCTTGGTTTGGGGGTGCTCGCTGCGGATGCCTTGTCGATCTCGCGGCCAGCCACATATATAGCGTGGCGTAGTTCGGCGGCGGCCTGGTCAGCGGCTGCCAGAGTGATGATGTAAGGGCCGAGAGACACAATGGCAGCTGCAGGGGCGAAGGCGAAGAACTCTCCGAGGCGAGGCACGGATAGTGGCCGCGATACGCGATCCCACGACCGCAGCGCGGGCGGCGAGCGCTCCGTTGCCGGCGAAGATCGAGAGACCGAAGGTGAACTCGGCCGCCGCCAGCGAGACGGCTTCCCCTGCGACCCAGAGCGCGGCGAAGGAGCCGAGTTCCTTCAGGATCTTTTCGTGGGCGTCGGTGACGGCGATGGAGTAGTCGACACATCCGTGCGCCAAGGTCATGACCTGCGCGGCCAGGGCCTTGCCCTGAGTTTCGAGCAGGGTGATCTGGTCGAGGATCTGTTGGACTTCGGGGGTTTGCTGGTTGCCGATCGCGTCGCGGGCGGGCTGGAAGTTCAAGTGGGTGTTGAGTTGCTCGGCGCACCAACTCCATCCGGTCCCGGCATCGGCGAGGGTATCGGTCTTGGCGTTGGGCCATACCTTGCCCTGGACATAGTCGACGATCTTGTCCCACCACGACGGTGTCCCCGAATCTCCTCCGTACAGGTTCGGGATCTCGGGGCGTTTCATCCACTCCAACGACCCCGGCGGGAACGCGATGTCATCGGGTGCGCCACCGATCACCGATAGCTGGTTGGCGTTGGCGTGATTGGCCGCGGTCGCCTGCACCAGATCGTGCATCTGTCCGATCGCGATCACATACGACACCGCCGCGTCGACGGCGTCCTGGGCGACCGGGTCGTAGTTCGACGACCACTTCGTGCCGATCCGGTCGGTGCCCGCGCACCCGCCACAGATCTGCAACCGCGCGAAGAGGGTGCTCATGTCCGCGCGGGCGTAGAGCCAGTTGTTCTTGATCGACTCCGCGGCTTGGCGCAACTCGTTCGGTGTGACGATGACCGGTGCCATCAGGGCCACATCTTCTGATTCAAACTGATCGCGGTGCTGTAATTCGTGTGCGCGCGCCGAGCCACTTCCTTGAGCTCGTCGAGGTTTTCGGCCATCTCGTCCACACCCAGGGCCCATTGCTCGTGCGTGGCGCGTTGCGCCGAGGCCGCCTCGCTCGACCAGCTCAGGTGTAGTTCGGCGATATGGCGGTCGACCTCGCCCAACCAGTCCCCCACCTCACGACCGAACTGCTCCATCGTGGTGATCGCGGCATCGAGTTGTTCGAGATCCACCCGGAATCGGTCATCGCCGCTCATGGCAAATTTAGGCTGCTCAGCTTGACTCTGTCGGTGATCTTGGAATTCGGTGCATGCAGCGGCTGGCGGACTGCCACACTGCGAGGCGCGAATACTGCTGCCTCCTTTGAAGGAACAGGTGAATGTCGCTCGGACCCGGTCCGGCCAAGACGGTCCCGCCGCTGACGGTGCGGGTTGCTCGCGCCAGTAATCCCCGCGGCACCACGGCGATGTGGATACGTGATCGGCTCGAAAGTCTATGGAGCAAAGATGATTTCGCTGACTGGTATCCGCGTGATGGGCGGCCGGGTCTGTCCCCGGCCCAGCTGGCCACCGTGTGTGTGCTGCAGTACGTGCTGGACCTGTCCGATCGGCAGGCGGCCGAGGCCGTGCGCTGTCGTATCGATTTCAAGTACGCACTCGGCCTGGAGCTGGACGACCCCGGCTTCCACCACAGCGTGCTGAGCGATTTCCGCGACCGGCTCGCCGAAGGCGACCGCGCCGACCGGCTGCTCGATCTCGCTCTGGCCCGGCTCACCGACGCTGGACTGGTGCGTGAGCGCACCACCCAGCGCACCGACTCCACCCATGTGCTGGCTGCGGTACGCGACCTGACCCGGCTCGAGCTGGTCACCGAGGCCGTCCGCGCCGCACTCGAAGAACTTGCCCGTTGTGCCCCGCACGTCCTGACCGGTGTGGTCGATGAGGAGTGGGGACGCCGTTACGGCCGCCCGGTGCGCCTGGGCAAGAACCCGACCCGGCCCAAGACCAGAATCCTCACCGCCGGCGCGGATGCCTACCGACTGCTGGAGCATCTACGAGGGCACGAGCCGGACTACCTGTCCGGCCCCCAGATGCAGGCTCTGCGGCAGATCGTTCTGCAGAACTACTACCGTGACGACAAGGGCCGCCTGTGCTGGCGTACCGACGCCGACGGCGGTTTGCCGCCGTCCGCGGTGGCGATCGTTTCTCCCTACGATGTCCAAGCCCGCTACGCGCGCCGGGGACAGGTCACCAGGTGGAAGGGGTTCCTGGTCCACCTGACCGAAACCTGCGCACCCGAGGGCACCAACGTGATCACCGACGTGGCCACGACCCCGGCCACCACAAACGATGCCCGGGCCCTTCCCGGAATCCACACCCGCCTACAGCGTCGCGCGCTGCTTCCCGCCGAGCACTTGGTCGACGGCGGCTATACCTCCCTCGTCCATGTGGCGCGCGCGGCCCGTGAACACCAGGTCACCCTCAGCGGACCGCTACCGGGCAACCCCACCCGCCAGCACCGCGAGAACGAGGGCTTCGGCAGAGACGACTTCCACATCGACTTCGACCGCCGACAGGTGACCTGCCCGCAGGGCCAGACCAGCGTGGGATGGCACGGCCCCTACCCGACGTCATCGCCCACCGCGGCCCCGCTGATCGTGGCACGGTTCACCAAAGCCCAGTGCCGGCCATGCCCGGTCCGCAGCAAGTGCACCACCTCCCGCGAGGGCGCCCGCAACGTGGGATTCCCCCCGCGAGAACTCCTCGACCTGCAAGTCCAGGCCCGCGCCGAACAACAGAGCCGCTCCTGGCAGCAGAGATATGCCCTACGTTCGGGAATCGAGGGCACCGTCTGCGAATTCGCGCACGGGCACGGCATGCGGGCAATGCCGCTACCGCGGCCAGCGCAAGGCCCACCTCCAGCACGTACTCACCGCCATAGCCGTGAACGTCGAACGACTCAGCGCAGGACTGCTACCAGACCAGCTATCCCCGGCCCGACCACCGACAGCCTTCCAAAACCACCTCGACCAGAACAGAATTCCCCGACTGCGGTCCTGGCGCGCAGTCAACAGCTGATCTCGTAATTCACAAGATCACCGACAGAGTCAAGCTTAGCGAAACAACCCCTGGTTACGGCGCTCGTTGAGTTCTATGAGCTCTTCCTCGCTGAGCTCATCTTCTGGAACATGCTGCTGCGCAGTCATCCTCACCGGATTCGGTGCGGGCTGTTCGGAAGCGATTTCAATCGACTCGACCGCTGCGGATATGCGTGGGTCCGCCGTCAGTTCGTCGAGGCGTTCACGCACGTTACTACGAGCCTTGTCCAGGGCATCGTGTGCGAGGGTGGTGATGAGCTTGCCGAGTTCGACCCCGTACGGCGTGACGCTCTCATCGATGCGCACCGCTTCGAGCGTTCCATCCGCCCGGACATCGACTGCCACGCCGTATCGTGATTCGGTGAATCGGTCCGTGAGTAGCGCACGACGCACGGCGTTCATCCGATCGGTGATCGGGTCTGTATCACTGTTGCTCGGATATGGCGGCAAGGCACACTCCCCAGGTGGTCGGATGGTCGTGTTAGCGTAGCGAAATCGCCGATGGGGAGAGGATCGCGATGGCCGACGATCTATACGTAGAGCAAGCCGCAGTCGAAGGAATGATCGGTGCGTTCAACGGCTCCCAGGGGGTCCTCAACGCCTTGCCGACCGAGGGCTTCATTGCTGCGATCGAGCCAGCGTTGCCGGGGTCCGGCCTGGGTGCTGCTTTCATGAGGGCCGGTGTTCGCGCGAGGCTCAGCGTACGAGGAGTTGCCGTGCAGCTCAAAGAGATCAATGATGCCGCGACCGCGAGCATCGCCGCTTACAATGCACAACAAGCGGCGCAATCGAATGCACAGGGCGAGTTGGCCGAGGCGGGCCCGCTGGATGGGCCCCGATGAGTTCACTACCTCCGACGAAGTCGGAGATCCGTCAGTGGAACTTCGATTCGCTGACCGAGCAAGGTAACGAGTGGGCCCGCGGCGCGGAGGCGGTTACAACCGAATACGGCGCCATCAATCAGCAGCTCGCCGACTCTCCTGGATTTTGGCGTGGCGGGGCAGGGGATGCTATGCGCGTCAAGGGCGAGGAAGCCAAGTCCTCGCTGTCCAAGGTGGTAACGGCCTTTGACAATGCTCAGCCAGCCGTCGCCCAGATCGTCCAGATCCTTGGTTTCGCGAAGTCGTCGGCTGTGAACGCCATCAAGGCTGCCGAGGATGAGCGATACACCGTCGCCGACGACGGGGCAGTCAGCTATTCCAACGATGTTGTCTCGTGGCTGGCTGCGGAGAAGGGGAAATCGCTGGAGGCGGCGAAGGCTGCCCTCGACCAGGGGCAGCGTCAGCACGAAGATGCGGTCAAGAAGTCGCTGAGGGAGGCGGGCGATGCTGCGACTTCCGCTGGTGAGGCCATTATCAAGGTTTTTTCCGACGTTCCCATTCCACTCGGCGCAGACCTCGAGATGATTCTCTACACGTACCAAGTCAACCCTGATCAGCAGAAAATGACAAAGTGGCCCAGCGAAGACTTTATTAAATGGGCAAACCGGTTCAATCCTGGCTCAGACATCGCACAGAAGGATGTGACTGTCAGCGAGGCGGAGATGTTGAACAATTTGAGCCTCATGGACCAGTACCGGTTCTACCGGATCAGCGAGGACGCCAGCGACACCGCAGAGCGCCTGTTTCCGGACAAGAAGGTGGAGAACCAGTACGACGGTAATTTCCAGGACAACCACGCCGACGCTTTCCGGCACGCATACTGGAATGCCATGCTAACCGAGGAGTTCGGCGCGGAGTGGACCGAGGAATACACATCCAAGCATGAGGGCCGAGAAGACAACCGAATGAGTCGTGAGGCTATGGACCTGTACAACAACGAACTCGGCCGAAGAATTGCCACTGAGAATCCAGGACTCGGTTCGGCGGGATTGCAGAACAAGATCATCGAAGCGTGGAACGCTGGTGATGGGGTCGTGATCGATCAGAACGGCAACCTCGCCCGGCCGAAGGGAACCACTCTCGGGTACGAACCGCCGACCGCGTTGATCGATCAGCAGCAGTCACTGCCAGGCTCCCTGATTCCGGACAACAAGCCGTCTCCCAAATGACCACCTGGGCCCGACGTGCGTCGAGACCTCATAGGAGTGTGGTGCGTACCCGCAAACGAATGAGAGGCCTGCTGCTGGCCTCTGTAGCGATGGTAGTCTTCACCTCGGTCGCCGGGTGTGGTTCCGCATCGGACGGTGAACAAATCGCCGTTCAGGACGGGAACCCTGCATTGACGGCGGCTTTCGCTCGACTTCTGGACGAAAGGCGAACCGCCCGGCTAGGCGATCTCGTCGCGTCATCCGGTGCCCAGATCGGTCCGTGGGATCGCATGTACAGCTTCAGCTCCCCCAATACCAGTGACAAACTCAATCGAACCCTGGCAACGGATGGAGCAGTGTGGACCGGGTTGCATACCCACTCCGAATCTACAACGCAGGTGTTCATGCACGATGGCAAAGTCGTCCTTGCCTACGACGACAGGGAACGGGGCCCGATTGTCGAGCGGTTGACCTACGCCACACCGGACTCGACCGTGAGTCCGAAGTCGGCCGTAACCAAAGGCATCGGCGGCGACCAAACTATCTGGTACCTAGAGGTGGAGGGATTCTCGTGAGCGAGCGTTCCTCGTGAGCGCACCCGCCGCCTGAACTACGGTCTTTGATATACCTCTACATCCGACGCACCGTTCGAAACGAACCAGGCCTGGAGTTCCTGTCCGTCGATGAGACGTGGTGCACCGACACCGACATCGATCGGCCCTCTGACCAGGCCGTGGGCGCCACGTACGTCGGAGTCCGCCAATCGCGCACGTGAAAGACGTGTCATGTCGAAGGCGCAGTCACGCAGGCTGGTCTGCCGCAGATCCGAGTCGGAGAAGGTTACTCGCTGCAATCGGGCACCGCTGAGGTCAGCACCCAGCAGATCCGAGTCACTGAAATCCGCTCGTTGGAGGTCTGCGCCGCACAGCTTGGCGTGCCGAGCTTGGCAATACTGCCCTTGAACCTTTCGAAGGAATGCGCCACTGAGGTCGGCTTCGGAAAGTTGCGCCTCCCTCAGCCAAGCTGTGTAGAGGCTTGCTCCGACGAGCGACACCTGGATCAAGATCGCCTCGCCGAACTCTGCTCCGACCAGCTCGAGGCCCGACAGATCCGCGCCGGTGAAATCGAGTCCGTGGCCGTTGAGCACTGATTCGGTAGCGCTGTCCGGGTCGGCGGTAAGGCGTCGTAGGTGGTCGGCCAACGTCCGGTGAGCTGTCGGGTCGTCCGGCCATCGCCGAACGTCACTCGGTGAATGACCGTATACGCGTGTCATCACTACCAGAGCACCCTTCCTTGCCATTGCGGATTGTTGGCCACCAACTGCTGGAGGTGAGCCTTGCGAGCAGGGGTCATTCCGCTCTCGTCGATCATGACGTTTTCGCCCTTGTCGAGCGTATCTTCGATCATGTCTGAACTTCTCGTCGGTCTGTGGATTGGGGATCGGTTTACCGGCCACTTCCGCTGGCCGATAGTCCGGAATCACATCCCCTGTCTGTCAGTCTGGGATGAGACAGGGGGACGCTGTACTCCTTTGAGGTAGACCAGGGCGAGACAGGAACGATCGAGCAGTGACGATGACC
>NZ_JBEXFQ010000077.1:0-7036 GCF_040606855.1 Nocardia sp. NPDC005366
CCACACGGTATGACAAGTTGGCCATCACCTACCGCGCCGGAGTCGTCCTGGCCCTGATCGTGGAGTGGCTCAGGTCATTGGGAGACAGAACCTAGATGACTGTCGGGATCACTTGGTAGAAAACGCATATCGATCACGAGCACGACCGAAAGGGACTGGGCGCACAATGAGCATCGGCGACCACATGAAAGAGTTCGGCGGGTTGCCTGCCTTCGCTCTCCCTGATCTCGAGAAGAAGAAAAAAGGTGGGAAGAAGCGAAACAAGAAGAAGGACTTGCCCGCGACCGATTCGGTGGCCTGGCGGATTGGTCAGAGCTACTACGACGACGAGGAATCCTGGGAGGACAAGTTCGCCCGGTTCCTCGACACCGTCGACACCACCCGGGTGCGGGCTCTGATCGTCGGCCAGTGGACCCGGGCGTACGACCACGGACCGGAAACGGTGATCGCGGCCCTCATCGCGGCCGGAGACAAGTTCCCCGCACTGCGCTCGGTGTTCCTCGGCGACATCGTGATGGAGGAGAACGAGATCTCCTGGATCCACCAGGGCCTGGTGACCCCGCTGCTCGAGGCTTTTCCCGACCTAGAGGAATTCGGTGTGCGCGGCGGTGAGGGACTGGAATTCCCCGCCGTGCGGCACGAACGGCTGCGGAGGTTGACCCTCGAGAGCGGCGGCCTGCCCGCCGAGGCCGTGCGCGGGATCGCGGCGAGTGATTTTCCCGCGCTCACCCACCTCGACCTGTGGCTCGGCACGTCGGAATACGGCGGAGACGCCGTCGTCGACGATCTCGCCCCGATCCTGGCGGGCACCCGGTTGCCGAACCTGAAGCATCTGGCCCTGCGCAACAGCGAGATCCAGGACGAGATCTGTACCGCGCTCGCCGCGGCGCCCGTGGTCGCCCGGCTCGAATCCCTCGATATCTCGATGGGCGTGCTGACCGACGACGGTGTCGCGGCGCTGCTCACCGGACAGCCGCTGAGTCATTTGAAGTCCCTCGATATGCACTACAACTACCTGACCGACCCGATGCGCGAGCGGGTGCGGGCGACGCTGGAGCCCGCGGGCGTCGAACTGGATCTGCACTTCGACGACGCCGAACAGGACGACGACGAGGACGGCACCGTCTGGCGTTTCGTCGCCGTCGGCGAGTGACGCGGCGTGTCGGTGTTCGCAGTTCCCGATAGTGGTGCCGCTCCATCCCGCTGGGTGGTCGTCGGCAATGGCGAGAATCGACGGGTTCGCTTGTTCGCCGAGGCGGCGGGTTCGGCGACCCCCCGGGTGATCGAATGGCGTGAGGTGCTGCGCGATGGCGGCCACGATTTCGCGGACGACGAGATCGTGCGACTCGAATCCCCCGGCGAGAATCCCGAGGTGGATCGGTTGCTGCGCGGCACGAAGGAACCGACCCGCGTGGAGGGTTCCGCCCGCTGGTACGCCGGATTCCTCGCGGCGGTGCGCTCGCTGCGTGGCGGACTCCGGCTCGATGATCCGGATGAACTGGCCGTGCTTTTCGACAAGCGGCTGTGCCACGAAAGGCTGGCGCGGGCAGATGTACCGGTACCGCCCGCGCTCACCTCGGCCGGGTCTGCGCCGGTCGGCGGCTGGGCGGATATTCGCCACCGCATGCGTGAGGCCGGGATGCCGCGCGTATTCGTCAAACTCGCGCACGGTTCGTCGGCCTCCGGCGTCCTCGCGATCGAATCGACGCGCGCTGGTCGGGTCCGGGCCACGACATCGGTCGAGCGAACAGCCGACGGCCGCCTCTACAACTCGCTGCGGATTCGGCGCTACACCGATGAACGCGATATCGCCGCGATCGTCGATCGGCTCGCGCCGGACGGACTCCACGTCGAGCGCTGGATTCCGAAGGCCTCGCAGGGCGGTCGCTCGGCGGATCTTCGGGTCGTGGTGATCGCGGGTCGCGCGACCCACGTCGTCGTCCGGACCAGCCGTGCTCCCATGACCAATCTGCATCTAGGTGGTTCGCGCGGCGATCTGGATGCGGTGCGCGACGCCGCCGGTGACCACTGGGCGCACGCGCTGTCGATCTGCGAGCGCGCCGCCGCCTGCTTTCCCGGAACACTCTGTGTCGGAGTCGATCTGCTTCCCGCGATCGGCTGGAGTCGGTTCGCGGTCGGCGAGGTCAACGCATTCGGAGATCTGCTACCGCGACTCACCGGCCTACCGGACGGACCCGCCGCCGGACTGGACACCTACACCGCGCAGATCCGCGCGGCCGGTCATCGCTATCCCTCGGTCCCACCGGGTTCTCACCGGAAATCCCTGGCATCGGCCGGGTGCGCGACGTGACCTCCTCCGACCCGCGACTGCCCCGGCCCGATATGAACGAGGTCGTCGGCAGCGACGACCTGCTGCTGCTCACCCTGGACACGCTGCGCTACGACATCGCGGTCGAAGCCGCGGCCTCGGGGCGACTACCCAATCTGGCCGCGCGTCTGCCGGACGGACAGTGGCAACGACGCCATGCCCCCGGCAATTTCACCTATGCCTCGCACCACGCGATATTCGCCGGATTCCTGCCGACCCCGGCCGCACCGGGACCGCACCCGCGACTGTTCGCCGCACGTTTCGCGGGCAGTGAGACGACAGCCGAGGGCACCTTCGTCTTCGACGAGCCCGATCTGGTGACCGCACTGGCCGGGCGCGGGTATCACACGGCATGTATCGGCGGGGTCGGCTTCTTCAACAAACAGGGCGCGCTCGGCAGCGTGCTGCCCGGACTTTTCGCCGAAAGCCATTGGCAGAAGGACTTTTCCGTAGCATCACCGACCTCGTTCGAGGCGCAGGTGGCCTGCGCGGAACAGGTGGTGGCCGCACTGCCCGCTCATCAACGGCTCTTCCTGTTCGTCAACGCTTCGGCGCTGCACCAACCCAACTGGTTCCATCTGCCCGGCGCGACCCGAGACGCCGGTGACAGCAGGGCCACGCATGCCGCCGCCCTGGAATACATCGACCGTCACGTGGGCCGTCTGTTCGACGCGATGCGATCGCGGCGACGGTGTTTCGCCATCGTTTGCTCCGACCACGGCACCGCCTACGGCGACGACGGCTACACCGGACATCGACTCGGCCACGAATCGGTATGGACGGTTCCCTACAGCCACTTCTTCCTGGAGCACCCCGCATGATCCACACCATCGCCCTACCGCGGCCGTATCAGAACTACGTCTACGCCTATCCACACAAAACCGCCTACCGTCCGTTGACGCCACCCCCGGCCATCGCCGAGCTGTGGTCGGGAGAATCCAGGCAAGCCCTCTCGCTCTACCTGCACATCCCGTTCTGCGAGGTCCGCTGCGGATTCTGCAATCTGTTCACCCGGGTCGGCGCGCCCGACGGACTCACCGGCCGCTACCTGGACGCGATGACGCGCCAGGCCGAGACCGTCCGCGCGGCACTCGGCGACACCGAGCCGGTCCGTTTCGCCAATGCCGCGTTCGGCGGCGGCACGCCCACCTACCTGGAGGCGGGCGAACTGTCGCGGCTGTGCGATATCGCCGAGGACGTCATGGGCGCGGACCTACGCTCGATCCCCCTGTCGGTCGAGGCGTCCCCGACCACGGCCACGGCCGACCGACTGTCCGTACTCGCCGAACGCGGGACGACGCGGCTGAGTCTCGGCGTGCAGAGTTTCATCGACGAGGAAGCCCGCGCCGCTGTGCGACCGCAGCGTCGCGCCGATGTCGAGGCGGCACTCGGCCGTATCCGCGATGCCGGTATCCCGGTGCTGAATATCGACCTGATCTACGGCATCGACGGTCAGAGCGCCGCCAGTTGGCGGATATCGCTGGATGCCGCGCTGGCGTGGCGACCCGAGGAGATCTACCTCTATCCGCTCTATGTACGCCCGCTGACCGGGCTCGGCAGACATACCGACCCCGTTGTCGCCGAACGAAGTTGGGACGAGGAACGGCTGCGCCGCTACGACGAGGGCCGCGACCACCTGCTCGCGAACGGCTACACGCAGGTGTCCATGCGGATGTTCCGCCGGATCGACGCACCACCGCGGGGTGCGGACGACTACGCCTGCCAGAGCGACGGCATGATCGGGCTCGGGTGCGGCGCCCGTTCCTACACCTGCGGCGTGCACTACTCGTTCGACTACGCCGTCGCTCCGCGAGAAGTCCGCGCCATCATCGATACCTACACGGCGACAACCGATTTCACCCACGCGAGCTACGGAAGGGTGATCGACGGGGATGAGGCCGAGCGGCGCTATCTGCTCCAATCACTGCTCCAGTCCGAGGGTTTCTCCGTCGTCGACTACCGGCGACGTTTCGGCCGCGACCCGCGGGCGGGGTTCGGGGCCGAGCTCGACTCACTCGCCGAACGCGGCTGGCTCGCCGACTCCGGCGTCGACTGGCTGCGACTGAGCCCGCGGGGCCTCGCGTACTCCGACGCCATCGGCCCGGAATTCTTCTCGCCCGCCGTGCGCGCGGCGATGGCCGCCTACGAGCACCGGTGACCAGCGCGTGCACCTGACGATTCTCTATCGCGGCCCGCTGTCCTCCTGCGATTACGACTGCCCCTACTGTCCTTTCGCCAAACGCCGCGATTCGACCGAGCAATTGCGCGCCGACCGCGCTGCCCTGGAACGGTTCACGCGGTGGGCGCGCGCGAGCGCCGAGCATCGGCTCTCGATCCTGTTCACGCCGTGGGGCGAAGGTCTGGTCCGTTCCTGGTATCGCCGGGCCCTGGTCGAACTGTCACACGAGGCGCATATCGAGCGCGTCGCCATCCAGACCAACCTGAGCTGCCGCACCGAATGGCTCGCCGACGCCGACCGCGACACTCTCGCGCTGTGGTGCACCTACCACCCCGGGCAGACCCCGTACACCCGCTTCCTCGACAAAACCGGTCGACTGGCGCGCGCGGGCGTGCGTTTCAGCGTCGGAATCGTCGGTCTGCCCGAGCACGCCGCGCACGCGCGGCGGCTGCGCGCGGATCTACCCGACCACATCTACCTGTGGGTGAATGCCGCGCAGGACTACACCTACACCGATGCCGAGGCGGACGACTGGACCGCGCTCGACCCGCTGTTCCCGTTCAGCCGTCATCCGCACCGCTCGGCCGGGCAGACCTGCCGCACGGGTTCCTCGGTGCTCTCGGTCGACGGCGATGGGACCGTTCGCCGTTGCCATTTCGTGAAGGAACCACTCGGCAACCTGTACGACGGGTCGTATCTACGCCAGGTCGCGCCCCGCGCGTGCCCGCTGGCCGTCTGTGATTGCCATATCGGATACGTCCACCTGGAATCCCTGCCGCTCTACGACGTCTTCGCCGGTGGCGTACTCGAACGTATTCCGGCCGTGCCGGTCGGGCGCGGCGGACCCGTGCCCCTCCCCCCGCTCGGCAGCTGAGCGGACTACGCGACCAGCGCGAGGCGCCTGCTCTCCGCGTCGCCGACGCGCGTCATCAGCCTGGCCATGGCGTCGGCCACCCGCGCCGGCTGCTCGAGAATGACCGAATGGCCTGCGCCTTCGACGATCACGAGATCCGAGTAATCGACGGCGGCGGCCATCGCGACGGAATGCGACGCCGGAGTCATCAGGTCGGCGGAGCCACAGAGCACCAGCGTCGGGATTCCCGAGAGCACGGCGAGCGCGTCGGTCCGGTCGTAGGTCATGAAGGCGCTCAAGAAACTCGCCATCGTCACGATCGGGGTTTCGTTGTGCATCGCGTTGGCGAGTGTGAGCACCCGCGGGCTCACCCTGCGGTCACCGAATTCGGCGGTGCGGATGACCGGGGCGAAAACCTTACTGGCCAGCAGCTTCGCGTGGTGCATGACGCGCGGGGCGCGGCGCACGGCAGCCTGGAAGACAGAGACGACCGGGTTCCTCAGGAGGCGGCCGAAGCCCGCGTCGGCGAGCCCGTTCGCCGCGGTCGCGATGAGTGCGACACCGACGATACGAGTGCCGATCTGGTGCGGGTACTGGCCCGCGTAGGTCAGAGCTGTCATACCGCCCATCGAGTGGCCGACCAGGACGACGGGTCCGGTGGGCGCGACGGCGTCGAGAACGTCGCGCAGATCGTGGCCGAGTTGTTCGAGGTTGTAGGTTTCCTGAGCCGCCGCCGCGGAGTCACCGTGACCGCGGTGGTCGTAGCAGACGACCCTGGCGCCCGCGTATCGGCGCGTCAGCGCGTCACGAACGTAGGTCCACGACTCCGCGCGCAGACAATGTCCGTGCAGCAGGACGACGGTGAGGTCCGCGTTTCGCGGGCCGTATTCGCGCACTGCCAGGCCGACACCGTCGCGCGTCGATACCGTGGCACGACGTTCCGCCGAGGCGGTGAATGTGCTGGTGATCGACATCGGATGCTCCGGTCTGTGTGCGGGGACAGCTCTACTGTCCACCGCGTTCGCCGCCCGTATCAGGTCCCCGAGTGCTGAGGTCGGGGCACCAAGGGTGGGCAGAACCACCACCAAGGTTGCGGCGCCGGGCGCGAGCCCCGGCAGGTCGACACCGGTGACCCGGTGCCGAGACTTCTGCCCGCCGCTCACCACCCCCGCGCAGCCTGCGCTGACGTCTCTCCGACCGGACGCACACCGAAAGCGCCGAATTCGCGCATCCTGAGCGAATTCATCGAGGCGACGCCCTGAAATCAGATTCACCACGCCGGATTCACTCTCTCGATAAGCCGCATAGCTACTGCCATATGGCAGCTTCCCGTTCGTCGAGCGCCCTACGAACCCAGGCTCGCGGCATCCAATGAAATACATGCGAACCAGGGGTTTAAGTCGATTCCACCGTCCAAGACGCCGCGATTACTCACATAAATTGTCGGTAACGAAGCCGCCCGGATTCGTTATTCCGAAATTGCCCCAGTTAACGTTTCAAGTATCGCCGAATGTGGTGAAGGTGAGTGGTTCTCACCGCGATGAGAGAGGAGAATCAGCATGCAAGCACTGGTCACCTTGTTCACCGCGCTGCTCACGACGCTGAGCGCGGCCTTGTAGCTCCATCGCGCTGACTGAACTACGCCGGCCCGGCTCGTCGCGACGAGCCGGGCCCG
>NZ_JBEXFQ010000078.1:0-6790 GCF_040606855.1 Nocardia sp. NPDC005366
GTTGCCTGAAGAACATCAATCATCCCAGCTCAGAAGGCACTTTCTCCATTCCAACACGCCTTCACCCACAGATTACGTCGGTGGATCGAGGCTAAAGGCTCGCCCGAAGGAACTATCACCTCAACGGCCTCGAGATATTGTCAAATCCTGTGGATCGGCAGGTTTCAGGCGACCTCCGTTTGGTTGGTTTCGGCCGCGCCGGGTGACGGCGGGGTGATGTCGCGGGGGCGTTCAATGAGCTTGCCCTTGTGGAACAGTGCCCCGGCGCGGACCAGTGCGACCAGCTCGGGTGCGTTGACCTTGCGCCAGCGGGCCTGGGCGGCCTCGATCAGCTTGTAGGCCATCGCGATCCCCGCCGCGCGGGAGCCGGGCCCTTCGGTGATCTTCGTCCTCGATCGCACTGTGGCGAAAGTAGATTCGATCGGATTGGTTGTTCGCAGGTGAATCCAATGCTCGGCCGGATACTTGAAGAACTCGAGCAGCACGTCGAGGTCGTCGACGATCTTGGCGACCGCTTTCGGATACCTCTTCCCGTAGTCGATCTCGAACGCCTTCACTGCGAGCTGGGCCTTGTCGATGTCCTCGGCGTTGTAGATGTCCTTCATCGCCGCGACAGCGCCCGGATGTGCCGATTTCGGTAGTGCCGCAAGCACATTGGCCTGCTTGTGAAACGAGCACCGTTGCTCCCGGGTCTGCGGGAACACATCCCGCAGCGCCTTCCAGAACCCGAGCGCACCATCGCCGACCGCCAAGACGGGAGCTGTCATGCCGCGGCGGCGGCGATCACGCAGCAGATCCGCCCACGATTCGGTCGATTCGCGGTAGCCATCGGTGAGCGCGACCAACTCCTTGCGGCCGTCGCCACGCACGCCGATCATCACCAGCAGGCACAGTTTCTCCTGATCCAGCCGCACTTTCACGTGGATGCCGTCGACCCACGAATACACATGATCGGTGCCCGACAGGTCCCGGGCCGCGAACGCAGTGGCCTCGTCCTGCCACTGCCCGGTCAGCCGGGTGATCGACGCCGCAGACAGGCCGGCGCCAGAACCGAGGAACTGCTCCAGGGCGGGCCCGAAATCGCCCGTGGACAATCCGTGCAGATACAGCAATGGCAACACCTCGGTGACTTGCGGCGACTTGCGCGCCCACGCGGGCAGGATCGCCGAGGAAAACCGTTGCCGTTCACCGGTTTCCGGATCGACCCGCTTGTCGTTCACACGTGGCGCACGCACCGTCACCGCGCCCGCCGCGGTCAGAACCTCCCGTTCGGCGTGGTAACCGTTGCCGACCACCAGCCGCCGGCCGTTCTCGTCGACCTGGTCGGCGAACTGGGCGATATAGGCCGCGACCTCGGCCTTCAACGCGGCGGCCAGCATCTGCCGAGCACCGTCGCGGACGATCTCATCGAGCAAAGACCGACCCGAACCGGCCTGGCCACCATCGGCGTCGACGTTCTGAACTACCGTAAACACGGACGTACCTTCCCGACCGGCGTTGGCGCGCCGGCATGATCAAGACTTCGGACTGACAGATCATCCGGGAAGGTGCGTCCTTCCCGTAATCCACAGGTCCTGATCATTTCTCTCATGAGTGGGTCGGGTATTGCGCGTAGGAAGGCGTCGAAATTGACATCTATCAGTTGCGCCATTCCCACGCCACGGAGCTCATCAACGCCGGCGTCTCCATCGAGGTCGTGCGCAAACGCCTTGGGCACGCCTCCACCAACGCCACTCAGATCTACATCCTGCTCGTCGACAAGGTCGCCGACACCGAGATCCAGACCGCCCGGCGACGACGCAGGTAGAGCCCCTGATCCTGAGTAGCTCTCGTCGTCAGTACCGAACCTGGAAAGGTTCTCCCCCATTTTCTCGGCGAGTATGACGAAGTCGTGGACGAGGTAGTCCAGGCCCCAGTATTTTCGGGCGTGTTGACCGTTGCGACGACGGTAGGCGGTCTGCCTACACGGGGCTCCGCAGAATACCCGGGGACGACCCCGAGCACCTGGCTTGCGAGGTGTGAGCGAAAGCCCGCACATCCGACACTTCGCGACATCAGGAGAACGCGCATCAGTGTCCGAGGCCAGCAGGTCCCGAAGCTCGGAACGGCGCAGAACCTCGCGGATCTTTTCGAGCGTAAAGGTCAGATGCCGTGCTTCGGAAGCCATGCGCAACCAGGGTTGATCCATCAGTTCGACGATGTCGATCAAAGCGTTCTGAAGTCGGGGTTCATCGATGAGTGCCTCAATGAACGCCTCGGCCTCCTCCCGATCGAGACGGTCGGCCACATGGGCTGCCAAACCGCCACCCCCACTGTGACGAGTCACCGAACCTCCTCGGCGTCGATGTGCGGTTGTCGCGCGGCGGCTTCTCGTCGCACCCGGCGTCGAGCTGTCTTCGGAGTGATACCGCGACCGAATGCCGCCGCGAACGCTTCGAATACAGCCGGCACATCCTCCGGACGTGCGCGCCGCACAGCGGCGACTCCCACTATGACTACAGCCACCGACACAACCAGCAGCGGTAACTGCACCCAGAACACCGCCCATCCTCCTGCAGCGACCACAGATCCCACATCGATAGACAAACGAACCCTCCCAATGACAAAGGCCCTCGGCGGGGTCCGCCGAAGGCCTCGAAAACAGAAAAAGCCCCATCCGCAGAGGATGAGGCTCGAATCGGACACAGTAGTGTGCCGTCCGCAGTCGAGATTAACCTCGCTGCGACTCAGACGTCAAGCACCTCAAAAGCACAGGTAAGGAGCAGCTTTCACGCACAGCATCCTCCAACGGCCAGGCTGGTATTTCGTAACGCTGGAATAATTCCATCTTTATTGATCGTGATGCTCTGATGCTCACGCAGTCTCGACACTTGTTGATGCCGCTGTGTCATCGGTGTCTATCCGGGGGCGCAGCGGTCTCCAGACCATCGCCGTGACCGCGATGCTCAGGGCGTCGCCGATCACGACACACCACCAGCGGGGGTTCTCGCGTATGCCGCGCGATGTCGTGACGCATGGTTCGGGCGCGGATCAGGTTGTTCAGGAGGGTGAGCCGTGTAAGCCATCGACGACACGGGCCAGCGTGGCTTGGTCGTCGCGGAATGGGCCGCAGGCGACAAGGACGGGATAGCTGACTTCGGTCGTCACCGACGTCGCGACGGTGATGCGGTCAGGATCAGGTGTGCGCTGGGGCAGCCGGGCCTCCTCCAGCGCTTCGGCGATGAGTCGGCGAGCCGACAATTCAGAGGGCCCCATGCTGGTAGCGACGTCAGACAAGCGCAGTCGTCGGATGCGTTCGAGCTGGTCGCGGGAAGCCCGGACCCGCAGCCGCCGCGGGCCTTCCGCGCCGAGCACGGTGCGTTCGATCAGGGAACGAACGTGGGAAGCCAGCTCAGCTGTGCCGATCTCGGTGCTTTCGTCTCGGTTCATCCTAGGTTCCTCACAGACTGGCGGGCCTTCTTACGGATCCGGTGCAGCCAGCGTTCGACCGCCTTCGATGTCACCTGCATCAAGTGCGCGATCTCGATTTGGGAGTAGCCGCTTATGGTCGCCCACAGCAGGGTCCGGTCATCCAGGGACAAGGTAGCCAAGTACTCGATCAGCGTGATTCGATCTATCACGATCTGGGCTGGATCGGCATTGGGCCGCGAACCCCACAGCCCGACCGCGCCGAAGGTCTCGTCGACGGGCGCGGCGAGTTCACCGTGGTGACTGGTCCACCACCGATGTTCCTTCCTGAACACCCAGACGAACTCATGGAGGCAACCGGAGACGAAATACGACGCCAGCGACAATCCTCGGTGGGGATTCCACCCGGTGCCGTCGCGCAACCCTTTCTGCAGTTTTCCCAATGCCCGAACCACGACATGGTCGATGACCTCCTCGCGGTAGACCTGATCGCGGGCCAGCCGCTCACGTCCGACCGACCAATCAGGTAGTCCGAACAGCTTGCCTCCGGTCTGGGCATAGATCTTCCCGCTGCCGATCCAAGGGTCCAGGACCTGCGTGGCGTAGGCCGACAATTCCTCGATGACGTTCGACCACACCACGCCCTGAGCGTCGTGCGCCACCAGAAGACCAAACAGCTCGAACTCCGCCTGTACCCGATCTAGGCAGGCCGCCCATACTGCTGGATCGACCGGATTCCCGACCTGATCCAGCACAGTGAAGTTGCTGTCCAGCTCATCGAAACCGTCTGTGCCCCCGGCGACGCCATGATCCCGGAGAAGGCCGTCATGAACTTTCTCCGGGAACGTCGCGCCGTCGGGGACGAGATCGGACATGCTGCCGGGCGCGACAGCATCGAAGTCCGATGTGCCCATTCGTTCCTCCTCCACGCACACTTCGAGTCGGCCTACCGCGCCCACCCGCGACCCTGCTATCTGCTCGCACGATCGACAACGTTCTAGACGTAACTTGCCGAATCCCCCCTCCGACAACCGAAATGGCCAAAATACGCTAGGCGTAGCCCGGAAGATCTCGGAGAGTTCGGGCATCGAGGAAACACCGTCACTTCTTGGTGAGACCTGTTGGTGGGTCAGATAACAGTCGAAGCCGAGGATCCGCTCGCTGTGGGCGAGAGTTTGCCCACCTCACGCGTGTACGGGATCAGCTCGGCCCGGAAAGCCGAGATGTCGGTTTAGGGTAGAGCCCAGTCCGACACGACCGACCGGAACTAAGCTGCGTCAGAATAGAGTCCGATATATCGTTGCTTGGCACTTGTCCGCTGGAATCTTAGAGTCCAAGCTGACATATCCGGTGCCGGACTTCGGCGATGCGCGATGGCCTAATCAGGGCCACCACCGTCGATGAGGATACCGTCCGCCAACCCGACGGCATCGACCTCGAACGCTTCTTCACCGACAAAGACACCGCGCAACTCGACGAACTGCTCGGGGTCGTCCGCGACGGCAACACCGCAGAGGACCTCGGCACCTTCACCGCCGTCGCAACAGCGGTCTGAAGTCAGCCGCGTCCCGGTAGCCTCTTCCGATCCAGGCGCCGAGGGTTGCGCGGATCCGGTCAGCGACACAGCACGCTGTTGCCTCGTCGAGGACAAGGTGAGCCCGTCGGTGCCACTGAATCAGGGGCGAAGCGACGCGTTCGAACGCGAGCCGATATAGTTCAATGGTAGAACTTCTGCTTCTGCCGCACCACAATTCGGCTCTCTGCGATCAGCTTCGTGCAGCTACTCTTACCAGTGAATATAGCTTTCCGCTATATTCATGCGAGTTCGGCTGCGCTGCATCATTTTCGGGCCGATTCGGCTGAAAGTATCGAGTAAATATAGACCTCGACGAACAGGCACCGAGCTACCGCACATGCCGGAACGCATACCGAACTCGACGCGTCCGTGTCATCGTCTGTCGTATGCCGAACGGACGCAACGCCGACCCTGCTGTGGTGGCCGAGAAAATGGCGCGTATTCGCGCCCCTCACGTGAAGCCCCTGAACGATCTCGCCGATCGGATCGCCGCATCGATCGGCTTGCCGCAGGGGCATGTCCCGTATGTCGATCCGGACCAAGGCGGTACCGGGGCGCGGGTGCTGGTCCTGCTCGACAACCCGTCCACCAAAGCCGAGGCGGGAACCGGGTCGGGGTTGTTGAGTTTGGATAACGATGATCGCACCGCCCGCAATTGCCGCGAAGCGTACGCGCGCCACGGCGTGCAGTGGTCGCGAGTCGTGCACTGGAACGTTGTCCCGTTCCCGGTGGCCGGAGTCAAGAACGGCGGCTCGACCCCCGCCGAGCGCGCCCGAGCGGTGCGCTGGACACGGGAAGTCGTCGATCTGTGCCCCGACCTCGAGCAGGTGCTGTTGCTGGGCACTGCTGCCCGTGACGGATGGGCTCGGGCTGGAATCGATCGCGACTTCTACGTCCTCCCCGGCAAGATTCCGCACTGCTCAGCCCGCGGGTTGAACTCCCCCGGAGGCCGCAGACGATTCGAAGCGGCTGTTGCCCAAATCGCCCGATCCGTCAGGTAATGAGACCGGTCCACGGAGTCCAGTCAATGCGGCCACTGGTGGGCATGTTTGTGGTGCACGGACCTATCCGGTCTGGTGTACCTCGACCTCGACATCGGGTGCGCCGTTCGAGGTGAACCAATCCAGTAGTTCGGGTCCGTCCAGTAGGCGCGGCGAATCGACCCCGATGTCGACAGGTCCCGTGACCGAGCCGCTGCAACCGCTCACGTCACAGCCCGCCATTCGCGCACCCGAGAACCATGTTTTCCCGAAGACACATTCGTGGAGAACCGCTTGCCGCAGATCCACCCCGTAGAACGATGTGCGTCGCAGTCGGGCACCACTGAGGTCAGCGCCGAATAGATCCGACTCGCTGAAATCGGCGCGTTGCAGCTGCGCACCACACAACTTCGCGGACCGAGCATGACAACCCCGGGCCTGAACCTTCCGAAGATCGGCACCGCTGAGATCAGCTTGCGACAGTTGCGCCCCAGCGAGCCATGCCGTGTAGAGGTCGACGCCGACAAGTAACATGCGGGTCAGCGTGGCTCCGCTGAATTCAGCGCCGAGCAGATCCAGCCCGGACAGATCCGCACCGGTAAAATCGAGCCCGTATCCGTGCAGCAGCGACGATGCCGTCTGTTCTGCGCCCGGATCGGGAGGAAGCCCTTGCAGATAGTCGGTCAGCACTTTCCGCGCGCCCTGTTCTTCGGGCCATCGACGGACGTCGCTTAGCCTCGGTCAATCACGCCGGATGAGCTGATAGCGGCTTTGAAATGGCGAAAGGTGCTCTGAACTGCGATAATTCGGCTTGCTTAGGGACGAA
>NZ_JBEXFQ010000079.1:0-6301 GCF_040606855.1 Nocardia sp. NPDC005366
TCTCTTCCTATCTCTCTCGTGCTTCGGCTATACCCGCGCCGTGCCCACCTAATTCGGTGGCCACGACGAGAGCGGGTGCGCCGATCTCGTGCAGGGCGCGCAAGGCCGCGAACGGGAATGCGCCGGTGCGGTCGTGCTCCTCGGCCCGTTCGGCGATCACTGTCAACGCCGCGACGAACGCGGCGTCGTCGAGTCCGTGCGCGGTCCGCTCGGATACCACGGCTGTCATCGGCGGTTCACCTTTCTGCCCAAGGTCGTGGCGCGTGCGGGCGACTCGAGGGCGCGACCGCCACAGCGCACGGTGTCCACCCAGTGCCGCGGCACCGGGAAATCGGCGCATGCCGTGTATACGAGGCTCAGTACGAGCGGCGAATAGTCGACTCGCGCGATGCCGCCCACGGCGTGCGCGCGGTCGAATATCGAAAGATTCATGTGTTTCGGTCAGCCCACTACCTCGTCGTCCTCGCCACGCGAGGATCGGAACCCTGTACGAAAACGCGCGGATCAGCGGCGACAACAGTGGCGGCGGTGTGCGATTCCCACGACCGCGATTCGAGCCATTGCCATGGGAACTCCTTTCTCCGCTCACCGCAACGAATTCCAGTATCCGAAGGGCTCCACGACCGAACAAGGCAGATGCTCTACGAGAATCGTTCAGTTTTTCTCCAGGAATCCCGCGAGGCACCCGAACCCCCGCTACGGGATTCAGACGCGGACCAGTTCGGGAGTTCCGGTGCGGACACCGGGCACCGCTGCCAGCAATTGCCGGGTGTAGTCGTGCACCGGAGCGGCGAATACCGAGGCCACGGTGCCCGATTCGACGACGCGACCAGCCCGCATGACGGTGACCTCGTCGGCGACCAGACGCACCACGCCGAGATCGTGGGTGATGAACAGGTACGTCAGTCCCTGCTCGTGCTGAAGGTCGACAAGCAGTTGCAGGATCTGCGACTGTACCGACACATCGAGCGCCGAGACCGCCTCGTCGAGGACGAGCACCCGCGGTCCGGCCGCGAGCGCCCTGGCGATCGCGACCCGCTGACGTTGCCCACCCGAGAGTTCGGCGGGTTTCCTGCCCAGGTGCGCCCGCTCCAACGCCACCGAATCCAGCAGTTCGATCACCCGCTGACGCCGCTGTGCTCGGTTTTCGGTCAGCGCGAAGGTCACCAACGGCTCCGCGATGATCTGTTCGACATCGAATCGCGGATCGAGGGAGGAATACGGGTTCTGGTAGACGAACTGGATACCCCTGCGCACCTGCCGCCACTGTCTGCGCGAACGGCCGCTGATCTGCTGTCCGTCGAACCACACCGACCCGCTGTCCGGTGTGGCGAAGCCGACGGCGATACGCGCGACGGTCGATTTGCCCGCACCGGATTCCCCGACGACGGCATGTGTCGAACCGGTTGCGACGTCGATGGAGACATCGTCGGCCGCGCGGAATCCGCCGGGGCCGAAGGTTTTGGTCAGTCCCCGCAGGCTCAGCAGCGGCGCACCCGAGTTTGTCTTCGTGGTAGTGGTGACGATTTCCCGTGTCCGCGAGGGTTCCAGTCGCGTGCTGTGTCGGGACGGGGCCGTCTCGACCAACTGTCGGGTGTACTCCTCGCGCGGGTGGGCCAGTATCTGCTCCACCGTCCCCTGCTCGACGATCCGGCCGCGCCGCATGACCAGCAGCCGGTCCGAACGCTCGGCGGCCACGCCGAGGTCGTGGGTGACGAGCAGCACTCCGAGGCCGAGCGTGGCGCGCAGCCGGGCGAGATGGTCGAGGATGACCTTCTGCACCGTCACATCGAGCGCCGAGGTCGGCTCGTCGGCGACCAGCAGCGCCGGATCGTTGGCGAGTGCGATCGCGATGAGCACGCGCTGTTTCATTCCGCCGGACAATTCGTGCGGATACCGCTCGTACACGCGCTCGGGATCCGGCAGTCCCGCCAATTCGAGTTTGGCCAGCGCCAATTCCCTGCCCGGACCGGAGGGAATCCGCCGGTGCAGCCGTATCGCCTCCAGCACCTGCGTTCCCACGCGTTTGACGGGATTGAGTGAGGTACCGGGATCCTGCGGGACGAATCCGACGAACGGTCCGCGCAGCCGCGACAGCCGACGGTCATTCCATTTCGCGGTGTCCTTGCCGTCCAATTCCAGCGCCGTCGCCCGCACCCGCGCACCCGCGGGCAACAGGTGCAGGGCGGCGTGAATGGTCGTGCTCTTACCCGAGCCGGATTCCCCGACGATGGAGACGAATTCGCCGGGCCGCACCGCCAGCGACACACCGTCGACAGCGTTGTCGGCGCCCGGCCCGTATCGCACGCTCAGATCCTCGACCCGCAGCAGGGTTTCGTTCGCGCTCATCACAACTCTCCTAGCGATCGGCCGATCCTGTTGGTGGACAGCACGACTACGGCGATCAGCACGCCGGGCAGGATGGAGATCCACGGGTAGGTCGCCAGATAGTCGCGGCCTTCGGCGACCGCGAGTCCCCATTCGGGCTGCGGCGGCGGCGCGCCATAGCCGAGGAAGCCGAGCGCGGCCACCGCGAGCACCGCCGCACCGCATTCCAGCGCGGCCAGCGACAGCACCGCCGAGACGGAATTGGGCAGCACGTGGCGCATGACGACCCGGACGAATCCCGCTCCCGAGCCGTAGGCGGCCTCGACATAATCGCTGCCCGCGATCTTGAGCACTTCCGAGCGCATGACGCGCGCGAACGCGGCGACCGCCGAAATGCCCACGGCCACCGCGATATTGATGGTGCCGTAGCCGAGCGCTGTCACCACGGTCATGGCCAGCAGCAGACCGGGAATCGCCAGCAGGACATCGACGAATCGCATGATCACCGAATCCACCCGGCCGCCGACGAAACCGCTGAACAGCCCGATCGACGCGCCGATCACGAAACCGATGGCGACCGCGAGCAGGGTGGCGCTGACCGTGGTCGACGTGCCGTAGATGGCGCGGGCCAGCAGATCCCGGCCGAGTCGGTCGGTGCCGAACCAGTGCGCCGGGCTCGGCGCCTGGAAACTGGCGTCCGAATCACCCTCGTTCGGATCGAATCCGGTGAACACGGAGGGAGCCAGCGCCCACGCGATCACGGTGACGATCATCAGCGAGGACAGCGTCAGCCCCGGTGCCCCGGTGACCGCGCGCACTACCCGGCGGATACGCCGCTGCGCCGCCACGGCGGGGATTTCCAGAACGCTCATGCCGGTGTCCTTGTCCGCAGGCGGGTCCGCAGCCGGGGATCGAGTAGCGGGTAGATGAGGTCGACCACGAAATTCACCGTCACGAAGACCAGCGCGGCGAAAACCACCACCGCCTGCACCAGTGGAACGTCCTGCGTGCGCACCGCCGTCTCGGTCAGTCGGCCCAAACCCGAACGGGAGAAAATGGTTTCGACGATCACCGCACCCGCGAGCAGATTGCCGAAGGTGATGCCGGCGATGGTCAACGCGGGCAGACCGGCATTCCCGAGCACCTCGCGCACCAGCACCCACAACCTGGTCGCACCCTTGGCGATCGATACCGTCACATAGCCCGAACGCAGTCCGGTGTCGAAATTCTTGATCAGCAACTGTCCGATCGGGGCGGATACCGGGATGGCCAAGGTCACCGCGGGCAGCACCAGCGAGGAGAAGCCCTCGTTGCCGATCGGCGGGAACCAGCCGAGTTGGAACGAGAACACCTGCAGGATCGCCAATCCCACCAGGAACACCGGCACCGAGACACCGGCGGCGGGCAGGGTGGCGACCAGATCGGCGAACCATCGGGTCCGGGTGTAGCCCGCCGTCAGTGCCACCGCGAAGGCGATGACGACGGCGAGCGCAAACGCGAAACCCGCCAGCGCCGCGGTCTGTGGAAGTACCGACATCATCAGCGGCCACACCTGTTCACCGCTACGGGTCGACGCGCCGAAATTCCCCTGCGCCGCCTCGAAGAGGCGGTGCAGATACTGGCCGACCAGGTTGTGGTCCAACCCGTAGTACACCCGCGCGTTATCTTTGTCCTCGGCGGTGATCAGATCACCCTGCGTCGGATCGAACAGTAGGTCGACCGCGTCGTAGGGCAGGACGTAGAGCAGGACGAAGGTCACGGTGTAGGCGCCCCACACCACGAAGACCGCCTGCCCCAATTTGGCGAACGCGTACCGGACCATGCGGGCCACCTCGCCTCGATCCAGGTGTCGTAGAAGACATTCCGCGACTGCGCCTCGTAGGCGATGTTGTGCACCTTCGGGCTGGCCGCGGTCACCTGCGCGGGGTTGTAGACAGGAACCGTCAGAACCTGATCCACGAGCAGGAAACGTTGCGCCGCTTCGGCGGCGGCGGCCCGCTGACCGCTGTCCAGGGTTCTGCTCACCGCGCTGAGTGTGGTGATCGCCTGCTGGTAGAGCGGATCGGTCTGCGCCAGTTTGGACATATTGCCGTACTGCGGTGAATACACCTGCTCGAGTACGGCCACATCGGCGCGACTCTGATTGGCCACCTGGATATTCCAGCGCTGCTGCTGAGTGGCCGCCGCGGTGTAATCCGGAATGGGCAGCACGTTGAGCCGCAGGTCGATGCCTATTTTACGCAGATCCTGCTGGATCAGTTCGTAGGCGGGTTTGTTGTTCACCAGATTGTTGATCCCGAGCAGTGCCAGTTCGAGCCGTCGGCCGTCCTTGTCCACCCGGATTCCGTCCGAACCCTTCTTCCAGCCCGCCGATTCGAGTATCTGCTCGGCCTTCTTCTGGTCCTGTTTCAGGTCGGCGCTGAAATCGACGTAACCCGGCACCCGCGAGGAGATCACGGAACTGGACACCCGGTAACTGTCGGTGAGCACCGTCTTGGCGAGGGCGTCGCGGTTCCAGCCCAGTTTGACGGCCTCCCTGACCGCCCTGTCATTGGTCGGGAACAGATCGGTCTTCAGATCCAGCGAGATATCACGTCCCGGAATCAGCTGCGGGACAATGCGATACCCCTCGTTCTTCAACGGGGCCTCGTCGGTGTTGTTGACATCGAGGATGGCGTCCACCTGGCCCGACCGCAGGGCGCCGGTGCGTACGCCCGCCTCCGGGATGACATCGATCTCGACGGTGTCGAGATAGGCCTCACCGGCGTGTTCGCGGCTCGCGGGCGCCCAGTTGTATCCGGAACGTTTCTTCAGCACGGTCTTCTGCTGGTAGACGTGTTCGGCGACGGTGAACGGCCCGGTCGTCACGAGATTCTGGGCGAGCCCGCGCTGATCCTTCGGCAACCGCAGCGTCGAATGCCCGACGATGCCGGAGAAGTAGAGCGAAAGCGCTTGGAGGAAACCGGCATTCGACCGATCGAAACTCACGCGCACGGTCAGCGGGTCGACGACGACGGTGTCCCGGTACCCCACCCAGTAGGCGGTGACCGGAATGATGCCGAGTTCCTTGTTACCCCGTCCGAGCAGGTCGAAATTCTCCTTGACCGAATCCGCCGTGAACTTGGTGCCGTCACTGAAGGTCACATCGTCGCGCAGGTGGAAGGTGAATTCGGTCAGCTGATCGTTGAACTCCCAGGATTTCGCCAGCCACGGTTCGATCGCACCGGTTTGCGGATTCTGATAGGTCAATTTGTCGGTGATGTTGCTGGTGATCAGCGATTCCGGGTAGGAGCTGCCCGAATGCGGGTCGAGATTCGCCGGAGCGTCGAGAACCGCGAAACGCAGCGTGCCGCCCGCCACGGGTGTGGCGCTGTCATCGGCGCCGGTCACCCGGTTACCGGAGGCCGCGCACCCGGTCAGTACGGCGGCGGCGATCGCCGTCGCCGCCGCGAGCACCGTCGCTCGGACGAACAAACTTCGTGACATCTGGGGAACTCCTGGGTAATCGACCACGCGTGCGAACTCCACGCGAAGTCCCGCGAGAACTGAAAGGGGTTGGCTGCGACAGCTCTGGAACACAGCCGGAAACGGGTCGGGGCGAGGCGATCAGCGACAACAGCGAGTGGCCGCGCGGCGGACGCACCGAGAGATCGAGCGGCGGGACGCCGAAAGCCGAACGCTCATGTGCCGCTCCCTCCGTGATGATCGAATTCGAACGCCTCTGCGCTCCGATGTGAGTGTGCACAGCGGCAGAGTGGAGAACAACCAAGCTTTCCTACGAGATTCATTCAGTTTTCGTGAACGACCGATCCGGAGCCGTGCTGAATGTTTGCCGGAGTGACGAAGGTCATCGCGCGGTGGCATACGCGCGCACGATGCCGCTAGGTTCTGTCTCCCAATGACCTGAGCCACTCCACGATCAGGGCCAGGACGACTCCGGCGCGGTAGGTGATGGCCAACTTGTCATACCGTG
>NZ_JBEXFQ010000080.1:0-6119 GCF_040606855.1 Nocardia sp. NPDC005366
CGATATTTCTATCGCCAGTTCGAACCTGTTGCTGGATTGGTTCTTGTTGCATGGTTTTCGGCTGGTCAGATGATTCCCGAAAGGTTGGTTGTCCGCAACAGTTCGGGATCCGGGATCTGTTGTTCGCCTGACGCATTGGCGTGAGTCTCCGTTGTCTGCGAGGTTCTAGCAGGGGCCGATCAGGGTGGGTGGTTTGCGTCGTCGTCTGCGGCCGTCGTCGAGGTCGCTGACCGGTGTGTTGTTGTCGGCGGCCTGTTTCTCCAGGACCAGCAGATTGATCACGCCTGCGTAGAGTTGGAGGCGTTGTTCGAGTTCGGCGCAGTGGGCGCGCAAGTCGGCGTGTTTTGCGCGCAGTGCCTCGTAGTCGCTGAGTTCGGTTGTGCTTGCGGCTTTTTCGTTGGCTTTGACGCGTGCTTGGAATTGTTCTTTGAGGTCGAGGTGCTGGTGGGTGAGGCGCCAGCGGCCGAGGTCGGCTTCGATGGCGAGTTGGGAGATGCTGAGTCGTCCGCTCGAGCGAAGGGGTGTGCCGTCGAGGAGGCGGTCCATCGCGGCGATGATCTTCTTGCGGGCGGGATCGGTTTCCGCGGGCGGGGGTGGGTTCATCGGTGGTTTTCCAGGATGGTGTCGAGTCGGTCGAGTTCGTGTTGTTCGCGTTGGTGTCGGATCGGTGGTGCGAGCGGATCGGCGACGATGACGGCGAGTTCGTCTCGGCGGGAACGGATTCTGGTGATGTCTCGGTCGGTTCGGGCGATGTTCTGGCAGCGGGGACGGCAGTCGCTGATGTCGGGTGTGACCAGGGGGTCCTCGGCGGTGCCGCGTAGTTGGCAGGCGGCTTTGGCGGGGTCGAGGACGCAGGTCATGCCGTCGCCGTGGAAGATCTGCAAGAGTGGGTTGCCGAGCAGGTCGCGTGCTTGTCTGCTGCTGGTGAGGACATGTCCGGCGAATTGTTTGCTCGCCGCGTCGACTCGTAGCTGGTAGGCGTGCGCGGCGGGGCCGCTGACGTGTTCGCCGGTGTCGAGTGCCCGTTGGTCCTCGGCGAGTTCTTCCAGGCGGGTCAGGAAGTCCTCGAAGGCGTATTCGTCGGGGAATCCGGAGTCGTAGGTGCCTGCGTATCCCTGGATCAGCCGGGTGTGGACGTGGCCGTATTGGATCGCGCCCGCGACCAGGCCGCGGGGGCGGCGGCGGATGAACCAGGCCAGGGTGCGTCGGAATCGGGAGATATTGAGCGCCCCTCGGGGGTCGGCTGGAATTGCGGGCAGGTTGTGCGGCTCGGCGTAGTTGTCGACCCAGTCGATGAACGTGGCCAGGTCCTTGGACACGCTTTGCGGGTCGCGAGCTGCGCCGGCTCGTTTGGTGTTTTGCAGTCGACGACGCGGTTCCAGCGATTTCGGGAACAGCACCGGCTGGTCGTGGAGCTGTTCGAGCACTGCAATCGCTGTGGCGACCGGCTCGACGACGACCCATGGATCTCGGCGCGGGGCTCCTGCGGGGAGTTTGTGTCCTTCGGTGTCGACCGCGCCCTTGAAGTAGAGCCCGTTCATCAGCCAGAGCCCGGTCACGGGGTCGTGTTCGACGCAGCCGCGTCGTAGGTTGAGGACTTCGCCCGCGCGGGCGCCTGACAAGTAGGCGACGACGATCAGGCAGGCGGTGCTCAACCGCCGCGCCAGTGGGAGGGCTTCGAAGTAGTCGATGGGTCGATCGCGCCAGGTGACACCGTTGAACTTGGCGGTGATCGCTGTGTCCAGGTAAGCGGCGTCGGCGACCGGGACCGCGGACTCGAGCAGCATCCGACCGGCGGGAATCGAGGGTCCGACCGTGCAGGCGAGGACTTTGCCGACGTGGTTCCAGTCGACCGCCACCTCTCCGTCGTCGCCGACCTTGCCCGGCAGGGATCCGCCGGTGTCAACAAGGCGTTGCAGGTAGTCGGCCATCAGGGCCTCGATCTGGCCTTTCGGTCGCCGCGCGACCGGTCCCCGGGTTCGGAGTTGTTGTTGCGGGCTTCGTTGGTGAAGGAACACGTATTCGGCGTGAGCGGCCAGGATGTCGGTGGAGAAGACCTCGACGAACCGCAGCGCCCATCCCAGCAGCGAGGTCATCGTGGATTCGGCGATCCGCCGAGTGAGGTTGTCGCGCTGCGGGCGGACCCGGTCGAAGAGGTCTCGCGAGGAATCACCGCCCCAGGGCGGCAGTGTCGGCAGTCGCATGTGCTCGGGCAGGTGGTCGCGATAGCACCACAAACGCCGGACCTCGATCACGCAGTCGTGCTTGCGGTCCAGGGAGAGGTCGGTGTCGATGAGATGGTCGAGGTAGCGGTCGAGCAGGGCCGGGGTGATCTGTCGGAATTCGGTGATGCGGTGGCGGTGGAGCCAGAGCAGGAAGATCTTGAATGCCGACCAGTTGGACGCGATGCTCTTGATCGCTGGTCGCGAGGTGGTGGTGCGGTGCAGTTGGACATGGGAATCGGTGTTGATCTGTTGCCAGGCATAGTGTTTCGCGGCGAATCTCAACGGCTCGGGAACCGCGGCGAAGTTCAGGCTCGATGCCTTGGAGTGCTGCTCGAAGATCGCCTCATCGAGACGCCAGACGCTGTGCCCGAAACGTGACAACGTGTGCGGATCGGCGTCGGGCACCAGATCGCGGTCAGCGAGCACGACAGTTTCGTCGGTGGGCCAGTCACGGTCAGCGGCGCGGTGCGGCCGGATCGGTTGGAGGGCAGTGTTGTTCATCGTTGGTCGAGCTCCCGGTTCAAGAATCGTTGCACCACATCGCGGTCGGTGTCGGTGGCGTCGGTGCGCGCGTCCTCGATGTCGTGGCTGTCGTGTCGGTTGATCAGTTCGGCGAGTTGGGCGTGCGGCAACGCGAACCGGCGAGCCCAGTCCAGCGGGGTCATCTCCGACTTGCGGGCGTGCAGGCGGTCGTGAACCAGGACCTGGATCGGTAGGTGGCGCGGCAGAGCCCTCGCGCAGGGGCAGTCCAGGCACTGCATGAACGAGGCCCGGCATGGTTGACCGGCCGGTGCGTGCGGGCTGTGGGTGTTGTCGAGGCAGGCGTTCATGACGGTGTCGAGTTCACCGCCGAGCATCCGCTTCAACATCGCCGCATCGATGCCGTGCTCGGCCGCGACACCATCGGGATCGTGTTGAGCCCGGGCGAGATCGGTCGTTGTGAGCCCTGTCATCACCGCGTGGGTGCGGGCTTTGTCGACCTCGGCGGCCAGCGCGTCGGCGACGACGCGACGGTATCGGGCGAGATTGCCGCGGTTGCGTGCCAGATAGTCGTTGACCAGTGTCGACTCGGTGTGAGCGACGGGCTTTTGATGCAGTTCGAGGTAGGTCATCCGCAAGACGCTCATCGTCACCCTCAGCGGGGCGAGGCTCTGTTCGGGACCGGTGTCGTCGGCCGGGATCCGGTGGTGATTCGACCAGGGCGCCAGGAATGCCGCTGGTGTGATGGCACGTAGTCCCCGCCGGTGACCTGGGCCGCCTTTGCCGTGGTAGGCAATCAGCAGCCGGTCGGCGCCGATGAGTTCGCGCGATCGGGCGGCGAGCTCCACCAGCAATCTGTAGACGCCGAACGGAGTGTGTAGTTCATCGCGAGCAGACACCTCATCCGGATCGGACGGGATGTTGATCCAGTCCGGAACCTGCGACAACACCAGATTCGAGTAAGCGCGGGGTCCTCGACGCGGTTTGCGGGTGTCGACGATGGCGGTGGCGAGGTCGGTGGCTTGTCCGTCGGTGCGGTGATGCGCTGCGGGGGTGCCGAACACGACGCTGCTGTTCTGGCCGGTCATCACGGTCAACAACACCGCCCCGGCCATCGCTTCCAGGCCGGTCAGATGCGCCCAACCGACAACCTCGATCACCGTCCCGAACCCTGTCACCCACCAATCCCGGATCTCACCGACGCCCGTGCCCAACCGGCCGGCATGCCGTGGGATATCGGCGTGACGGTCGACGAAGTCCAGCAGCTCCAGGCGCCGGTCGGGATCTTCGAGTGTCCCGGCGCGGTATCGCTCGAGCAGCGCCCGGTTCCCGCGTATCCGCTTGGCGGCGGCTCGAAGATCGCCGCGGGCGGCCTCGGCGATCCGGGTGAACTCCGATCGGCTGTAGCTGTTCTTGCCCGTCGAGCGACGCGCTCGGGGCGGATGGGGTGTGCGCAGTTTGGCCACCAGCGCCTCGTCCAGGCCCTCGGCGCGCAGCAACAGTTTCTTCATCGTCCCGACCTCGGCCCAGGCCGTGAACTCCGAGACGACGCGGCGATGGTCGTAGAACCCGTCGATGTGCTCGGGGGTCAGATCCGGCAACCGCGCGAGTGGACGCGCCAGACCCTCGAGGTAGCGGGCGAACAAGCGCACGCAGACGAACAGATTGAGCATCGAGTTCATCGACGTCAACCCGGCGCCGGGAGCCGTGCGAGCGGCGAACGCCGCCGCCAGAGCGCGGCGGATGTCATCGTTGCCCGGCAACCGGGCGAAGTCGAAATCGCGTCGCCGGTCACCGTCCTGGTTGAAACAGCGGACCACCATCGCGCCGTGAAGCAACCCGCGTTCGGTGCTCGACCCACCGACGGGCAGGGTGGCCCTGCGTCCCGCGCGACTCACCGGAGCCCGCCCACCGGGTCGCCGATCACCATCGGGTGATCGGCGAGCGCCTGGGCCATGAACTGGGCGACCGGAAACCCCTCGGCGTGAGCGAGCAGGATCTCCACGTCCAAATTCCGAAACGGCGCCAGATACACGTTCTTCGTCGTCTGGACCCGCTGATGCCCCAGCATCGTCGCCACCAGGTCCCACGTGTCGCCGAACTGCTCGCGGAAATCCTCGAGCGCCTCGCCGTCCAGATGCGCCAGCCGCCGACCGAAGGCGAGTTTGCCGATCGAATACCACTTCAACGCGAACGAATGGCGATGCATGTGCGCGGTCGCCGAGAAGTCCGTCAAACCCACCCGCGCGATCCGCTCGTTCGCGGCATCGAAGCTGTGATGCCAACCATGCGGATCCCGTGGGAGACCGTCTTCGTTCAACCACACCGCCAACGGCTCCAACCCCGCTCCAGTCCGCCGAAACAGCCTGCGCCGCATAGCCGGTGACAACAGACCCCACGATCGGAACACCGTGCCGCCCTGCCCGTCGGCCAGCGCCACCGAATCCCTGCCTCGTTCCGCTTCGACCACCCGCGCCCGCGCAAGGGCCTCGTAGCGGCCTGCGGCCTGCGCGCCGCGCACCGCCCGCGCCCGCGCGCCCTCGACGTATGCCCGGACCCCGCTCAACGCCTTGTTGCCGATCCAATACCTGTGCCCGTAACCGCCTTTCGCGCACCGGTTCGCCAAATCGGCCGTGTAGAAGCCACGCCCCGACCTCACCGCCGGCAGCTCCGGCAACACCACGCTGGCCCACTCACTCAACCGCAACCCCGTGCTGTAGAGGCCATCGACGAACGCGGCATCACGCTGCTCGTTGCGTCCCCGCCACGCCCTGTCGCGACGACCGTCGAGCAACCGGCCCCGCACCCCCACATCCCGCCACCGGGCGATCGCGGCCGGATCCAGCCACTTCACCGACGCTTCCCGCTTCGCGACCGGAAAATCCACGTCAGCGAACACATCGACCACATCACCGAAACGGCCGGAAGCCCACTTGTAGAACAACTTGCACGCCGCGACATCCTTGGCGAACGCCGCGGTGCCCACCGTGGACTCGTTCGCCGGATCGGTCAGTCTCCAGAACTCGAACTCCTCGGCATCCTCATCCGTGGCATCCCACCACTGCCGGTCCCTGCTCAGCAGGAAGTTCAACCACAACGCCAGACAGTGCGTGTAGGCATGGTTCGTCGTCGCAGCCTTGTTCCGCATCGTCGGCGAAGCCAGAAACGCGTTCACCCGAACATCGGGAAACCCATTGGGCCCCAATATGAACCGCTGACCATCACGCACGCCGAGCCGGTGCGCCCACGACACCAGATCCACCCCATGACCGGCGACCGCATCCGGCAGATCAGGCCACGACCGCTCCAAGTCGTACCGATGGACCGTCCAACACCCTGTACTCAAAACACACCACTCTCCTGAAATCGGCTCGTCGAACCACAACAGGAAAGCGGGTAGAGAACGATATCGGT
>NZ_JBEXFQ010000081.1:0-6020 GCF_040606855.1 Nocardia sp. NPDC005366
CGGGAGTGGCCGCGATATGGTCGTCCGCGGCGTGCGGGGGTGTCGTCGTTCGGGATTTCGGGTACCAACGCCCACGTCATCCTCGAAGAGGCACCTGCTCTCACCGAAAGCTCAGCGGTGATGAGGGATTCGCCGATCTCCGCCCCCTGGTTGCTGCCATGGGTGATATCCGCGAAGTCCCCGGGGGCGCTGCGCGGGCAGGCAGACCGGCTGCGGCGTTTTTGCGCCTCGGGCACGCTGTCGGCTGCGGACGTGGCGGTATCCCTGGCCGGTCGATCGCTGTTCGAGCACCGGGCCGTCGTATTGGGCTCCGGCACAGCGGAACTGCTGTCGGGACTGGAGGCGGTGCACGCGCAGGGCAGCGCGGGGGGCGTGGTGACGGGCCGGTCGGCACCGGGTCGCACCGGGTTGGTGTTCTCGGGACAGGGTTCCCAGCGCCTCGGAATGGGCAAAGAGCTGGCCGATGCGTTCCCGGTGTTCGCCGCGGCGCTCGACGAAGTCTTGGTGGAACTGGATCGGTGGATGGATCGTCCACTGCGCGAGGTCATGTGGGGAAGCGACGAAGCGCTGCTGCGTTCGACGCGGTATGCGCAGCCTGCGCTGTTCGCCGTCGAAGTCGCGCTCTTCCGGCTGCTGAGGTCCTGGGGCGTCGCGGTGGACGCGGTCATGGGGCACTCCGTGGGCGAGATCGCCGCCGCGCATGTGGCCGGAGCGCTGTCGGCGGCGGACGCGGCGCGATTGGTGACGGTGCGTGGCAGGCTCATGCAGGCACTGCCCGAGGGCGGGGCCATGATCGCCATCGGTGCTCGTGAGGCCGACATCGAAGATCTGGTGTCGTCCACCGCGAGCATCGCGGCGGTGAACGGGCCGATGTCGCTGGTGATCTCGGGTGAAGTCACCGCGGTCGAGGCGATCGCGAAGACCTGTGCCGAACGCGGTCACAAGACGACCCGGCTGCGCGTCTCACATGCGTTCCACTCGGCTCTGATGGACCCGATGCTGGAGGAATTCGCGGCCGAGATCGCGCAGACCTCCGTATCGGAACCGACCCTCCCGGTGCTATCGAACCTGACGGGGCAACCGGCCGGACCCGGCTATGCCGAACCGGAGTACTGGGTGCAGCATGTGCGCGAGCCGGTGCGATTCGCCGACGGTGTCGCGGCCATGACCGCCTCGGGTGTGTCTCGTTTCCTCGAGGTAGGTCCGGGGGCGGCACTGACCTCGATGATCGGTGAATCCGCCGATCCCGCGACCACGGTCGCCATCGCCGGCCTGCGCGCCCGCGTGCCGGAGCCGACGGCATTGCTGACCGCCGTCGCGCGGCTGTTCACCGCGGGGGGTGTGGTGGACTGGAGCGCGGTCACCGCTGCTTCCGGCGGCCACCGCGTGCCGTTGCCGCCGTACGCTTTCGATCGGCAGCGGTTCTGGCGCGCGCAGCCGTCGCGGACGCAGGCGGCCGGGCTCGGCCTGCCCGCAGTGGACCATCCGCTGCTGCAAGCGGTGGTGGAGTCGCCGGACAGCCGCAGGCTGGTGGTGACCGGCGGCCTGTCACGCGCCGCGATGCCGTGGCTGGCCGACCATGCCGTCTTCGATCGAGTTCTGTTGCCCGGTACGGGTTTCGTCGATCTCGTGACGGCGGTGGCCGAGCGGGTTGGCTGTGCGACGGTGCGAGAACTGACGATAACCGCACCGCTGCTGCTCACCGATGTGCCCGTCGCGCTGCGGATCATCGTCGACGAGCCGGATTCCGAAGGGGCGAGAGCGGTCACGATCTACGCCCGCTCGGAGTCCGAAACACACGGCGATACAGTCGATATCGACGCGCGCGCCTGGTCGACCCATGCCGAAGGGCTCATCACACCGCTGGTATCGGCTCCCCGGCCGGTACCCGAGCTACGGTCCTGGCCGCCCGCCGACGCCCGTGCGATGGATCTCGACCGAGCGTATGAAAGCCTGTCGCAGCGGGGATATCGGTATGGGCCGGTGTTCCAGGGGCTGTCCCGCGTGTGGCGCCGCGATGTCGACACCTTCGTCGAGGCGATCCTGCCGGAGGCCGGCGTCACTCCTGGATTCGGCATCCACCCGGCACTTCTCGATGCGGTGTTTCAGGCCGTGCTGCTCACGTCGGGAAACGATGACGAGGTGGTGCTGCCGTTCGCTTGGTCGGGTGTGCGGCTGCACGCCCAGGGCGCGACCAAGGTTCGAGCGCGGCTGCGCGTCATCGCACCCGGCAGGGTATCCCTGGACGTGGCAGACCTGGCCGGGCGACCCGTCATGACGGTGGAATCGCTGTCACTGCGGCCGATTTCGGCCCAGAGGCTGGCCGGCGCCCTGGCCGCAACGGCGGCCGACGGCTTGCACCACATGCGCTGGATATCGGTCGGCGCCGAGGTCGCCCCGGACCGGATCGCCGCGGTTCGAGTCGCCGATCTCGCCGACCCCGACTGCCTCTCACGGTTGACGAACGCCGAGGAATCGCGCGGGGCGGTGCGTGAGGTCGTGGCAATACGCTGCGCCGTCGATCGCGGAAAAGCTGCCGCCACGACCGGTTTCGACATGGCGGAGCGCGCGCATGCGCTGACCGGGCGCACGCTGGCCGTGCTTCGAGAATGGCTGGCCGACGCTCGCCGGTCCGCGACGCGGCTGGTAGTGCTCACCTGTGGCGCGGTAGATACCGGCGGTCGTGCCGTCGCCGATCCCGCGGGCGCGGCGGTGTGGGGCCTGGTGTCTTCGGCGCAATCCGAATTTCCCGGCCGAATCACGCTGCTGGACAGCGATGTTCCGATTGACGGCAGCGCTGTCGGCCGAGTGCTGACGCGGGTTCCCGTCGAGGAGTCGCAGATCGCGCTGCGCGGTGATGAGATTCTGGTACCCAGGCTCGAACGGGTGGACGCGGCGGCGGTCGTTCCTGGCGCAGGTCCATGGCTGCTGGACGTCACCGAGGCGGGGACACTCGACAACGTCCGCCTGCTGTCATCGGTTCCCGAGCCACCGGCGGCGGGTCAGGTGCGCATCGCGACGCGGGCTGTCGGTCTGAACTTCCGCGATGTGCTGATCGCACTCGGCATGTATCCGGGCGCGGACGCCATGCTCGGCAGTGAAGCATCGGGCGTGGTCACGCAGGTCGGGCCGGGTGTAACCGGATTCGCGCCCGGAGACCGCGTCATGGGCGTCTTCGAGGATCGGGTGGGATCGGAGTCGACCACCGATCAGCGGCTGCTCGTGCGAATTCCGTCCGGGCTGTCCTTCGCTCAGGCCGCCGCCATCCCCGTGGCCTTCGCCACCGCGTACCTCGGTCTGTTCGAACTGGCCGGGCTCGGCGCACACGATCGCGTTCTCGTTCATGCCGCCACCGGTGGTGTGGGACATGCCGCGGTGCAGCTCGCAAGATTTCGCGGTGCCGAGGTTTTCGCCACCGCGAGCCCGGCGAAGTGGGGTGTTCTGCGGTCGATGGGGATCGACGAGAACCACATCGGCAACTCGCGCACACTGGATTTCGAGTCGAAATTCCTGGCGGCCACCGGCGGTCGTGGTGTGGACGTGGTGCTCGACGCGCTCGCGGGCGAATTCGTCGATGCCTCGATGCGGCTGATGCCACGCGGCGGCAGTTTCATGGAGATGGGCAAGACCGATCCCCGGGATCCGCAGGTGATCGCCGCGAAGTACCCGGGGGTGGACTATCAGCCTTTCGATCTCTTGCGCGCCGGTCCCGACGTCATCCAGCGGATATTGACCGAACTCGTCGAACTCTTCGACCGGGGCCTGCTCGAGCCTCCGCCCGTCATGCAGTGGAGTGTCGAGAATGTCTCCGAGGCACTGCGATACCTGAGCCAAGCTCGGCACATCGGCAAGCTCGTGCTCACCGTTACGCCGCCCGTCTCCGAAGGCGCGGTGCTGATATCCGGCGGGACGGGCGGTTTGGGCGCGGTGCTGGCCCAGCATCTGGTCGATGCGCACGGGGTGCGGGATCTGGTTCTGACCAGTCGCAGCGGCCCCGGCACACCCGAAGTGGGCGCGCTGGTGCAGCGTCTGCGCTCCGCCGGTGCACGGGTTCGGGTGGAGTCATGTGACGTCGCGGATCGAGCCGCCGTGGGCGATCTGGTCTCTCGCATCCTCGCGTCCGGGCGGCTGGCGGGTGTGGTGCACGCGGCAGGTCTGCTCGATGACGGGGTGATCGGGTCACTGAACGCCGATCGGCTGCGGACCGTGCTGGCACCGAAGGTCGATGGCGGTTGGAATCTACACGAGGCGACGGCGGGGCTGGATCTGTCGTTGTTCGCGGTGTTCTCCTCGATCGCGGGGGTACTTGGCACCGCGGGCCAGGCGAATTATGCGGCGGGCAACCGCTTCCTGGACGGATTGGTTTCTTATCGGCGGTCGCGCGGACTTCCGGGCGTTTCCCTGGCGTGGGGACTGTGGGACCACGAGACCGGGATGACGGGCAGATTGTCCGACGGCGACGTGGCGCGAATGCAGCGCACGGGGCTGGTCGCGATGACGGTGACCGAGGGTCTGGCGCTCTGGGACGCCGCGCTGGCCTCCGGCCGTGCCCTGCTGGTCCCTGCCCGTTTGGACCGCCTGACCTTGCGCGCCCTGGCCGAACAGCAGAGGTTGCCGATCCTGCTGACGGGGCTCGTCGGGCTCCTGCGTCCGAAGGTCACCGCGGTTGACGAGACTGCCGAGCACGGCCTGCTGGAGCGGTTGACCGGTCTGAGCGACGAGCGCCGCTACGAACTCGTACTGGACCTGGTGCGCGAGCAGGCCGCCGCGGTACTCGGACATTCCGGCTCGAGCGCTATAGAAGCGCGAAAGCCGTTCGAGGAATTGGGCTTCGACTCGCTGGGCGCTGTCGAGTTCCGCAATCGCATGAACGTCGCGACCGGCCTTGCCCTGCCAACCACCCTCATGTTCGACTATCCCAACGCCGATGTGCTCGCCCGATTCGTTCGAGACCTGACCGCGGATTCCGCAGCGGCGACGTCCGATCGATCCTCGGAGGAAGAGTCCGAGGTGCGGCGATTGCTCCTCGCGATTCCGCTGTCCACCCTGCGGGAAACGGGGCTGTTGAGCAGCCTGATGGAACTCGCGGGCACCCCCGTCGCTGTCGGCGACGCGGCCGATGACGAGGACATCGATGGCATGGATGCCGAAAGTCTGATCCGCCGTGCCCTGAACGCCGAGCTGTTCGATGAGCACGAATCTGCCGTGGAGGAAAACAAATGACGGGCGTCACCGATTCGAACCTGGTCGACGCGCTGCGCGCCTCGATGAAACAGGTGGAGCGACTGCGGCGGGAGAACCGGAACCTGCTCGCGAAGTCCACACCGGAACCGTTGGCGATCGTCGGCATGGGCTGTCGGTACCCGGGAGGTGTCACATCCGCGCACGGATTGTGGGAGATGGTCGATTCCGCCTCCGACGTCATCGGGGACTTTCCCCGCGAACGCGGCTGGGATCTGGACGCGCTGTACGACCCGCGGCCCGGCGTGCCGGGTAAGTCGTACACGCGTTCTGGCGGATTCCTCTATGGGGCAGGTGAATTCGATGCGGGCTTCTTCGGCATCAGTCCCCGCGAAGCGCTCGGTATGGATCCGCAGCAGCGCCAACTGCTCGAGGTGTCCTGGGAAGCGCTGGAGGACGCGGGCATCGACCCCGAGACGCTGCGCGGTACCAGCACCGGTGTCTATGTCGGTGTCGCCTCGTTGGCAAGGTACGGCGCGACGGGCAATGGCATTCCCGCCACCGCACCGAGCGTCGCGTCCGGGCGGGTGTCCTACGCGCTGGGACTGGAGGGCCCTGCGGTCACCGTGGATACGGCGTGTTCGTCGTCGTTGGTCGCGTTGCATCTGGCGGGGCAGGCGGTGCGGTCGGGGGAGTGCGAGCTGGCTCTGGTCGGTGGCGCGACCGTGATGGCGACACCGGAATTGTTCGTGGAGTTCTCCAGGCAGCAGGGGCTTTCGTCGGATGGGCGGTGTCGTTCGTTCTCCGGTGCGGCCGATGGTACTGGGTGGGCCGAGGGT
>NZ_JBEXFQ010000082.1:0-5123 GCF_040606855.1 Nocardia sp. NPDC005366
ATTTCTTTCACACGGAATCCGTGTTTCCAGGGGTTGCAGACCCGGATACCGGATGCCTGCTGCAGTGTCTGTGTGTTGTTTCAGATACCGCACAGTGGACGCGTAGCTTCTTTGTTGGTAAGTCCTCGGCCTATTAGTACCAGTCACCTACACCCGTTACCGGGCTTCCAGTTCTGGCCTATCAACCCCATGGTCTGTAGGGGGCCTTAACCACTCGAAGGTGGAGAGAAACCTCATCTTGGAACAGGCTTCCCGCTTAGATGCTTTCAGCGGTTATCCCTTCCGAACGTAGCTAACCAGCAGTGCCCTTGGCAGGACAACTGGCACACCAGAGGTTCGTCCGTCCCGGTCCTCTCGTACTAGGGACAGCCTTCCTCAAGTTTCTGACGCGCGCGGCGGATAGAGACCGAACTGTCTCACGACGTTCTAAACCCAGCTCGCGTGCCGCTTTAATGGGCGAACAGCCCAACCCTTGGGACCTACTCCAGCCCCAGGATGCGACGAGCCGACATCGAGGTGCCAAACCATCCCGTCGATATGGACTCTTGGGGAAGATCAGCCTGTTATCCCCGGGGTACCTTTTATCCGTTGAGCGACACCGCTTCCACTTGCCGGTGCCGGATCACTAGTCCCGACTTTCGTCCCTGCTCGAGCTGTCGCTCTCACAGTCAAGCTCCCTTGTGCACTTGCACTCGACACCTGATTGCCAACCAGGCTGAGGGAACCTTTGGGCGCCTCCGTTACATTTTAGGAGGCAACCGCCCCAGTTAAACTACCCACCAGGCACTGTCCCTGAACCAGATCATGGTCCGAGGTTAGAAGTCCAATACGATCAGAGTGGTATTTCAACGATGACTCCACGAATACTGGCGTACCCGCTTCACAGTCTCCCACCTATCCTACACAAACCGCACCGAACACCAATACCAAGCTATAGTGAAGGTCCCGGGGTCTTTTCGTCCTGCCGCGCGTAACGAGCATCTTTACTCGTAATGCAATTTCGCCGAGTCTGTGGTTGAGACAGCTGAGAAGTCGTTACGCCATTCGTGCAGGTCGGAACTTACCCGACAAGGAATTTCGCTACCTTAGGATGGTTATAGTTACCACCGCCGTTTACCGGGGCTTAAATTCTCAGCTTCGCGCCGAAGCGCTAACCGGTCCTCTTAACCTTCCGGCACCGGGCAGGCGTCAGTCCGTATACATCGTCTTACGACTTCGCACGGACCTGTGTTTTTAGTAAACAGTCGCTTCTCACTGGTCTCTGCGACCACCACCAGCTCCGGAAGCAAGTTCCATCACCAGCGTTGGTCCCCCTTCTCCCGAAGTTACGGGGGCATTTTGCCGAGTTCCTTAACCACAGTTCTCTCGATCGCCTCGGTATTCTCTACCTGACCACCTGTGTCGGTTTGGGGTACGGGCCGTGTACCAACTCACTAGAGGCTTTTCTCGGCAGCATAGGATCACTGAATTCGCCTCAATCGGCTACGCATCACCTCTCAGGCTATATGAGACACGGATTTGCCTATGCCTCGCCCTACAGGCTTACACCAGTACAACCACTGACTGGCCCAGCTACCTTCCTGCGTCACCCCATCGCTTGACTACTACAGCCAGGGTCGTATGCAGCCACATCCGGCCTCCCGAAGGAGGTCCATCCGCTTTTGGATACTTAGCACAACTGATTCACCATTTGGCGCGGATACACGGGTACGGGAATATCAACCCGTTGTCCATCGACTACGCCTGTCGGCCTCGCCTTAGGTCCCGACTCACCCTGGGCGGATTAACCTGGCCCAGGAACCCTTGGTCATTCGGCGGACGAGTTTCTCACTCGTCTTTCGCTACTCATGCCTGCATTCTCACTCCTGTAGCCTCCACGGCTGGATCACTCCGCCGCTTCCATGGCCACAGGACGCTCCCCTACCCATCCGAACCACTGCACAACCCCCCGCAGGAAGAAGTGGGTGTATTGTTCGAATGCCGCGGCTTCGGCGGTGTACTTGAGCCCCGCTACATTGTCGGCGCAGGATCACTTGACCAGTGAGCTATTACGCACTCTTTCAAGGGTGGCTGCTTCTAAGCCAACCTCCTGGTTGTCTTCGCGACCCCACATCCTTTTCCACTTAGTACACGCTTAGGGGCCTTAGCCGGCGATCTGGGCTGTTTCCCTCTCGACTACGAAGCTTATCCCCCGCAGTCTCACTGCCACGCTCTCACACACCGGCATTCGGAGTTTGGCTGATTTCGGTAAGCTTGTGGGCCCCCTAGACCATCCAGTAGCTCTACCTCCGGTGTGAAACACGTGACGCTGCACCTAAATGCATTTCGGGGAGAACCAGCTATCACGGAGTTTGATTGGCCTTTCACCCCTACCCACAACTCATCCCCTCAGTTTTCAACCTAAGTGGGTTCGGGCCTCCACGACGTCTTACCGTCGCTTCACCCTGGCCATGGGTAGATCACTCCGCTTCGGGTCTAGAACATGCGACTCAACCGCCCTATTCGGACTCGCTTTCGCTACGGCTACCCCACACGGGTTAACCTCGCCACATGCCACTAACTCGCAGGCTCATTCTTCAAAAGGCACGCCATCACCCACAGCCGACTGAACGACTCGCAGGCCCTGACGGATTGTAAGCGCACGGTTTCAGGTACTATTTCACTCCCCTCCCGGGGTACTTTTCACCTTTCCCTCACGGTACTAGTCCGCTATCGGTCACCAGGGAGTATTCAGGCTTACCGGGTGGTCCCGGCAGATTCACAGCAGATTTCACGGGCCCGCTGCTACTCGGGCATCATCCACAACAGCCGCTCGGTTTTCGTCTACGGGACTCTCACCCTCTACGACAGGCCGTTCCAGACCACTTCGACTAACCCAACGGTTTCTGACTGTTGCCCAGACCGGCAGATCTGAGAAGAATGACCCCACTACCCCACACACGCAACCCCTGCCGGGTATCACACATGCATGGTTTAGCCTCATCCGCTTTCGCTCGCCACTACTCACGGAATCACTATTGTTTTCTCTTCCTGTGGGTACTGAGATGTTTCACTTCCCCACGTTCCCTCCACACACCCTATATATTCAGATGCGGGTAACACGACATCACTCGTGCTGGGTTTCCCCATTCGGAAATCCTCGGATCTCAGCTCGGTTGACAGCTCCCCGAGGCTTATCGCAGCCTCCTACGTCCTTCATCGGCTCCTGGTGCCAAGGCATCCACCGTACGCTCTTAAACACTTACTAACAAAGATGCTCGCGTCCACTGTGCAGTTCTCAAACAACACACAAGGCCAAACCCGAACCCAGCACCAGCCAGAAGAAAAACCCCTGCGGTATGACTGAAGATCCAGCCTCGTCGTTATCTTCGCCTAGAGAGAATGTGTTCTCTCAGGACCCAACAGTGTGCCGATATATTCACCACGACCAGAGACTCAGCTCCAGCCATATAGCGATGAAGACTGTCAGTGTTCCACCCATGAGCGTCCGCAGCCCCACATACGGGGACTAAACGGTCTCTGGCATCAGCGTTTACCATCCCCGACTATTCGGGGTGCGATGCAGATGTGCTCCTTAGAAAGGAGGTGATCCAGCCGCACCTTCCGGTACGGCTACCTTGTTACGACTTCGTCCCAATCGCCAATCCCACCTTCGACGGCTCCCTCCCACAAGGGGTTAGGCCACCGGCTTCGGGTGTTACCGACTTTCATGACGTGACGGGCGGTGTGTACAAGGCCCGGGAACGTATTCACCGCAGCGTTGCTGATCTGCGATTACTAGCGACTCCAACTTCACGGGGTCGAGTTGCAGACCCCGATCCGAACTGAGACCGGCTTTAAGGGATTCGCTCCACCTCACGGTATCGCAGCCCTCTGTACCGGCCATTGTAGCATGTGTGAAGCCCTGGACATAAGGGGCATGATGACTTGACGTCGTCCCCACCTTCCTCCGAGTTGACCCCGGCAGTCTCCTGCGAGTCCCCGCCATTACGCGCTGGCAACACAGGACAAGGGTTGCGCTCGTTGCGGGACTTAACCCAACATCTCACGACACGAGCTGACGACAGCCATGCACCACCTGTACACCGACCACAAGGGGGCCTACATCTCTGCAGGTTTCCGGTGTATGTCAAACCCAGGTAAGGTTCTTCGCGTTGCATCGAATTAATCCACATGCTCCGCCGCTTGTGCGGGCCCCCGTCAATTCCTTTGAGTTTTAGCCTTGCGGCCGTACTCCCCAGGCGGGGTACTTAATGCGTTAGCTACGGCACGGATCCCGTGGAAGGAAACCCACACCTAGTACCCACCGTTTACGGCGTGGACTACCAGGGTATCTAATCCTGTTCGCTACCCACGCTTTCGCTTCTCAGCGTCAGTTACTTCCCAGAGACCCGCCTTCGCCACCGGTGTTCCTCCTGATATCTGCGCATTTCACCGCTACACCAGGAATTCCAGTCTCCCCTGAAGTACTCTAGTCTGCCCGTATCCCCTGCAAGCTCACAGTTGAGCTGTGAGTTTTCACAGAAGACGCGACAAACCGCCTACAAGCTCTTTACGCCCAGTAATTCCGGACAACGCTCGCACCCTACGTATTACCGCGGCTGCTGGCACGTAGTTGGCCGGTGCTTCTTCTACAGGTACCGTCACTTGCGCTTCGTCCCTGTCGAAAGAGGTTTACAACCCGAAGGCCGTCATCCCTCACGCGGCGTCGCTGCATCAGGCTTTCGCCCATTGTGCAATATTCCCCACTGCTGCCTCCCGTAGGAGTCTGGGCCGTGTCTCAGTCCCAGTGTGGCCGGTCACCCTCTCAGGTCGGCTACCCGTCGTCGCCTTGGTAGGCCATTACCCCACCAACAAGCTGATAGGCCGCGGGCCCATCTCGCACCGATAAATCTTTCCACCACAAAACATGCATCCTGTGGTCATATCCGGTATTAGACCCAGTTTCCCAGGCTTATCCCGAAGTACGAGGCAGATCACCCACGTGTTACTCACCCGTTCGCCGCTCGTGTACCCCGAAGGGCCTTACCGCTCGACTTGCATGTGTTAAGCACGCCGCCAGCGTTCGTCCTGAGCCAGGATCAAACTCTCCGTTGAAGACTCACAACCACACCCCAAAAGGA
>NZ_JBEXFQ010000083.1:0-4671 GCF_040606855.1 Nocardia sp. NPDC005366
GCGCGGGAGTGGCCGCGATATGGTCGTCCGCGGCGTGCGGGGGTGTCGTCGTTCGGGATTTCGGGTACCAACGCCCACGTCATCCTCGAAGAGGCTCCTGCCGAGACCGGAACCTCCGAGGCTCCGCGTGCCCCGGCCAACGTGCCACTGCCCTGGGTGCTGTCCGCGAAGTCCGCGGCATCCCTTGCGGCCCAGGCGCACAGGCTGATGGAACACATCGCGATGGAGGACATGACGGCTGCCGATGTAGCGGTTTCCCTGGCGCGGCGCTCGGTGTTCGAGCATCGGGCGGTCGTGCTGGGGACTGAGCACGAGGCGCTGCTCGGGGGCCTGAAGGCGATCGGATCCGGCGAAAGCGAATCGGCCGAGGGCGTGGTGTCGGGCCTGGTCCGGGTGTCCGGCGAGCGGACCGCGCTGGTGTTCCCGGGGCAGGGTTCGCAGTGGGCTGGAATGGGCCGGGAGCTGTTGGAGGGTTCCGCGGTGTTCGCCGACCATATGCGTGCGGTGGACGAGGCGTTGTCGACGCTGGTGGATTGGTCTGTGCTGGAGGTGGTCTCGGGGTCGGCGGTCGATGTCGATCTCGACCGCGTGGACGTGGTGCAGCCCGCGTTGTTCGCGGTGATGACATCGCTGGCGCGGTTGTGGGAATCGGTCGGGGTTCGTCCCGATGTGGTGATCGGTCATTCCCAGGGTGAGATCGCGGCAGCCTATGTGGCGGGCGGTCTTTCGCTCGAGGACGCCGTGCGGGTAGTGGTGGGTCGTAGTCGCGCGATCGCGGCGATGTCCGGGTCGGGAGCGATGGTCTCCGTCGCGGCACCGGCGGCCGAAACACGAGAGCTGATCGGTCGGTGGGACACCGCGTTGAGCATCGCGGCCGTGAACGGTCCTGCGGCGACGGTGGTCTCGGGCGACGTGCAGGCATGCGTCGAGCTGCTGTCGCGCTGTGAACGCGCCGGAGTCTGGGCGCGCCGGATTCCGGTGGACTACGCGTCGCATTCCGAACAGGTGTCGCACCTGCGGGAGTCGGTGCTCGACGCGGTATCGGGGATCGTTGCGCGCACTGTGGCGCCCGGCGGCCCGGTCTTCGTGTCGACCGTGACCGGTCGCCCGATGGACACCGCGGAATTGACGGCGGAGTATTGGTTCACGAATCTGCGGCAGACGGTGCGTTTCGAGGAGGCGGTGGCCGCCGCGTTCGAGTCGGGCTGTCGCGCGTTCGTGGAGTCGAGTCCGCATCCCGTCCTCACCGGCAGCGTTCAGGACACTCTGGATGTCAGGACTGAGGGCACGACCGTGGTCGTGGAGTCCCTACGCCGATATGACGGCGGTCTGCGCCGATTCCTCGCCTCGGCGGCCGAACTGTTCGTCGCGGGCGGACACGTGGATTGGCCCGTGGTGGCGGCGGCCAGTGGTGGCCGCTGGGTGTCCCTTCCTCCGTACGCGTTCCAGCGCCGCCGATTCTGGTCGCTGCCGCAGTCGAACGGTGACGCGACCGGTCTCGGTGTGCATGCGGTCGGACACCCGCTCCTCGGAGCCTGGGTCGAGACCCCCGACAGCGGTCGCGTGATGGTGACCGGCCGTGTGTCTCTCGCTTCCATGCCGTGGCTGGCCGATCACGCGGTCGCTGGTCGAACGGTGTTCCCCGGCACCGGTTTCGTCGAGCTGGTGGCCGCGGTCGCCGAGCGCCTGGGCGCCGCGGAGATTCGCGATCTGGCCATCACCGCACCGTTGGTGTTGAGCGACAACGCCGTTCGGATGCGCATCGTGGTCGATGAGCCCGATGCCGAGGGGCGACGTGCGGTGCGGGTGTTTTCCCGGCCGGACACCGACGATATCGACGATGGCCCGGAGGGGATCACGGGTCCGTGGATGGCGCACGCCGAGGGCGTGGTGGCGCCCGCGGCGGTCGCGCCCGGAACCGAGTACGACGAGGCGTCGTGGCCGCCGGTCGGCGCCGTCGCACTCGATACCGACGGTGTGTACGAGCAATTGGCGCGCCGCGGTTACGAATACGGTCCGGCGTTCCAAGGTTTGACCGGTGTGTGGCGTGACGCCGATGAGGTGTGTGCCGAGGTCGAATTGCGGGGCGGCGAGGCGACCGGATTCGGTGTGCACCCCGCGCTGCTCGACGCGGTGCTGCACGCCGCGCTGACGATCACCGGGTGGGACAATTGTGTGCGCTTGCCGTTCGCCTGGTCCGGTCTCCGCGTCCACGCCGTGGAGGCCACCCGACTGCGTGCCCGTATCCGTGTGATTGGCGACGAGACCGTGTCGATCCGGGCGATGGACGTCGCGGGAGCACCGGTCCTGACGGTGGAATCGCTATTGCTGCGTTCCATCTCGCCGGAATCGCTGGTGGGTGCCGCGGTTCAGGCTCCCGACGGTCTGCACCAGATGCGTTGGCGAGCAGTGGAAAAAGGCACCTACCCGGATTCCGGGCCGCATGAACTGAAGATATTTCGATGCGTGTCCGGGGAGTTCGCATCCGAAGTGGTCACCGACGCGCACGAGCGCACGGCGCGCACGCTCGACTTCCTGCAGTCCTGGCTGGGCGGTGAACCCGCCGCGGCGGCACGCGCGGTGATCGTGACCCGGGGCGCGGTCGACACCGGCGACAGCGCGGTGACGGACGTGGCGGGTGCGGCCGTATGGGGACTGGTGGCATCGGCGCAGTCGGAGAATCCGGGCCGGATCGTCTTGTTAGACAGCGATTCCGATCTGGACGAGGACGCTGTCGCACAGGTGCTGGGCCATGTCCCGGACCGGGAGACGCAGGTGGTGGTGCGCGATGGGCATACGTTGTTGCCCCGCCTGGCGAAAGCCGAGTTCGACGCCGCCGCTACCACAGCAACGGATCTCGCCGCCGGCACGGTGCTCGTCACGGGCGGCCTCGGCGGCCTCGGGGCGCTGGTGGCCGGGAAATTGGTCGAGGTGCACGGTGTCCGAGACCTGGTTCTGACCAGTCGCCGCGGGGTGGACGCTCCGGGCGCGGCCGCCGTGGTGGACGAATTGCGTTCGGCCGGAGCGCGTGTGCGGGTCGTGGCGTGTGACATCGCAGACGGGGATGCGGTGCGGGATCTGGTCTCCGGGATCACGGCTGCGGGCAGGCTGACCGGTGTGGTGCACGCCGCAGGCGTGATCGACGACGGCGTGATCGAATCACTCACCACGGATCGGCTGCGGACCGTCATGGCTCCCAAAGTCGATGGCGGCTGGAATCTGCACCACGCGACCCAGGACCTGGAACTGCCGCTGTTCGCGGTGTTCTCCTCGATCGTCGGAACGCTTGGCATGCCGGGGCAAGCCAATTACGCGGCGGGTAACCGTTTCCTGGACGGTCTGATCTCTTATCGCCGCGCACGAGGACTGTCAGGTGTGTCCCTGGCCTGGGGGCTGTGGGACCGGGCCACCGGGATGACCGGCCATCTGGACGCCGCCGCAGTGGCTCGTATGCGTCGTGAAGGCGTTGCCGCCCTCTCCACACGCCAGGGCCTGGCGCTGTGGGATGCCGGTCTGGCGAGCGGACAGTCTCTGCTCGTGGCGGCCCGCACGGATCGGTCGGCATTGCGCACCGCCGCTGAGGAAGGCCGGTTGTCGCCGATACTGTCCGGGCTGGTGCGCGACGCCCGTCGCACCGCGGCGCGCGGGACGCCGGAGAATCTCGGCGGTCTGTGGAATCGACTCGCTGGATCGAGCGCCGAACGGCGCTACGAAGCCGTGCTCGATATGGTGCGCACGCAGGCGGCGGCGGTGCTGGGACACGATGCCGGTACGGCCATCGATCCTGGTCGCGCATTCAAGGAATTGGGGTTCGATTCGCTTGCGGCGCTGCAATTCCGCAATGCACTCGCCGCCGCGACCGGGCTGCGGCTGCGGTCCAGTCTGATCTTCGACTATCCGACGGCGGACACGCTGACGCGGCACCTGCTCGCCGAATCGGGCAGCGACCCGAGCTCGCCCGTGTCCCGAGTGGTCCCGTCCGCTTCGGCCGGCGACGAACCGCTGGTGATCGTGGGTATGGCGTGCCGGTACCCGGGCGGGACCGACTCGCCGTCGGATTTGTGGTCGATCGTCGATCACCGGGTCGACGCCGTCGGTGGCTTTCCGCTCGATCGTGGGTGGGATGTGGCCGGGTTGTACGACCCGAGGCCGGGTCAGGCGGGCAAGTCCTATACGCGATCGGGCGGATTCCTCGGTAACGCGGGTGACTTCGATCCGGGGTTCTTCGGTATCAGTCCCAAAGAAGCGTTGGCGATGGATCCGCAGCAGCGGTTGCTGCTGGAGGTGTCGTGGGAGGCGCTCGAGGACGCGGGGATCGACCCGCTGGGCCTGAAAGGTAGTGCCACAGGTGTTTACGCGGGGCTGATGTACCACGACTATCCGGACAGCGACGGCTTCGGCGCCGTGGCTTCGGGTCGGGTGTCCTACGCGTTGGGGTTGGAGGGCCCTGCGGTGACGGTGGATACGGCGTGTTCGTCGTCGTTGGTCGCGTTGCATCTGGCGGGGCAGGCGGTGCGGTCGGGGGAGTGCGAGCTGGCTCTGGTGGGCGGTGTCACCGTGATGGCGACACCGCACATGTTCGTGGAGTTCTCCAGGCAGCAGGGGCTTTCGTCGGATGGGCGGTGTCGTTCGTTCTCCGGTGCGGCCGATGGTACTGGGTGGGCCGAGGGT
>NZ_JBEXFQ010000084.1:0-4597 GCF_040606855.1 Nocardia sp. NPDC005366
GGCATCGGCACCCCGGCCGCCGCGGCAGCCGCGTTCGCACTCGGCGCGGCCTATGTGGTCACCGGTTCGATCAACCAGGCCACCGGGGCGGCCGATCAGTCCGAGACCACCAAGAAGCTGCTCGCCACAGCGGATTTCGCCGACTGCACGATGGCGCCGTCCTCGGATATGTTCGAACTCGGCGTCCAGGTGCAGGTGCTGCGCCGCGGCACCATGTTCGCCGCCCGCGCACACCGGCTCTACGAGACCTACCGGGAATACCCGAGCGTGGACGCACTGCCCGACGCGCTGCGCGCCGATCTCGAGACCACGATATTCCGCCGTCCGCTCGACGCCGTCTGGCAGGACTGCGTCGCCTTCTTCACCGAACGCGATCCCGCGCAGCTGGTCGGCGCCGCCGAGGATCCGAAACGCAGGATGGCACTGATCTTCCGGTGGTATCTGGGGCTGTCGTCGGGGTGGAGCATTCGCGGGGAGGCCGAGCGGGCGGCCGACTATCAGATCTGGTGCGGCCCGGCCATGGGCGCGTTCAACAGCTGGGCCGCCGGTACCTACCTGGCCGCCGCGAGTAACCGCGATGTCGCCGATATCGCCGATCAGATGATGACGGGCGCGGCCTACCTCACCCGGGTCGCGTACTTGCGCACCGCGGGCGTGCGATTACCCGCCGACATCGCCCGATTCGTGCCACGACCGAGCGAGGAACGATGACCATACTCGACACCGAGACCGCCACCGCGGCCGGGACATCCTGGATGCTGTGCCCGCTCTGCGGGGCCATCGTCTACGCCAAACGCTACGACCGGGGCGGGCGGATCTGCCCCGAATGCGACGGGCACGGCATGCTGACCGCCGATCAGCGCATCCACTCGCTGCTCGACGCGGAATCCATCGAGACGATCGAATTCGCCGAGACCGTCTCCGATCCCCTGGAATTCACCGATTCCCGCAGCTATGCCGACCGGCATGCGCAAGCCCGTGCGGCAACCGGTCTCATCGACGGAATCCGTTGTGCGCGCGGCACGATCGGTGGCGCGGCGGTGGTACTCGCGGTCATGGATTTCCGGTTCCTCGGCGGCAGCCTCGGCGCGGCCGTCGGCGAAGCCGTCACGGTCGCGGCGGAGACGGCGCTCGAGCACGGGGAGCCGCTGGTGATCGTCACCGCCTCCGGCGGCGCGCGCATGCAGGAGGGCATTCTCGCCCTGATGCAGATGGCCAAGACCAGCCAGGCGCTGCGGGCGCTCGACGCCGCGGGCGTGCTCACCATCTCGGTGATCGCCGATCCCACCTACGGCGGCGTCGCCGCCTCGTTCGCCACCAGCACCGATATCATCATCGCCGAACCGAGGGCACGGCTCGGTTTCGCGGGCCCGAGGGTGATCAGCCAGACCATCGGCGAAACCCTGCCCGAGGGCTTCCAGACCGCCGAATTCCTGCTCGAGCACGGCATCGTCGATATGATCTGCCATCGTTCGGCGCTGCGCGATCGACTCTCCCGGATACTCGCCATGGCGGCCGATCGTGGACGTCGCATCCCGGCGGCGGATCCGCGGCACCGGATCCGCACCGACGGCGCGTCGCTGCCCGAGCGCGACTCCTGGGAATCGGTCCGCGCCGCACGGGAATTGGGCCGCCCTACCACCCTGGACTATCTCGCCGTCGCCTTCGACGAATTCATCGAACTGCACGGCGACCGGATGTCGGCCGACTGCCCGGCCATGATCACCGGCCTGGCCCGCCTCGACGGTGTCCCCGTCGTGGTCATCGGCACGCAGAAAGGGCATACCGCGGCCGAACTCACCCGGCGCAATTTCGGCATGCCGACGCCGTCGGGCTATCGCAAGTCGGCACGGCTGCTGCGCCTCGCGGCGAAACTGGGGTTGCCGGTGATCACCCTCGTCGATACCGCGGGCGCCTATCCCGGCGTCACCGCGGAGGAACAGGGCCAAGCGGTCGCGATCGCGGAATCGTTGAAACTGCTGGCGGGACTGCCGGTTCCGGTGATCACGGTGATCACCGGCGAAGGCGGCAGCGGCGGTGCGCTCGCGCTGGCGGTGGCCGACCAGGTGCTCGTATTGGAGAACGCGGTGTACTCGGTCATCAGTCCGGAAGGCTGCGCGTCGATTCTCTGGAAGGACGCCGCGGCAGCGCCGGCCGCCGCGAAGGCGCTGCGGGTGGATTCGACCTCCCTGGTGCGGCTCGGCGTCGCGGACGCGGTCGTCCCGGAACCGCCGGGCGGCGCGCATCGAGATCCCGTCGCCGCGGCCGCCACACTGCGGCAGGCGCTGCGCCACGTGCTGATCGACTGCGGCTCGCTCGCGGTCACCGAACTGCTCGCGCGGCGCCACCACCGATTCCGTGCCTACGGCACGATCCGACCGACGATCGAGGAGTTCCAATGACCGAGTCCGTGGCCACCGAACCGATCGGCCGGGCGCTGAACGCGGCCGACGCCGACCAAGCTCTCACCATTTTGTCGCGCCACGCGCTGACCGTCCGCGACGCGACCGCCCCGACCTCGGTGACCGTCGCCAACGGCCCGATCTCGCTGCGGATCAGCTGGGACGCGCATCCGGCGGCGTCGACGACCCCGGAGACGACCCCGGAGACGACCCCGGAGACGACCCCGGAGACGACCCCGGAGACGACCCCGGTCGCCGCCGCGGCGAACGGCGCCGCTCGCGCGAATGGCGGCGCACCGGCCAACGGCGGGCTGTCCAACGGACAGCCCGCACAGGGCGAGGCGCAGGTAGCCGCCCAAACCACCTCCGATGACAACACTTTCGTGGTCACCTCCGACACCGTCGGGGTGTTCTACCGGCTTCCCGAACCCGGCGCGGCGCCCTTCGTCACCGAGGGAGATCCGGTGCGGGCGGGCCAGCAGGTCGGCATCGTCGAGGCGATGAAACTCATGATCCCGGTCACCGCGGCCAAGGCGGGCCGCGTCGTGGAATTCCTCGTCGACAACGGCGAGGCCGTCGAACACGGCGCGCCGCTGCTGCGGCTCGAGGTGACCCGGTGACCATCGGCCCGATCGGGAAGGTGCTCGTCGCCAACCGCGGCGAGATCGCCGTCCGTATCATTCGCACCTGCGCCGAACTCGGCCTCGGCACGGTCGCGGTGTATTCGGCGGCCGACGCGGATTCGGCGGCCGTGCGCCTGGCCGATCAGGCGTTCCGGATCGGCCCGGGCCCGGCCAAACGCAGCTATCTGCATATCCCCGCGATCATCGAGGCGGCGCGCGCGACCGGGGCCGACGCCATCCATCCCGGCTACGGCTTCCTATCCGAGAATCCGGATTTCGCCGAAGTGTGTGAAGCGGAGGGATTCGTCTTCGTCGGCGCGCCCGCCGCGGTGATGGCCGACCTCGGCGACAAATCGACCGCACGCGCGCTGATGGCGGCGGCGGGGTTGCCGCTGCTGCCCGGCAGCCGGGAGCCGCTCGATTCGGCCGATGACGCTCAGCGGCTCGCCGACGAGATCGGCTACCCGGTCATCATCAAGGCGGTCGCGGGCGGCGGCGGTCGCGGTATGCGCGTGGTTCGCGCCTCCGGTGACTTCGCGGCGGCCTGGCAGGACACCCGCGCCAATGCCGCCGCCGTGTTCGGTGACGACCGCCTCTACGTCGAGCGGTATCTCGATTCGGCCCGGCACATCGAGGTGCAGATCCTCGCCGATCACCACGGCACGGTGGTTCATCTGGGCGCGCGCGACTGTTCATTGCAACGCCGTCACCAGAAGTTGGTGGAGGAATCACCTGCCCCCGGCCTGTCCGACGACGTAGTGGAAGCGATCTGTGCCGCCGCGGTGCGCGGAGCCACCGCGGTCGGTTACGTCGGCGCGGGAACCTTCGAATTCCTGCTCGATCCGGCCGGACGCTTCTACTTCATGGAGGTGAACTGTCGCCTGCAGGTGGAACATCCGGTCACCGAGATGGTCACCGGAATAGACCTGGTCGCCGAACAACTGCGGATCGCGGCAGGCTTATCGCTGGCATTGCCGCACGATTTCGCGACCCCGCGCGGCGTCGCCATCGAATGCCGGATCAACGCCGAGGACCCGGCACGCGAATTCGCCCCCGCGCCAGGCACACTCACCGAATGTGTACTGCCCGGCGGTCCCTTCGTCCGGGTGGACACCCACGTCGGGCCTGGCTATGCCATTCCGCCGCACTATGATTCGCTGCTCGCCAAAATCATCGTGTGGGCTCAGGACCGCCCCGCCGCCATCGCCCGCATGCGTCGCGCCCTGGCCGAGATCAGCATGGGCGGCATCGGCATCGCGACGACGGCCGAATTCCTGCACGACATCCTCGACCATCCGCGCTTCGTGGCGGCCGAACACGACACCGCGCTGATCGGCGCGCTCACCGAACCGGTACACATCGATTCCTGACCGGGTGCGCCGATGCGCGTCGGCTGTCGGGCACACGGCCCGGTGCGCATCGGTTCCCGGGCGGGCACCTCGGTAGCGGACAGCGCCTCGGCGCAGCCGGCCAGGCATAACGACTACGACATTCCGACCAGCGACCCCGACAAGATCGATGCGTTCGCCCGGATTACCACCCGCGCCAACGCCACCTTGTATCCCGGCGAAG
>NZ_JBEXFQ010000085.1:0-4267 GCF_040606855.1 Nocardia sp. NPDC005366
ATGACCGAGGGGCCGGGGTTTTCGAGGCAGTGGCCGAGCGCATCGGTGAGTTCGGCCGGGTCGTGGATGCCCGACCGGTCGGGCACGTCATCGGATCGGCAGAGCAGCGTCCACCGAAGCGGCATGGTCTCGCACGACCGGGTCGCCGGGATTCTGCCACCGATGTCGTTGCGATCGCCCGGTGATCGGCACCAACTCTTCCGGGCCGGGTTCGTCCCGGCAGTGATCATCGAATGGCGCGAGTCATCGGGAGACACCACCTAGCGGCATCCGTCGCGCCCCGAGCGCGGCGTGACAGATCTTCGTCACGAACTGACGACCGCCCCCCACACTGTTTCTCCTCGCAGGGTCTCGAGCTTCTCGGCCTCGAAGGGCGTCGCGGGCAGGTGAACGACGACCTTGAGCGAGGGACGGTCGATCAGCCGTAGCTGCATCAGGTATGTCGTGAGAAGACCTATGCGCGCGTGCCGGAATTCCTGCGTTCCCGTGGCGGCTTGGACTACCTCGTGTTCCGGCCACCAGCGCCGGAATTCGGGGCTGACAGCAGCCAGTTCTTCGGCAATCCGCGAGTAACGGATATCGGCCGGATAGGCGGCTGCTTCTGCTCTGAACTGACCGATGGTGGCGCGGGCGTGTTCCTCCCAGTCGGCCAGTGAAGATCGGACCCTCGGCACCATGAATGTCGCCCACAGTACGTTTCTGCGACGCGGTGGGAGTTGGCCGATATCGCAGAACACCGCGAGCATCGCATCGTTCCACGCCAGGTAGTCGAATCTCGGGCCTATCACATATGCGGGTGCGGGTAACAACCCCTCCAACAACTTCCGTGCCTGTTCGTCTGCTGTGTCGTCGCGGCCGGGGAAGGGGCGCGGCCCGGCGGGAAGTCCGGCGAGACGTCGCACGTGTCGCTGCTCGACTTCACTCAGTCGGAGCGCGGCGGCGATGCTGTCGACGACCTCGGCCGTCGCTTGGACATCCTGTCCCTGCTCGAGGCGGGTGTACCAGCTGTAGCTGACCAGCGAAAGGTTCGCGACCTCCTCGCGCCGCAGGCCGGGCACCCGGCGCCGCCGCCCGGCCGACGGAAGACCTACCGACTCGGGCTGGAGCCGGGCTCGGCGCGCGCGGAGGAATGCTGCAAGCTCGCGACGCCGCGCGTCGCTGTCCGAGGCCATCGATGTAACCTGCCAGCTCTTTCCTGTCACTGCAAGTGGTACCTTCACCTCGGTTCTTGTAGCCCGTGCTCTTCCATCGCAATATCGGTGTGTGAAAGACGAAATGAGTCCTGGCGGGCGAAAAAATGTCACGCACCCATTTCGGCGAACGGGCAATTTCATCCCCCGATTCTCCTGGCTGGGCATTCCTCGGATTTCGATCACCTCGTCCGGGGAAAAACGGTGACGACGCCGGGTAAGCGGGCCAAGGGTGATCGCGGGGTGCGTCGAGAGCAGCATCTCGCCGCCATATCCGAGCGGCTCGCCACGTGGCTGCGCACCAAACTGCCCGAGGCGGAAGACCTGCGGATGACCGAACTGCGCGGCAGTAGCGAAGGGTTCTCCAACGAGACATATTTCTTCGAGCTGTCCTATCGCGTCGATGCGGTACCGAAGCACGAGCGCCTGGTCGTCCGGTGGCTCCCCAGCAGTGGGTCGCTCTTCCCGGACCAGGAGTTGCGCACCCAGTTCTGCGTGATGAACGCGCTGCGTGACACAGCCGTGCCGGTGCCGCGGCTGCGGTGGTACGAGCATGATCCGGTGCATCTCGGGACGCCGTTCTTCGTCATGGAGCGCGTCGATGGGGTGGTTCCGGCAGGGCGGCTGCGGTCCGAGGGCCTTTTCTTCGACGCCGACCCCGAGACACGACGCCGGCTGTGGCACCGGGCCGTCGAGGCGGTGGCCGACATACATCGTCTGCCCTGGTCCGAACTCGAATTGCCGTGCCTCCAGGTTCCGGGTGCCGGTAGCGACGTACTCGATCGCCAGATCGCCGAGTGCGAGAGGATCCTGGCGTGGGCCAGCCCCGACCGCCGTATCCCGGTGTACGAGCACGCGCTGACCTGGCTGAAGGCCAACACCTTCACACCGCCCCGCGTCGCCCTGTGCTGGGGCGACGCCCGTCCCGGCAATCTGATCTACCGGGATGAGCGGGTGGTGGCGGTCCTGGACTGGGAGATGGCCTATCTCGGTGACCCCGTCGCCGACCTGGCGTGGTTCATCGTGCTGGAACCCACCTACGCGTGGCCGTTCGGGGCACCCGAACTCGAGGGCATTCCGGGCGAGGACGAGACCGTGGCGCACTACGAACGAGTCACAGGAAGCCGGGTCGAGAACCTGTTCTTTCACAAGGTGCTGGAGACGCTGCGGTTGGGAGTGATTCTGATCCCGCACGCGCGCAATATCGTCCGCTCCGGGATCCGGGGTTATCCGCCGGATTTCGAGACGAACAACGTCGCGACTCAGGGCCTGGACAAGCTGCTGTCGCAGATCTAGCGCGACCCACAATCCTGACAATCGTTCGGCGCCTGCGCCGATCACACATTGGAGAAACGATGGTTATTCCCAGCGACGAACTGCTCAGCCACCAGGTCGTGTCCACCTTCGACCACGTCGACACCAGCGATCTGCAGTGGTGCGAGCGCGTGTGGTTCGGTGCGTTCGACACCACCGGCCGATTCTTCATCGGGGCCGGCCTCGGAAAATACACCAATCGCAACGTCATCGACGCCTACGTCTCGGTGGTCGAGGGCAGCACTCAGCACAATGTCCGCGCGTCGCGAGAGCTGCGGCCGGACGTCGACGGGCTCACCGTCGGCCCGATCACCTACCGCATCTCCGCCGACTACTCGCGGGTCGGCTTCCGCCTCGACGAGAACGACTACGGAATAAGCCTCGACGTGATGGCCGAGGGCGTCGTGCCGGTCGTCGAGCAGCGCCCGCAGATGTTCCGGCGCAGCCGGGGCCGGGTCGTGAACCACATGATCCGCTTCTTCCAGTACGGTCGAGCCCACGGCTGGCTGAACGTGGGCGGAACGCGCTACGAGATAGATCCGGCTTCGTGGGTCACCCAACGCGACCGCTCCTGGGGGATTCGCCGGTCGGCGGCCGAGTACCTGCCCCCGCCGGAGGGCGTCGATGTCGGGTTCGGGCTACAGCCGCCGAAGCGGGCGCGCATCACCTACTACTGGCACTCGGTGACGATGCAGTTCGATGACTTCGCATTGCAGTACGAGGGCGCGGAGAGCCCCGAGGGTGAGCGGCTGGGCACCCACCACGGCGAGCTGTGGTTCCCCGCCGGAGACAATCGCAAACGGCTCCGGGTGGTGAACGTCGAACACGAATGGGATCTCGTCCCGCACACCACGACCAACGAGGTCGCCGGTGGCCGCGATCTCATCACGCTGGAGGACGGCTCGACCATGGAGCTCACGTTCCGTGCGATGACCCGCTACTCGCGCAAGACCGGCGGCTACTTCGGCTTCCGCGGGTGGGCCAGTGGCGCCTGGATGGGTTCCCAATGGGTCGCCGGGGAAACTCTCGATCTCGCCGATCCGGAGGTACAGGCGGAACTCAAGGGCGGTGTTTGGGATTACGCCGTCGAATGCCGGTACGGCGATCAGGTCGGTTACGGCAACATCGAACCGTTCATCGAGGGCATCGGCTGACCGGCACACGGTGCTTGGGGCTGCTGCACGAATAGGCCCCACCTGCAGACGGCTCGCGACAACGGCAGGTGGCCGCGCGATCCCTCCCGGATCTGGATGTTCCCCGCGGATGTGTCGGAGGCCGCTGGGGTGGAAACGGCGTCATCGTGCCGTTGCGCCGCATCGCGGCGGGCCGCGCCGAAGGCGGCAGGTCGGCATGACGCCACGGCGAGATGACACTACTAGCGGTTGCCACTGAGGTAGTGGAGCACGCCTGGCTCTACACGGCACTCTGCCCGGATACGCCGACAACGAACGCCCAAGAACCCCTAACAGAATGGGTTGTTTGGGGGGTGATGGTCGAGGGGTTGGTTTTGTACGTGTGTCGCTTGTGACTGAGGTTGGAGACCCCGAAACTGACCTACGCACGAGCTCGGCGCGCTCGACATCCGACAGCACGATCTCCACAGCAGAAGGCCACGATGAGACATCGAAAACAGACTACATACTTACTAGCCTGATTTCAGGCGCGGCACTAGGTTCTGTCTCCCAATCGTCTGATTAGTCAGCTTGGAGTGGCCGGTGGTGCATCATGTCCGCTGTGGCGAGGTCGGCGGGTGATCGGTTTCA
>NZ_JBEXFQ010000086.1:0-4232 GCF_040606855.1 Nocardia sp. NPDC005366
CTGCTCGGGTACCCGAGCAGCGCCGCGGTGTGCTGACGCACCAGATCGAGCAGCGCGACATACCGCTGATCATCGCTCTGCCCGGCGAATCGGGTCAGGAGCTCGGGGTGCACGTGCACCGCAGACTCCGGCACGGAATCGAACCAGAACCGCTGACGTTGAAACGCGTACGGCGGCAGCGACACCCGCCGACCGCCACACTCCCAGGTGAGCGCAGGCCAATCCACCGCACCGCCTGCGGCGAACAGTTCAGCCAATCCCGCGACCAGTCCGACCGGCTCGGCGGACTCACGGTGCGTAGTGGTCATCACGCGGGCCTGTTCCGGCTCCAGGTTCTGCGCGATCATCGGCGCCAGCGCGGCATCCGGCCCTACCTCGAGATAGCGCGTCACCCCGGCGGCCGCCAAGGCCGCTACCGCATCGCCGAACCGCGTCGGGCGGCGCACATGCCGCACCCAGTAGTCCACCTCCGCGTATCCCTCGCCGGCCGCCTGCCCGGTCACCGTCGACACGACCGGGATGCGGGGTTGTGACACCGTGATATCCGCGATCTCGGCCGCGAACCCCGTCAGCATCGGCTCCATCAACGCCGAATGGAACGCGTGCGACACCCGCAATCGCGTCGTCTTGCGGCCGCGTCCGCTGAACACCGCGACGATCGACTCGACCGCGCCCACAGCCCCGGAGACCACCACCGAAGCCGGTCCGTTCACCGCCGCCAGACTCAGTTCGGGCGAGAGGAATTCATCGACCTCGCCCGGATCGGCCTGGATCGCGGCCATCGCGCCGCCCGGAGGCAATGCCTGCATCGAGCGGCCTCGGGCCGTGACCAGTCGCGCCGCGTCCCGCAGCGACAACACACCTGCCGCGTGGGCCGCGGCGATCTCGCCCACGGAGTGTCCGGCCACCGCGTCCGCCGTCACGCCCCACGACACCAGCAGGCGATACAGCGCCGACTCGATGGCGAACAGGGCGGGTTGGGCATACCCGGTCGAATCCAGCAGGGCGGCGTCGTCCCCCCACATCACCTCGCGCAGTGGCCGATCCAGCCACCGGTCGAGTTCGCCGACCACGTCGTCCAGCGCCGCGGCGAAGGCCGGGAACGCCGCGGCGAGTTCCCGACCCATCCCGAGTCGCTGCGCCCCCTGTCCGGAGAAAACCAACGCCGTACCGCCCGGGATCACCTGTCCGGTAACCACACCCGACCTCGGCTGTCCGCTCGAGACAGCCGAAAGGCCTGCGATCAGGTCCGGCTCCTCGGCGGCGAAGACAACGGCGCGATGATCGAACACACTTCGACCCGTCAAGGACACCGCGACATCCGCACCCGATACCCGGGCTTCCGACATGAAGGCGCCGAGCCGCCCAGCCTGGGAAGCCAACGCCGCGGCGGACTTTCCCGAGAACACCAGCGGCACCACGGCGGCGCGCGAGATCTGCCGCGCTACGGCCTCTTCGGCAGGCGAGGGCGCCTCAGCGAGAATTATGTGTGCGTTCGTGCCGCCCATGCCGAAAGCACTGATCCCCGCGAGCCGCCCGGCCGGCTGCCCTTGCCACGATCGCAGCGTGTCGGCGACCCGCAGCCGATCCATCGGTAGTCCCGGATCGGCCTCGGAAAAGTTCAAGCTCGCCGGAATCATCCGGTTACGCAGCGCCAGAGCCACTTTGACCAGGCCTACGATGCCGGCCGCCGCCTCGAGATGGCCTATATTCGTTTTCACCGAGCCGACGAGCAGCGGTGCACCGGACATCCGTTCCGCCCCGTACACCGCCGCCAGAGCGGCCGCCTCGACGCGGTCGCCGACCACCGTTCCGGTGCCGTGCAGTTCGACGTACTGAACATCGCCGAGTTCGACTCCGGCCGCGCGGCACGCCTGCCGGATCACCGCCTCCCGCTGGGCGGCGCTCGGCACCGCGACCGCTTCGGTAGTTCCGTCGTTGTTCACCGCTGAGCCCCGGGCGACCGCGAAGATCTCGTCCCCATCGGCGAGAGCGTGTTCCAGCAGCTTGAGGGCCACCAGCGCGCCGCCCTCGCCACGCACCGTGCCGTTGGCACGACTATCGAAGGCGTAAACCTTGCCGTCCGGCGACACCGCGCCGAACTCAGACATCACGGTGGCCCCGAAGGCGTCGAGGTTGAGTTGCACACCACCCGCCACGGCCACGCTCGATTCGCCGCGACGCAGGCTCTCGCACGCCAGGTGCACCGCGACCAGCGACGAGGACTGTCCGGTATCGATCGACAGACTCGGGCCGTGCCAGTCCATGAAATGCGAGAGGCGGTTGGCGATGAGGCTTCTGCCCAGCCCGGTCTTCGTGAACCGGTTGGGCGTGCCTGCGCCGTTACGGGTGAGCCCCGCGTAATCGTCGGCCATCACTCCGATGAAGACGCCGACTCCGGTTCCGCGAAGCACGTCGGCCGAGAGCCGACCGCTCTCGCAGACTTCCCAGCCCAGTTCCAGCGCGAGTCGCTGCTGCGGATCCATTCGCCCGGCTTCGGCCGGGGAGATGTCGAAGAACTCGGCATCGAAGGCAGCGGTGTCGTCCAGCGCCCCCGCGTGGTCCCGGCCCTCACGCAGCAGATCCCAGAACATTCGGGGATCGTCCGCGCCGGGGACCCGGCATGCGATTCCGACGATCGCGATGTCACGGCTCGCCTCCGCGCCGTGGCCATTGGACTGCTTCATCTTCCGAACTCCTTCCCGCCTCGGCGGGCGCACAGCAAACTGGCCTGTCCCTCGGGAGGACACAGGCGAAGAACCTCTGGCGATGTCCGCTCAGACTGAGATCGGAAGAAACTCCGGTCCGCGCAGATTGATTCGGCCGTTCCATCGAACGCCACCGTCGGCCGCAAGATCCGGGAATCGGTGCACCAGACCACCGATCGCCGCTTTCGCTTCCATTCGTGCGAGTGCCGACCCCAGGCAGAAACGCGAGCCCGCCCCGAAGGAAAGGTGCGCGCGAGCATTTTCGCGATCCACTATCACGGTATCCGCCGTGGCGCCCCAGAATGTCTCGTCCCGATTCGCCGAACCGATACTCAGTAGAACGAAAGAGCCCGGTTCGAGTTTCACATTGCCGACGCGATACGAATCAAGCGTGATTCTCCGCAGAAACTGTGTCGGAGTGTCGAACCGCATCAATTCATCGACCGCGTTGTCGATCAGAGCGGGATCCTGCCGCAGCAGTTTCAATTGGTCCGGATGCCGCAGTAGCGCATGGACGCCATTCGCGATCATATTGACCGTGTTGTGGTACCCGGCCAAATAGATGAGTTCGACCTGTGCCACCAGCTCGGCGTCACTGAGCACATCACCTTCGTCTTCGGCGACGATCAGTTCCGACATCAGGTCGTCCGCGGGATGCTCCCGCTTCCACGCGACGACCTCTCCGATGATCTCGGCCAGTTCGGTATCGGCGGCGACGATTTCACGCATGGCCTCCGGTGCCACACCCGGCTCGAACGAGCGGGCCAGGACGCCGGAAAGCTCCCGAACCCGATAGTGGTCCGTCTCGGGCATGCCGAGCAGCTCGGAGATCACCTCGAAGGGCAGTGGGAAGGCCAGGTCGGCCACGACATCCCCGCGGCCTGCCCGACCGATCTCGTCGAGTTTCCCGTCGACCAGGGATCGGATCTTGGCCTCCAGGCCGGCGACGGCCCTGGGAGTGAACGCCTTGGTCACCAACCTGCGCAGCCTGGTGTGATCGGGCGCGTCGCGATCGAGCATCGACAGCCCGCCGAGACGGGGCGTCATGACTTCGCCGTAGAGCTGCTCGGTCATCTCCCGATAACGCCCCGGACCGAGGTTGTTCAAATCCACGGAAGCATTGGAGCGCAACAACGCTTGCACATCCGAATAGCGTGAGAGAAACCAGAATCCGAGCGCGTGTTCGTAGGCTGGAACCGCCGTCCGCAGCGCGGCATATTGCGGATACGGATCATCCGTGAACCCCGGTGCGAAAGGATTGAAAGAAACTTCGTAAATATCGGTCACGGTGATACTCCTAGCGAAGAACCGTGTTGTTCTCGGTCGTCACACTACCGTTGGAAACGCGTTGTGCACCAGCCCAATTGCTTCGCTCGAGATACCCGCCATCGTGCGTAATTCCGGCATAAACAACCTGTGGCGGGGGGGGGGCGGGGGGGGGGGCCCCCGAAAATAGAAAAGGGGTATGTAAAAATAAGGATAGGAGGGAGTACGGAAATGCCCCACGAACGACCGCAAAAAAGA
>NZ_JBEXFQ010000087.1:0-4034 GCF_040606855.1 Nocardia sp. NPDC005366
CTCGCTAATTCTCTAACGCTTCGCTGATGTTAGAGAATTAGCGAGCGGACGGGGGCAGGCGAGTGATGGTTACGTGAGGAGGAAGGGAACGGAAGAGAGGGACCAGAAGGGGGAGGGAGACCATAAGAGGAGGGTTGAGAGCGTGGGTGCGTCGAGGTGTGAGAGTGGCGTTTAGAGCACGCGGGGGAGGGGATGGACAGGATCGGGTAGGGCGTGTGCGGGAACGCGGTGGGGGAAGAGATGACCACAAGAGGAGGGTGAGGCTTCCGGCGACGGTTACCTCTTAAGAGGGGAAAGTTGAGGCTTGTGTATCAAAAGCCTTGATGCCTAGGCATCATCGGAATGAGGCGTTGGAGACACGATCGCGGTTTCCCTCTTATGAGGGGAAATGTTCAGCTATCGGGATGCCCGCGCGGCGGCTCGCGGCCGAGCGGTGCGGGTGTGTACCAGAGTTACCTCATAAGAGGTGAGAGTTGGCGCGTAGGCATCAAGTGACAGACTCTCGGGCGGCAGCGACACTTACCTCTTATGAGGGAAAAATTGAGGCATGGGAGTCGATCCGGCGGTTGATGCCTAGGACTCAACTTGACGCATATGCATCAAGTTTTGGTGTCCAGAATCTGGACACTGTCCTGGTGATCGGTGGCGGTCAGACTTACCTCTTAAGAGGGGAGAACTGGTCGAGTGGGGACCGAGTCGCCGCAGTGTGGTTCCAGTCTCGGAGTCACCGCATAAGAGGTAAAACTAGCGCATAGGCATCAAGCGACCGGTTCGCGGGCAGCGGCGGGAGTTACCGCGTAAGAGGGAAGATGGTCGGGTGTGGGCGGATCGAAAATTACCTCGTGAGAGGTGAGAACGAGCGCGTAGGCATCAACCAGAAGTCCAGAAAACTGGACAGTGCCTGAGGTGGCTTCGGAGCACTTACTTCTTACGCGGCGAATCCGTTGCCGGAACAAGGCCATCGCGACGGAGCATGCGACTTGAGGCGTAGGCATCAAGGCAAGGAGGCCGCATCGTTGGGATGTCCAGTCCGCACCATCGACCTGCTCTGTGGAACCGAGCTGCAGACGTTTCGTGGTAGGCAAGGTGCCGAGCTCGACCGGCTGTGTCCATAATTGGCACGCCGATGCCAATCTCGTCCTGTGAGGTACACGGTACGATTCGCGGTGAGCGGTGCCGACGCAATAGGATCTATACCGTTTCTAGTGTGTGCAGAGATGACCGCGGCTAGGCTTCATACGTGACATTTCCGGAGGCTCCGATAGACATTATTCAGGATTTTATTACTCGCTATGTCAAGGAATATGACTTTTATGACACAGCTGCACGTCTGGTAAAAGAGGCGCTTGAGTCCGGTCTGCAAGCAGCCGGGGTGCGTTGCATTGTTACTCATCGCCCGAAATCGATTGCTCGACTTGAGGCGAAGTGCCGTCAACGTTTGCCGGAAAAGAAGTACGAAAAGGTTGATGACATCTTCAATGACATAGTCGACCTCGCCGGGGTTCGTGTAGCGCTGTACTTCCCTGCTGAGCAGGGCGAGGTAGATAAGCTCGTCACCAATCTGTTTGTGCAACTGGAACCCAAGAAAGAGTTTCCAAAGAAGGACGCAGAGAGGCCGGGCAAGAGATTTTCGGGATATTCTGCCGTTCATTATCGTGTGCAACTGAAAGAAAATCATCTTCCGGAACCTGATAAGCGCTACGCGTTGGCGAGAGTTGAGATTCAGGTTGCCTCGGTTTTAATGCACGCATGGTCAGAGGTGGAGCATGACTTGGTATACAAACCGATAGGTGGTGACTTATCCGAAGATGAGAACGCGCTCCTCGATCAGTTAAATGGTCTAGTCCACTCTGGTGAGATCGCGCTAGAGCGGCTCCAAAAAGCAGGCGAGAGGCGAATCGACGAAACTCAACGAAAGTTTAGAAATCACTTTGAGTTGGCCGCTTACCTTCTCGGCCAACTCAGAAAGACAATCGATGGACCGGTTAGCGACTCGGGGCTCGGGCGGGTGGATAATCTATTCGAGTTCCTGGTTCGAATAGGAATTGATACACCTGAGCTCTTGAATCCATCTCTGGATAGTCTTCATGGGAATGTAGAGGTACGCTCGCTCGCGGAACAAGTAGTAGACGCACTCCTTGTACAGGACCAGTCGCGATATGAAGTCTACCGGGTCATACAGTCTGAAAACCGACGGTCTGCGGTAGAAGATGACGAGTCCGAGATGCATCTTTTGGTTGGGCAGTTTATATCCACGTGGGGGGAGCTGGAACATATCGTTCGACGTTATATTTGGCCGCTGGACATGAAGGGGAAAAGGACGAAGCCGCTGATTATGCTTTTGCAAGAGCCTATTATTGGCGGCCTGCTTGATGAAGAGATGTTATTCAAGATTAATCAGTTGCGACTGGTGAGAAATGAAATTGTCCATAATCAGACAAACTATGACTTTCAACCCGGAATTCTGCAGGAGTCGGTGATTCAACTCAAGTCTGTCGTTGCTGAGCTACGTAGGCGGTACAACCCTGGCAACGCCTCGGAATTACCCGATTTATGACAAGGGAATTCAATGCCAGCACCGCTTCGGGCTTCAAGGAAGACTGCTGAAGTCTTGGGGCCAATCTGGGGCCACACGGTGTGAGCAGCCATGAACGACCAGCGCATTCGCATGATTGCTCGCACGTTGATTGTTATGCCTGACGTGCGAAGGTGCGAGTAGCCGTGGTCTGGGGGTCAGGTGGTCGCAGGTTCAAATCCTGTCAGCCCGACAGTGTAAACCCCTTCCGACCTGGGTCGGAAGGGGTTTTCTCGTTTCCGGAGAGACGTCGGGATTTGAGCGTTCTCACATAAATCTCACGTTTTCGATCCCGGTCCGCGTGCCCAGGCTTCGAGTACGGCGCGGTTGTCGGGCACGGTCTCGGGCACGTCGATGTAGTGGGTCTTGGCGACCTCGCGGGTGTTGCCGAGTTGGCGGGCGGCGCGTTCGGGGTTGTCGTAGGCGTTGTCGACCGCGGTGGCCACGCCTTTGCGGAAGGTGCGGGGGATGATCGGAGTCCGTGCCGACGGCCGCAAAGAGCTCGTCGCGCTGGCCGACGGTTACCGCGAATCGACCGAGTCGTGGGCCGATCTGCTGCGTGGCTGCCGTCGCCGCGGCATGGCCGCTCCCGTGCTTGCGGTCGGTGACGGCGCGCTCGGGTTCTGGAAAGCGTTGCGCGATGTGTTCCCGACCACCCACGAGCAGCGCTGCTGGTTCCATAAATCGGCGAATGTTCTTGCCGCGCTACCGAAATCGGCGCATCCCGGTGCGATCGCGGCGATGAAGGACATCTACAACGCCGAGGACAGCGACAAAGCGCAAATCGCGGTGAAAGCCTTCGAAATCGACTACGGCGCAAAATATCCCAAAGCCGTCGCGAAAATCGCCGACGATCTCGATGTGCTGCTCGAGTTCTTCAAGTATCCGGCCGAGCACTGGATCCATCTGCGGACCACGAACCCGATCGAGTCCACCTTCGCTACCGTGCGGTTACGCACAAAGGTCACCGAAGGGCCGGGCTCACGCGCGGCTGGAATTGCCATGGCCTACAAGCTGATCGAGGCCGCACAAGGCCGCTGGCGCAAGGTCAACGCACCCGAACTGGTCGCGCTCGTCCGTGCCGGTGCCCTGTTCCACAAAGACAAGCTGCTCGAACGCCCCCGCGACATCACCCCGACATCACCAACCGACCCCGCCGACACCACCCGAACGGAGATTGCCTAAAACTTGCCAATCCACAGGATTTGACAATATCTCGCTCCGGCTCGGCTGTCTCTGGTCACCGTGTGCCACTCCCGGCGGTGGTGGTGGCTTCGACAAGGTCATCATTTACTATATTTTTCAATCTGATTCGACCGACACAGTAGGGCTAATGTATGGTTACCGTCCTTCCGTCTATGTGCGACTCCGACAGGGGTGACTGACATTGCGGATCCGGTATCACGATCCGTAGCATTTGCGAGGTGAGCGATACGGGGGACGCTTCGAGTTCGGGGCA
>NZ_JBEXFQ010000088.1:0-3822 GCF_040606855.1 Nocardia sp. NPDC005366
CTGGGCAGACCAGCGGCTACCACTCACCCCAAACACGCTGGTCGGCGCGCCTGCGGCGCGCAGACCAGCGTGAATCCCACATCGGTGGATCGAGGTTTAGTCAGGTGATAGCCGCGTTCGGCGGGCGCCGACTTCTCTGGGGCGTTGGGCAAGCCGGTGTATACAAAATTGCGTTCAGAAGCGCAAAACGAGGATGTCTGAAAGAGGATTTCACGCTGTTACGCTCGACTTGCCTGACGCCCTGGGCGGATCCAGGGGCTGGCAGCCATCGGGACACTGAACTGCCTGCGTCCGAACCAAATTCATCCGATCATCCCAGCGTATGATCGATGGGCAGCCCTGTATGCCCTCGATGCCCATGCGTAGACTCCTATCATGCCGAGGCGCATCCGCCCGGCGTAGTGACTAGGCAGGAGATTGTGGTTATGACGCTTGAGCCGGCAGATAAAACCGCGATCGTTCCGGACGTTGCCTCCGGGACAGCGGACCCGGTGTCGGAGCTTGACTCGGAGAGTTTGCCTTTGCCGGAACCACCGGTAGAGACGTGGTCGCGCAGCGCTGAATCGCATCTGGACCGCCAGATGTGGGGAAAGGCTGGCTACATCTCATGACCGAGTCGCCCGCTTCGATAACCAGGCTCAAGCAACCGGGCGACGTACGAATCGTCGATAAGGACGATCTTGCCGCCATGTCAGACTATCTCGACAAAGAGATTTCGATAGCTTGGCAGCGGAAGGTATCCTTCGAATCACGGGCATTTCCGATTGTGACGATGGATGTCGGCCTTGTGACGCTTTACCTGACGCTGGTGAAGTCACTCGACCTCAAGCTCGTAACGACGGGCTTTTGGCCCACAAGCATCGCCCTCCTTATCGTTCTTGCTGCTGCCCTGTCGATTCTCGCAGCGGCACTGGTGGCCCTTCCCTCCCGATATCCCGGTTACAGCGCCGGAGGGTTCGCTGAGTTGTATCAGGAGATACTTGATGAGAAACAGGTGGCGCACGAACAGCGTATCGTGGAAAGCAAGATCGGGAGCTATGAGATTGCATGCCAGTCAAATCATCGCAAGGCACGAATGGTATTTGTAGCCTTCTTTCTCATGGCTTTACTTGCCTGCTTGTTGATTATTTCGATCCTTGTTGCGCTCTAGGGCGTCACTCGTTACTAACGCTCATCGCCGACTTCCAATGGCGTCTGGTGTACTCTCGGTTGTTACTATGGCGATTCCATCTGCCGGTATAGTAAGGATCCGCATGAGCGGGAAACCATTTCTGCACCAAGTCCGCGCTATAATATTCGTTATATTGTGAGCTGCATACAGCCTGGCCGGGGATGTGAACCACCAAAGGTAGCTGCCCTGCCGTCCCGAGCCGACCTTCGACCGTGACTATTGTCGAGTCGAATACAATTGTGGCCAGGACACTCCGGCCGCGGTCGTTGCGGAGTTTCCGGTCAATCGCCTCGCTGACCCACACATATTTAGGAAGCTGTGTGTACCCCACGGCCCGAGCGAGCATCCTGTCGTTGCCAAGCCGTCGCGCAATGCTTTCTTTGAACTCGGTGCCGGTGGTGATGTAGCTGCGAATCGCTAGTTCGCCTACACGCATTCCTGACACCTGCTCGACGAAATCCTGGAGCCGCTCGCGATAGACGTCGGCGTCTTTGCTTCGCAACAGATCAGGCTGAGAGTTCAGTGCATTCATCCGATCTTCCGCGACGGCTTTCAGCCACTGGGCTGCGGCTTCCTCTGCCGCGGACCCAGGCAGCCAGACGGAACGAGGAAGTGGGACAACAATCGACGTCTGCAGACTCTTGTTGTGATCCATGAAGTCCTGGACGAGCTCATCCAGCATGACGATCTGGTATGGGCCTTTTTGGTCGTCGCAGACGATGAGTGCGACAACCTCCGAGCCGTTGTCGTCTGCTGCCTCGCGGTGTTGAGTACTTGAATCTGTGACAGATCGGGATGCCGCGAGATCGCTCTGACGAAGGTAGCCCACTGCGACTTGTGCGTGGGCTACGTCTCCGCGGGCAGCTGGCGCCCTAAGCAAGATGACCGGCAGCGCAGAGTTAAGATACCGACACACACTGGCACCGAGGTTCTCCCTGATCCATAGGCTCCTATGCTGCTCGAAGAGCGCCGTGTCCTCAGGAGTAACTCGGCGCTGATCTCGTATCTTCTGCTCTTCGATGCTGAAGCTCCGGCGGTTGGCCCAGTTCAGGTTGACCTGCTTGCTCAAGGAGTCGGCATCAATGATCTCTGGAGGCAGATCAACCGCGCGGAGCGTCGCTGCCAACAAGGTTCTATTTAGTCCCTGCGAAGGGTAGACCCGGCCGAAGGCCGCCGTCTTATCGCTGATTCCGTGGAACTGCGCTGTAGCGCGGCGGGGTACCGCGCCGCGAAGTACTGCGGTGTAGTGGCAGACCCACGCTGTGACATGCGCGCATGTGAACAGATGGCCATCCTGCTCCATGAAAGGGACTCCCACAACCTGCCGGGCTACCCCGAAGACTTGTATGTCTTCACCGACTGCAGTTCGCACTTTATCCGCGAGTGTCCTATCGCCGGCCAACTCGGGGACCGTGAGATCGGCTGAGACCATCGATCGGCCTATTCGGCCAGGGAACTGTGGCCTAAGTACTGAGTAGCCGAAGTATTCGGTGGATTGCTTGGCAACAAAGTCGCGGAGATGCACTCCTCTACGTCTCGGAATACTTCCACGAAAAAAGTGAATCCGGGCGGTATCTGAGGAGCGTGAGCCAAATCTGACTTCGTGCACTTTGCTGAATTCACTTCTGAAGTCCAGATCGAAGTATTCTTTTTCGACAACGACCACGTTCGCTTTTGAGCAGAAAACTTGGAGCAATGAACGCGCCGGTTGATCGTCTTTTGGTCGATCTGTGTCGCGGCGCAGCTTCAGGAGATCGAGAAGGTGGTCAATCGGATCGTCCTGGCAAAGCCTGTAAATTTCCCCGAATGCGCGCTCCGTGCGCTGCGTATGTTCCTCACACAAATACGTCCACCCCTGCAGGAAGCTAAATTACTCGTACCACTCGGCGTCATTTTCGGCGGCGGTCGACATGGGGCGAGTCAGGGGCGAATCGCGACGAATCTCGTCCGACTGCCGGTACGCCTCGGAAACCCTGTCTAAAACGGATTGACCGAACTGCTTGACCGCACGTTCCTCGCGGTTGGCCGCGAGCTCCATTGGCGTCATCGGCCGATAGTCGGTGTAAAACATATCCCCATATTTTGGCAACCGGCCGTCTGGACCAAGCATTGGTGCAGCCTCATGACTTTCGTGTGACGCATCGGTGGTACTGCGGTCTTCTGGCGAGCGGTAGGATCGGCAGCTGGTCATGCGATCACCCCCGATGTCGGCGCTATAGAAGCATTCCAATCATACCCCCACGTTGTCAATACATTGCTCATAAATAGCCCGGCGATGTATGGTCTTCTACTGGCGGTAAGTATTGCTCGCAACATGACATATCCCTCTCTATGCTCATGAGTATAGGTCATCGAACATTTTGATACAAGATCAAAATAGTCTCTGAGCTGGGGTTTTCGGTCACGGCACCTGGGATCCGGCTTTGTCGAAGCCGCTCTCTGCTCTATTCGTTACCCGTCATACCGTGGATGGCTCATCGACATGACTCGTTCACTTGCCGCCCGCAAGTGCCTAACATCCCGACGGGTCCCCTTGGTTGACACACGCGGATGCGACTAGGTTCTGTCTCCCAATGACCTGAGCCACTCCACGATCAGGGCCAGGACGACTCCGGCGCGGTAGGTGATGGCCAACTTGTCATACCGTGTGG
>NZ_JBEXFQ010000089.1:0-3184 GCF_040606855.1 Nocardia sp. NPDC005366
CCGCTCGCTAATTCTCTAGCGCTTCGCTGTTTCTAGAGAATTAGCGAGCGGACGGGGGCAGGCGAGTGGTGGTTACGTGAGCAGGTAGGGAACGGAAGAGAGAGACCAGAAGGGGAGGGATGACCACAAGAGAGAGGGTTGAGAGCGGGGTTACGGAGGGGTGTGAGAGTTGCGTCTAGGGAGCGCGAGGTTGGGAGTGTAGGCAGTGAGTTAGGGCGTGTGTGGGATGCGAGCGGGGGAAGAGATGACCACGAGAGGAGGGTGGGAACCGGTGGGCGGGTTACCGCTTAAGAGGCGAGATTTTTGATGCGTAGGGATCAATTTGACGCGTAGGCATCAACTGGTTGGCTGTCGTGTGCGGGGTTACCTCTTAAGAGGGGAAAGTTGAGGCTTGTGCGTCAAAAGCCTTGATGCCTAGGCGTCATCGGGTGCATTGGAGATACGAGCGCGGTTCCCCTCCTACGAGGGGAAATGTTCAGCTATCGGGATGCACGCGCGTCGGCTCGCGGCCGAGCGGTTCGGAATTGCCGCGTAGGCATCAAGCGACAGGCTCTTGGGCAGCGGCGAGACTTACCTCTTATGAGGGGAAAGTTAGGGGATGGGAGTCGATCCGGCAGTTGATGCCTAGGACTCAACTTGAGGCATAGGCATCAAGTTCGGGTGTCCAGAATTCTGGACACTGCCCGGTGACCGGTGGCGGTCAGACTTACCTCGTAAGAGGGGAACTGGTCACGCAGGGACCAAGTCGGCGTGGGGTGTTTCCGGTCTCAGAGTTACCGCGTAAGAGGTGAAAATTGATGGTTATGCCTCCGATCCCTCGACGGGGAGGTGAGGAGGCAGCCACCTGCACGCGAAAGCGGCGGGGGGAGCGATGTCCACCCGCCGCCTTCGTCCGTGTTCAGTCCGCAGTTGGCTCAACGTCACTGAACCTCACCAACGCCACAAACCGCTGTTTTCCCAGGACGGCTCACAATGTCAACATCAACCAACGAGGCTGTGACCTGCAAAGATACCGATGATCGAACTGCAAAGCCGTTTACGCGGGTTCAATTCCCGCCGCTCGCTCGAAGACAGGCACAGGGCTGCGCTGTCGCGGTGCCCGGTTCGGCGCGACATCATCGTCGAGCCGGGCCCGCATCGCTCGTGTTATCCCGGTATCGGGGACGGACGTTCGCGACGCGGATTCCCGAGGGGCGAATGCCGTGCCGAGCGACGGACCGCCGCCATGGCGCATCCGATCAGGACAGCCCGGAGAAATCCCGCAGCACAACGTGATTGCGATCGGCGTGGACGCCGAGCGTGTAATCGGGTAGCAGGCCGAAGTATTCACCGCGCGTCGTCGCACTCCACCGCCGCGCGGCCGGGCTGCGAGTCTTGTAGAAATTCACCATGTAGCCGCCCTCGTACAACCGAAGCAGGCAGTAACCACCCGGATATTCCTTGACCGCCCCGACTTCGAGGAATTCCACCGCGCACTCCGCGTCCGGGCGAGTGCGGCGATTGCGGTGCGTATGCCCCGCGTGATGCAGGAAGACGCCGGACGCTCGCGTGTAGAGCGCTTGCAGTTCGGCGCTGTCGGCGGCGTTCAGGACGAACCCGGGCCCCGCGGTATTGGTGAGACCGGATTCGGCGGTCACCGGATGATGACCGAATATCAGAGTCGGCCGGTCCGGATCGGCACGTAGCACCTGCGCGAGACGGTCGAATTGCGCCCGATCGATACGCCCGCCCGCCGCGTCGAGATCACTTGTGTCCAGTCCGATCACTCGCAGACCACCGACTTCGTGCTCGACCAACTGCTGACGCGGGGTGAACACCTCGCCCCAACAGTCGTGATGATCGGCCTGGGCCGGACGGCACGCGCGGTAGTCATCGCCGAGGTGCGGACGGTCATGATTACCACGCACCACCAGGTAGTCCTGTCCGAGCGCGCCCCAGGAATCCAGCCGTGCGCGCACCGCTCGCGATTCCTCTGCTCCGGCCTCGCTGGTGAGATCGCCCGCCAGAATCAGCCGTTGCGCCCCCCGATCCGGTGCGCGCAGATCCTCGAGGAGCGCGGTCAGCATCACCTCCGGATACGGCGGCTGCCCCGGGATCTCGCGGAACCCCGGAGGAAAGTCGCCGATCACCAGCCCGCTGACGGTTTCGCCGTAATGCACGTCATTGGCCAGGGCCAAGGTACGCAGCAGGCGACCCGGAGGCGGAACCAATGTGGTCAATTCCCCCGTCGTCTCCGGAGAACCCGGCGTCAGCGTGGTCAGATTCAACGCGGGAGTCGCGCGACTACCGTCCGACCACGCCTCGAACCGGTAGCGTCTGCCCGGCTCCAGCCCCCTGATCTCCGCGTAGTGGAACGGCGTCGGCTCCGGCTCCGCATACCGTGCGCTCGGCGCCAGCGGTGAGTCCGCGGGACCGATCCGAACCTCCCCGCCCGCGGCGACGGGAACCAATCGCCCGTCGGCATCCGGGGTAACCGTCGTCCACGTCAGGATGACCGAGACGTCGGTGACCGTCACCACTTCCAGATCCGTCGCGAGCAACGAATTCCCCTGTGCACGAGCCGAACCCGGTCGCGGCAGCCCCGCCGATGATGCCAGTGCGGCGAGTCCGAGAATACCGAGCACGGTCCGGCGCGACGGTCCGCAGCAGGTCATGCGGCGAGAGTACCGCCGAACCCGCGTCCGAGTCCGGTGGACGTTGCGGGCGATGTCGCGAGGTCGGTTCGCAAGTCGGTGGCAAGTCGTCGTTAATGCCGGTAGCGGAGAGTGCGTTCCATGTCGAGGACTGAGATTCCGCTCGCGGCCGATCGAGACATCCGGTGGCGAGCCTACGCGCTGATCACCGGGGGTGTGCTGTTCGCGGTGGGTAATGCGCTGCACCCGTTGGAACATTCCGAAGCCGCCGAACAGGCGAGCACCTGGGTGGCCGCACACCTGACCTTCACCGTGGGTGCGGTGCTGCTCGCGGTCGGGCTCGGGGTGGTGACCTCGGGTTGGACCGTCCCCGCCGACCACCGAGCAGCGACCGTCGACCGCCGAGTGTCGGGAGGCGTCGGATCGGATGTCACCACCGCCGGGGTCCTGTTGTATCTAGGTTCTGTCTCGAAGTGGTGAGGGTGGGTAGATAGCCTGCTCTCACCAGTGGCGGAGCCACTGGTTTATGACGGCAACATGGACCGTGGCCA
>NZ_JBEXFQ010000090.1:0-2906 GCF_040606855.1 Nocardia sp. NPDC005366
ATTTCGCTATATAGAGTCAAGAGCGCCCCGGCGGCGCTCCGCGCCGCCGCCGCGCTTCGACACGCAACCGCCCGCCTCCGCACGCTGCGGCAGGCGGGCGCGTCGGCGCGTCGGCGGACGGGATCGCCGCCAGGGCGCTCGGACTTACCGCGGACTCCCGCATCACCCCGGAAGCGTGGACAGGCACACAGCTGCCCGAGTCCGCATTGCTGAGAGAAATCCGGCGAGCCCGATCCGACCGACACCCGTCGAGCCGATATCGTCGGCGCCGCGATCCGGTCGACTCACAAACGGGCTGCCGCACGAGCTTCGCTCGCTTGCCTCATAGGCCACCTGCCGAACATCGAGCCGTGGTCGGTCCCAGCCGATCCGATACCGGCCCCGAGTCCAGCCACGACCGCGGTCAAAAGACGGGCTGAGCTGGGTGGATGAATTGCTGAGAGAAACCGGCGGTCAGGTGGAGGGGAGTGGTTGCGTAGCTCCCTGCCTCCTCATGGCCCGATTGTCTGACCTCACTCGGCCGAGTCAAGGGAAAGAGCGCCCTTGACACGACCTCCCTCAGTTCAGGATGGCCAGTATGAGGAAGCAGGGGAAGGGAAGTCACCCGGACATGACGAAGCGGCGGGGGAGTGTCCGCCCGCCGCTTTCAGTCCGGAACGAGTCCGCAGTAGCGCCGACTCCTACCACCTACACCAACGGTGCAAATGGCCGTTTTTCCAGGTCGAGCCACACTGCACATCACGACCAACGATGCCGTGACCTGCAACGATTCAGAATGGCAACCTTAAAATCCGCCAAGTGTCGGTTCGAGTCCGACTGGGGGCACTACGAAACCGCAGGTAAATCGGTATTCCAGTGCTCTTCCCCGTCGCTCGCATCCAGCTCGGTCCGCAGTGAGTTCGCGGCAGCCAGAGCTCACGGTTCATCGCATCCGTCACTCGAGATCGTGGGGTCCGGCTCTGTGCCGTCCCCAGCCTCGATCCCTTCGCCGTTGTGAATCTGCCAGACGCGGACTCGATTCCTGGGTCATCCGTGCCGCGGCGCGGTTCGATAACCAGCGATCGGCATCGTGAAGGGATGGTCGGATGCGGCTTCGGCGAAACAGCCTCTCCGCGTTGTTACTGATACCGGTGGCGGCCGTAGTGGGTGTGTCCGCGGCGACTCCGATCGCCAGCGGTGCGGTGCCGGACCGTGCGGAGTCGGTGTACTCCTCGTCGTCGCCGGTGACCTCTGTCGTCGCGTCGAAGGTCACTCTGGCGGTGCCATTGCCGCCGGACAGCCTGCCGCATCCCGCGGCCTGCGACACCCTGTCCTATTTGCGGTGGCGATCCGCCGACGGACCGCGGTCCTCGGCCGATGCCGACCGCGTCCTGGTCGCCCAGCCCGGCATCTTCGAGGGGGCGGGAGCCTTCGACAGCGTTGCGCGCAATACTGTCGCGCGGGCTGCCGAGTTGGGGCGCCACATCGAATTCTGGGCGCTCGATCGGCGGTCGAACTGCCTCGAGGACCACACCGGGGTCCGGGCGGCGCTACAGACCGGCTCGTTCGACACCGCGACGAACTACTATTTTCACGGCGCGGAGGCCGATGGTGGCCGGTTCGCGGGATTCGCCGAGGGCGACGCGACGGCGTGGCTGCGCGATCAGGGACTCGCGCAGATGCTGCGGGACGAATACGACGTGCTGCGGATCGAATTCCCGGACCAGGCGGTGCGCAAACGGAAGGTGCTGTGCGGCGGACACTCGCTCGGCGGCTTCCTCACCGGCTATTTCGCGGAATGGGATTTCGACGGTGACCCGGCGACCACCGATGACGCCGGATACAACCAGTGCTCGGGCTATTTCGCGCTGGACACCACCATCAAGGCGGGGCTCGGCCTGCGTGGTCTCGACATTCCTGAACTGCCCGCATCGGCCGCCGGATCGGTGGAAGACGTTTCGCTGCGCCTGGATACCGCGCTGCCGGTCCTTCGACTGCCCGCGGTGATCAACCCCGAGACCACCAACCTGCTCGCACTGGCGGGACTCGCGGCCCGGCTGAGCCCGGACGGCGTCAACGATCTCGTCCAGCGCCTGCCGGACAATCTCAATATCACGGGTACACTGCGAACCTTGCTCTCGCAGGATGCCGTCATGTTCGCCACCGGCAAACCAGACGTGCGTCAGCTGAACGCGACCAATGAAGCCGTACTCGGGGCGATACTCGACGATAATTCGCAGCCCCTCGGATTCCTGCAGACCAGCGTCGGTTTCGTCGGGGGTGGACCGGTCGGCCCCAAAACCTTTCCGGTGCCGGACTCGATCGCACGGAGTCCGCTCGCGCTGGGCATGTTCGGTGATGCGCCGAAAGTGTCCCCCACGACGTACGACCCGAGCACGGTCTACCGGTGGGTGGACTACGACGACACCGCGGGTTCGACCGCGCCCGATGCCCGCCTGTACACGAGCCCGGGCAGCGAGGTCACCTCCATCGGCGAACTCGCCCGCAGTCTCAGCGAACCGCCGCTCGACTTCACCGAATGGTATTTCCCGTCGCGGCTCGCCCTCGATCTGCAACAGAATTCGGCGCCGTCCTTCGCCCACAACCACCTTCACCCAGACGGTGTGAACCGCAACCCGATCCTGACCTTCCGCGGCAGCGGCGGAATCCCGGTCGCCGATTCCGGCAACCCGCGGGACGAGGTCATCCAACTACCCGGCTACAACCACCTCGACGTACTCACCGCCGCCGCGCGGCAGAACAACGGGCAACCCGAGGTGGTGTCCACCGGGCTCGCCGATTTCGCGGGGAACTTCACCTGATCGGACCCGCGCGGGATGCCGTCTCGCGCATCCGATGAGTGGAATATGTCTCTCGCCATGTCGCATGGTGCGAAAATCCGGCCCGGCTCGTCGCGACGAGCCGGG
>NZ_JBEXFQ010000091.1:0-2453 GCF_040606855.1 Nocardia sp. NPDC005366
GGGCTACCCTGTGTTGCCCACCAGTCGCTGATCAGCGACCGAAAACAAATCCGAAACCGATCAGGCCCGGCCAACAGACCGGCGAAAGATCGAGGCTAGCGTCAGCGTCACCCGAAGACAGCCCTCGGGTTCCCACCTGTATCGAGAGGCCACGACGTGAGCCGAAAAGCCGTTCCCGACGTCCTTGCTCCAGCACAGCTCGGCCCGGTGACCCTGCGTAATCGGATCATCAAATCCGCTACCTTCGAACATATGTCGCCGGGCGCGGTGGTCAGCGATGATCTCATCGAGTTCCATCGCCGTGTCGCCGCCGGTGGAGTGGGCATGACGACGGTCGCCTATTGCGCGGTCGCGCCGGAGGGGCGGACCGAGGCGGATCAGCTGTGGATGCGCGAGGAGGCCGTGCCCGGTCTACGGCGGCTCACCGAGGCGGTGCACGCCGAGGGTGCGGCCATCTCGGCGCAGATCGGCCATGCCGGGCCGGTCGCGAACGGGAAGTCCAACGGGGCGCCCGCGCTCAGCGCTTCACGGCGTATCAACCCGATGGGCATGAAAGTCGTCCACGCAGCGACACTGGCCGATATCGGCCGCATCAGGACGGCACACGGTGCGGCGGCGAGGTATGCCATCGAATCCGGATTCGATGCGGTGGAAATACATTTCGGCCACAACTATTTCGCGAGCTCGTTCCTGAGCCCGATCCTCAATCGCCGCAGCGACGCCTACGGAGGTTCCCTGGAGAATCGCGCTCGTCTCGTGCGTGAGACCGCTGCCGAGGTACGCGCGGTGGTCGGCGACAGTATCGCGGTGCTCGCGAAACTGAATATGGACGACGGGGTGCCAGGGGGCTTCTGGCTCGACGAGGCGATCCAGGTGACGAAGTGGCTAGAGGAGGACGGGAATCTGGATGCCGTCGAACTCACCATCGGCAGTTCGCTGTTGAATCCGATGTATTTGTTCAAAGGCGAAGCGCCGCTGAACGAGTTCGGCGCGATCATGCCCCCGGTGATGCGGCTCGGCGTCAAACTGCTCGGCAAGCATTTCTTGCACAGCTATCCGTACGAGGATCTGTTCATGCTCGATGCCGCCCGACAGATCCGGGCCAATGTGGATATGCCGCTGGTCCTGTTGGGCGGCATCACCGACAAAGCGGCGATGGATACGGCGATGGCCGAGGGGTTCGAGTTCGTGGCCATGGCACGAGCACTCCTGCGCGAGCCCGACCTGATCAACAGGATCGCCGCGGATCACTCGGCGAAATCGCTGTGCATCCACTGCAACAAATGCATGCCGACGATCTTCTACAAAACCCACTGCGTCCTGGCGGTGCCCGAGCCGCCGGTCCGCCCGGGCGTCGTCGACCTGTCGGTGCCGGAAAGCGTGGAAATGTCGTGAACCGCTGAGCTTGTCGCCTCGATCGGTGGTTCGGTCGGCGGGTACGAGAGGTTGTGCCGTCCCGGCCAACGGGAGCACGACGCTCGTCGGGCAAAGTGCCGGATATGGTCGGAATCATGCTTGTTGATCGATCCGCGAGGAGCATGTCATGAGGTCGACCGGTCACGAATCCACCGGCGCTGCGGATGCGGTCGGTGTGGCCATGCCCGAATTGGATCCGGCTCTGATGCGCGGTGTCCTCGGGCATTTCGCGACCGGCGTCGTGGCGATCACCGGCATCGACCCCGCGACCGCACAGCCCACAGGTCTGGCCGCGAACTCGTTCACCTCGGTATCGCTCGATCCGCCATTGATCGCCTTCTGCGTGGCTGTGACGAGTACCTCGTGGCCGCGGCTGCGTGCGGCAGGCCACTACGTCGTCAATATCCTCTCCGAGGATCAGGAGCGGGTGTGCCGTCAGCTCGCGGCCCGTGGCACGGACAAATTCCATGGCATCGAATGGAACCCGTCGCCGTCGGGCGCGCCGGTCCTCGTCGATTGCCTGGCCTGGATCGAAGCCGAACCGGAGGCCGAGCATGCCGCCGGTGACCACACCATCGTCGTGTCCAGAATTCGGCACCTGCACGCATCGGGACAATCGCCCCTGGTCTTCTTCCGCGGTCAGTACGGACGTGTCACCACCGCCCCGGCAGGCGGCCCGCGATGACGATGCGGCCGCTCAATTGCCAGCGGTGCGGCATAGGCGTTCTGGTCGAGAAATTCAGTCCGGTCCACACATCGATCCAGTGGACCTCGGACGCCGCGGGGTGCCCCGTGATCTCGGCGGGAAACCACGGCGTCGGTGATCAGGGACGGGGTTGCGGCGAACTCCGGCGAAGTATCAACAACGCCGTGAACGACGGTGCGCTCACCGAAACGAGGATCGAATTGCCGACCGATTCGACAATCCCGCGACTCCACTGACCGGGGTTCCGCAGAATTTCGGGCGTCTGGAGCGACGGTTTATGGCCTGAGCTGCGGTGACATGGAGATGCGCGCCTGAAGAGCGTTTCTCTAGG
>NZ_JBEXFQ010000092.1:0-2445 GCF_040606855.1 Nocardia sp. NPDC005366
CGCCACCGTTTCCGCCCGCAGCTCAGCCCTATGCGCCGCCGGGACAGCCCCCGGCCGGTCCCCCGCCCTCCGCGCCCGGCTATCCGCCGCCCGCCGCCCCGCCTCCGATGTCAGCACCGCAGCAAGGAGCACTGCCGATGCAGAGCGATCTGTTCAACCCCAGCTTCGCCGAGGCCACCGGCGTCGGTATCCAGAAGCAGGGCGGCAAAATGATCAAGGTCGCCGTCAACGGCGAGACCATGGCACGCACCGGATCGATGGTCGCCTATCAGGGCGACCTGAATTTCCAGGCCCTCGGCTCCGGCGGTATCGGCCGCGCGATCCAGCAGCGGCTCACCGGCGAAGGCGTGCCGTTGATGAAGGTGTCGGGGCGTGGTGACCTGTTCCTGGCCAGCAATGCCTCCGATGTGCACACCATCGATCTGGACGGCAGTGACGGGCTCACCATCAACGGCGCCAACGTCCTCGCCTTCGACTCGAGTCTGCGCTACGACGTCAAACGCGTCCAGGGCGCCGCCGGATACGCCAGTAACGCGGGACTTTTCAACTGCGTGTTCACCGGACGCGGGCGCATCGCCATCACCACCCACGGCACCCCGGTGGTGCTGAATGTCGATCAGCCCACCTATGCCGATCCGCAGGCCGCCGTAGCCTGGTCATCCAGTCTCCAGACCGGTATCAAACGCAATGACTCCTTCGGACTCGGTCGCCTCATGGGCCGCAGTACCGGCGAGGGCCTCACGCTGTCCTTCTCCGGCCGCGGATTCGTCATCGTCCAGCCCTCCGAACTGCCGCCGGGCGGTCTCATCGCCGGCACCGGCGGTGGTCAACAGGCGGGCCAGAGCGGCGGCATGTTCGGCGGAATCCTCGGTTGAGCGAACTCAGGTCTGCTTCAGCGGTGCGTAGTCCTCGGCGCTGACCCCGAAGGTCCAGGCCACTCCCTCCCGAGCGGTCTCCGTCGTCGGCGGAACCCGCAGCCAGTAGGTACGACTGGTGCCGTCGGGTTCGGGTGTGGAGTTGACGACCTCGACCATCGCCACATCCTCGTCACCGTCCAGTTCGATACGCCAGAGCACGCCCGTCTCGTCCCGGTGGATCGGGCGGGCGCCGGATTCGTCGAGGTAGCGGTCGTAGCCGTAGTACTCCAGCATCACCCGGCGCAGTTCGGCGTTCTCCTCTTCGCGAATCCGCTCGGCGGTCAATGTGCGCAGTCCGTCGAGGAATTCGGCGGGAACCGGCATGCCGCGCCACGCGTGCAGGGCGAATCCGTCGGCGTAGGCGAGGGCGGGGCCGTCGGCGCGGTCGAGGCGACCGGCTTCGTCGCGGTGCAGTTCGACGGGGCGTTCGCTGATCAGTGCGACCTTCTCGTAGGGCCACCACCAGCCCGCCTCGGCGGCGATCGCGGCCAGCGCGTCGAGCGGATCACCGGGGTCGGTGCCGAACGCGGACAGCCACGCGGCGTCGTGCTGGCCGAGTGCGGCGTCGAGCAGCAGCAGACGAATCTCGTCGCGCTCCTCGCGCTTCGACGCGGCCGCATCGATGACCCCGGCCCTGATGCGGTCGATCACGGTGCTGGTCAGCTCCCAGAGATCCGCGCCGGTCGCCTGCCAATGCTCGCCGAATCCGGTCGGGCCGAGTTCGGCGTGCACACGCGCACGCTCGGCCGCCCACGGAGCGTTGCGCACGGCCTCCCGCACACAGGCCCCGGTCTCCCCGAGCGCCCCCACCGTCCGCACCATGTGTACCGCCTCCAGCGGCGAACGAACCCAGGCGATGCGCTCGGGCTCGGGGAGTCCGGCGCGCCGGTAGCACGAGCGCACCGCGTGCTCCACCACTGCGCGATCACCAGGGCCGGTCGCCGTCGCCACCGATCTCCATTCATTCCGCTTTGCCACGAATTCGCTCAATTCCGTTCTTCCCGAATACTTTTCGACGATCTCGGCACGAATCAGTCCGCGACGACGCGGACCGAACCCGGCACGTACTCCCGCTGACGCACCACCCGGTACCACCCCTTCGGCAGTGCGATGGCGGCGTGTTCCTCGTGGACGACGCGCCCGCCCTCGGGTAGGTGCAGCAGCATCGGGCCGGTCGCGCCCGCCTCGCGAATCAAGGCGCCGGGGCCCTGGACCGCGTGCGCGTGGCCGGTGACCTCACCGAGTGCGAGCACCAGCCTGCCCCTGTCGTCCCGTGCCTCCGAAGGTCTGTGCGCGAGCGACTCGGGTACGGCGCTCCCGTCGAGCGCCATGATCAGGACATCGCCTTGCCGATACATGGTTTTTCCTCCCGTCACGGCCCGCGATCGGCGCCGTGCCCAGACCGTAGCGCGCGGCACCGACAAGCCCCGTCCGCCTAGGTTCTGTCTCCCAATCGTCTGATTAGTCAGCTTGGAGTGGCCGGTGGTGCATCATGTCCGCTGTGGCGAGGTCGGCGGGTGATCGGTTT
>NZ_JBEXFQ010000093.1:0-2269 GCF_040606855.1 Nocardia sp. NPDC005366
GGAACATGTCCTGTAGTGGGGGATAGCCCGGCGAAAGCCGGATTAATACCGCATACGATCTACGGATGAAAGCGGGGGACCTTCGGGCCTCGCGCTATAGGGTTGGCCGATGGCTGATTAGCTAGTTGGTGGGGTAAAGGCCTACCAAGGCGACGATCAGTAGCTGGTCTGAGAGGACGACCAGCCACACTGGGACTGAGACACGGCCCAGACTCCTACGGGAGGCAGCAGTGGGGAATTTTGGACAATGGGCGAAAGCCTGATCCAGCAATGCCGCGTGTGTGAAGAAGGCCTTCGGGTTGTAAAGCACTTTTGTCCGGAAAGAAATCCTTGGCTCTAATACAGTCGGGGGATGACGGTACCGGAAGAATAAGCACCGGCTAACTACGTGCCAGCAGCCGCGGTAATACGTAGGGTGCGAGCGTTAATCGGAATTACTGGGCGTAAAGCGTGCGCAGGCGGTTTGCTAAGACCGATGTGAAATCCCCGGGCTCAACCTGGGAACTGCATTGGTGACTGGCAGGCTAGAGTATGGCAGAGGGGGGTAGAATTCCACGTGTAGCAGTGAAATGCGTAGAGATGTGGAGGAATACCGATGGCGAAGGCAGCCCCCTGGGCCAATACTGACGCTCATGCACGAAAGCGTGGGGAGCAAACAGGATTAGATACCCTGGTAGTCCACGCCCTAAACGATGTCAACTAGTTGTTGGGGATTCATTTCCTTAGTAACGTAGCTAACGCGTGAAGTTGACCGCCTGGGGAGTACGGTCGCAAGATTAAAACTCAAAGGAATTGACGGGGACCCGCACAAGCGGTGGATGATGTGGATTAATTCGATGCAACGCGAAAAACCTTACCTACCCTTGACATGGTCGGAATCCTGCTGAGAGGTGGGAGTGCTCGAAAGAGAACCGGCGCACAGGTGCTGCATGGCTGTCGTCAGCTCGTGTCGTGAGATGTTGGGTTAAGTCCCGCAACGAGCGCAACCCTTGTCCTTAGTTGCTACGCAAGAGCACTCTAAGGAGACTGCCGGTGACAAACCGGAGGAAGGTGGGGATGACGTCAAGTCCTCATGGCCCTTATGGGTAGGGCTTCACACGTCATACAATGGTCGGAACAGAGGGTTGCCAACCCGCGAGGGGGAGCTAATCCCAGAAAACCGATCGTAGTCCGGATTGCACTCTGCAACTCGAGTGCATGAAGCTGGAATCGCTAGTAATCGCGGATCAGCATGCCGCGGTGAATACGTTCCCGGGTCTTGTACACACCGCCCGTCACACCATGGGAGTGGGTTTTACCAGAAGTGGCTAGTCTAACCGCAAGGAGGACGGTCACCACGGTAGGATTCATGACTGGGGTGAAGTCGTAACAAGGTAGCCGTATCGGAAGGTGCGGCTGGATCACCTCCTTTCCAGAGCTATCTCGCAAAGTTGAGCGCTCACGCTTATCGGCTGTAAATTTAAAGACAGACTCAGGGGTCTGTAGCTCAGTCGGTTAGAGCACCGTCTTGATAAGGCGGGGGTCGTTGGTTCGAATCCAACCAGACCCACCATTGTCTGACGTGTCGGTGATCGTTAGCGCTTTAGCGCTTACGAGCAACCCATGCCGATAGGCTGTAGTACCTGAGGTTATCTGTACTCATGGGGGCATAGCTCAGCTGGGAGAGCACCTGCTTTGCAAGCAGGGGGTCGTCGGTTCGATCCCGTCTGCCTCCACCAATCACCAACGCTAAGGGCTTGGTTCAGACACTGAACCGAGAATTTTGCATTGGCGATTGAGCCAGTCAGAGTGATACGTAGTATGTATCGGCTGTCGTTCTTTAACAATCTGGAAGAAGTAAGTAATTTGGATAGCGGAAGCGTCTTGAGATGGACGTGAAAACTATCCGGGTTGTGATTGTATCGATGTATCTCAAGATGATTCGAACTCTATGTTTGACTCAATTGGAATACGGCACAACGCGAGAACTCAACCTGTAGCGACTGTCGCGAGACAGACTCGTTATAGGGTCAAGCGAACAAGTGCATGTGGTGGATGCCTTGGCGATCACAGGCGATGAAGGACGCGGTAGCCTGCGAAAAGCTACGGGGAGCTGGCAAACAAGCTTTGATCCGTAGATGTCCGAATGGGGAAACCCACTCCTTTTGGAGTATCCATGGCTGAATACATAGGCCATGCGAAGCGAACGCGGTGAACTGAAACATCTAAGAAACCGCAGGAAAAGAAATCAACCGAGATACCCAAAGTAGTGGCGAGCGAAATGGGATGA
>NZ_JBEXFQ010000094.1:0-2132 GCF_040606855.1 Nocardia sp. NPDC005366
ATGTGGGCCGTACCTACGAGGCCGTCATCCGGGTCAACTCGCAGTCCGGCAAGGGCGGCGTCGCCTACATCATGAAAACCGATCACGGGTTGGTTCACGAAGTAGCGCTATTGTTGATGTCCGGACAGAACTGACCCACTAGAGCTGAAAATTTTCATCGAATTTTGACCCACGTGATTGAATGCTCTGCTCAATCTTTGAGCAGGGGATACAAAGGTGATCACGGTGGGCATATTGGCCAAGATCAGGCGGATGTATTTCCGCGAGAAGGTCCCACTGCGCGAGATTGCGCGGCGTACGGGCCTGTCCCGAAACACGGTGCGCCGCTGGCTGCGGCAGACTGATGCTGTCGAGCCGAAGTATCCGAAGCGCGTCAGCCCGAGCGTCATCGACGACTGGGCCGCACAGCTGACAGGTTGGCTGCGTGCCGACAGTCATCGCCCGAAGCGTGACCGGCGCACCGCCCGGTTCATGTTCGAGGCGATCCGCGCCGAGGGTTACGCCGGCAGCTACGGCCGGGTGAGCGCGTTCGTGAGGCGTTGGCACGAGGAGCAGGCTGAGGCGCCTCGCAGGCAGGCCTTCGTGCCGCTCGCCTTCGAACCCGGCGAAGCCTTCCAGTTTGACTGGAGCTGCGAATACGCTTTTATTGGCGGGCTGCGGCGACGCCTGGAGGTCGCCCACGTCAAACTTAACTCCAGCCGCGCGTTCTGGCTCGTCGCCTATCCCACACAGAGTCACGAGATGCTGTTCGATGCGCACGCCCGCGCATTCGCCGCGTTCGGCGGCGTGCCGCGGCGCGGCATCTACGACAACATGAAGACCGCCGTGGACAAGGTTGGCCGCGGCAAGGAGCGTGCGGTCAACGCGCGCTTCGAAGCGATGTGCAGTCACTACCTGTTCGAGCCGGAGTTCTGCAACCGGGCTGCAGGCTGGGAGAAAGGCATCGTCGAGAAGAACGTTCAGGACCGGCGACGTCAGATTTGGCACGAAGCAGCGCTACGGCGCTGGGAAACGCTGGAGATCCTGAACGAATGGGTCGCTGGTCAGTGTCGTGAGGCGTGGCACATGCGGCACCCGCAGTGGCCTGAGCTGACGGTCGAGGATGTGCTGCAGGACGAGCGTACCCGGCTGATGCCCAATCCACGGCCGTTTGACGGCTACATCGAGCAGACCCTGCGAGTCTCGTCGACCAGCCTGATTCACTTCCAACGCAACCGCTACAGCGTGCCCACCGAGTACACGAACCAGCTGGTGAGCGTGCGCTGCTATCCGGCATATCTCAGCGTCGTCGCCAACGCCCAGGAGATCGCACGCCACGAACGCAGCTTCGAGCGGCACATGACCTTCTACGATTGGCGCCACTACGTCACGTTGGTCGAGCGCAAACCCGGCGCACTGCGCAACGGCGCGCCGTTCATCACGATGCCGCAGCCGCTGCAACTGCTGCAGCGGCATCTGCTGAAACACCCGGGCGGCGATCGCGTCATGACGCAGGTGCTCGCTGCGGTGCGCGAACACGGGCTCGATGCGGTGCTGCTCGCCGTACAGGCTGCGCTGGATTCAGGACGCCCCAGCGCAGAGCACGTCCTGAACGTGCTGAGCCGGCTGAAGGCGCCCGTCACGAATGGCAGCCTCGCCACGACGAAACTCCAGCTCAAGGAAGAGCCCGCGGCCGACGTGAGCCGTTACGAGACGCTGCGCGCCAACCCACCGGAGGATCGTCATGTCTAACGATATCGCGGCCCAGCTCAAGGGTCTTAAACTGCACGGCATGGCGAGCACGTGGCCGGAGCTGCTCGCGCAGTCGCGCCACACTGACTTCGAGCCGGAGCGCTTCATGAAGCAGCTGTTGATGGCTGAAACCGCCGAACGGCAGGTGCGCTCGATTGCCTATCAAATGACCGCTGCGCGCTTCCCGGCCCACCGCGACCTGAAGGGCTTCGACTTCGCGCAGGCACACGTCGACGAAGCGCTGGTGCGCGAACTGAGCGAGCTGTCGTTCCTCGAAAGCGCGCACAACGTCGTGTTCATCGGTGGTCCGGGCACTGGCAAGACGCACCTCGCCTCAGCGATCGGAATCGAAGCCGTACAGCGCCACGGCAAGCGTGTGCGCTACTTCTCGACCGTCGAGC
>NZ_JBEXFQ010000095.1:0-1994 GCF_040606855.1 Nocardia sp. NPDC005366
GAATCTAGCCCGCGGCCGGGTACATGTGGCCGCCGGTGATCTCGTAGAGCGCGAACGTCTTGTTGTTGGGGTCGCGGGTGGTGTCGCGGAAGAAGCTGGCCCACAGGCTGCCGTCCGGCGCGATGTTGACCCCGCCGTACTCGAACAGGTTGTAGTCGGTGTGCGACCCGTCCAAGTTCTGCCCCGTTGACGAGCCACAGCACCGGTAGGGGATCAGCGGATTGTCGGGATTGCTGACCAGTGCCGTGGCGATGTTACGGCTAGGGTCGTCGGCGTTCTTGACCACGGCCATGTAGCCATGCCAGTCTTTGCTGCCCTCACTGTTGCCGAGGTAGGCCAGTCCGAGCTCGCCGTCTCCCCGCGCGACGAGGGAGGAGAACACCGTCGTGCTGACCCCCGGCGCCGACAGCGTCTCGGGCTGTGTCCAGGACTGTCCGCCGTCCTTGGACACCGACAGCAACAGTTGCGGGTTGCTGTGGATGAAGTAGAGCGTGCCGTTGTCGTCCATAGCCAGGCTGTCGGAACCGTAACCCTTGTACACCTCAGGGCAGCCGGCAAAGCCGAGGGTCTCGCGGCAACCCGGGAAGTTCGCTTGCTGGTCGGCGAAAACCCCCGTGTTCATATCGATGCGCGCGTTGGGAACCTTCGACCAAGTAAACGTCGCGCCCGCGTCCCTGCTGGTCCCCACCACGTACTGCCCGCACGCGTTCATCGGCTGGTATACCGTGCCGTCCGGAGCGACGACCCCTCGCATCGGGGTGACGAACGGCAACTGCGCCGTCACCGACCCGTCCGGGAGGAACTGGGTGTTGCTGCCCGGTACCCCGGGCACCATCGCGGCGAAGTCGCACTCGGACTGGCTGAAGGTCGACACCGGCGAGCTAGGCTGGAAGCTGTTACCGCCATCGAAAGACCGCCAGCACTTGGTGAACGGCCCGAGGCTCGGAAGCGGGGTCAAGGAGCAGTAGTAGACCACGTTGGGGTAACCCGAGGTCTGAACACCCGCCGGAGGCGGGCCCACATACATCTGATGGACATCACCGATCGTGATGATGGGATCCCCCTCGAACGGATGCCCGCCGACCTGGGTGACGCGCCAGGTTTCCCCTTCGTCATCGCTGTAGCCGATCTGGTTCGACACTTGAGAGGTCCCCAGGGCGGTGCTGGTGTAGAAGAGCCGGTCGGTCGCGGGGTCCAACTGCATGGAGCCGATGAGGTCCTGCAACGGCAGTGGCAGCGCCACCCGCTGCCAGGACTCGCCCCCGTCGCGGGACCGCGCCAGACCCGCGCGACCCTCCGCGTCCTTGACCGAGACCCCCATGAAGATCGTTCCCCGGCTGTTGACGGCGGTGCTGCCTTCGATACCGATGATGCCGGTGGGCGAGGTGCAGGCCTGCCACGGCGCGGTCGCACCGCCGACGAAGGTGGCCTGCTGAGGCTCGACGCAGCTCGGGCTCGCGGCCACCGGCGCCTCTGCCGCCGCCTGGGTGGGTGCGACGAACACCCCCGCCATGAGCGCCGCCGCTATCACCAGCCGACGCCCTACGGCCATCTTTCTCATGCGTGCGCGCCGCGGCGCGCCGAACGCCAACAGGCTCGGGGAGCGCGAGCCCTCCGGGTCGAGCGACATACTTCCTCCAAGGGTTGCAGCGGTATCGCGCCAGTATGTAGGTGTACTCAATGAAAATGGAAGGCTTTGCGTGAATCCAGCTCCATACACGCGAAGGTTCCTGCTGTGCGGGTGTCGATCGACACCGGCAAGCCGATCTCACCGGCCCGTACCGACGTTGCGATCACCGCGAGGTATCTCGAATCCGGTAGGTGCACTGGTTGCTGCCGCGCTCGACGGCGTTGCGTTACCGTTGGAAGACAGGATCGACCTCACCCACATACCAACGTGGGCACCAACTTCCGCTGAACCACAGTGATGGGGGGCACCGCTACGCGGTGCCCCCCATCACTCACTTCGAGACAGAATCTAGCCCGCGGCCGGG
>NZ_JBEXFQ010000096.1:0-1978 GCF_040606855.1 Nocardia sp. NPDC005366
CCCGCGTTCCGCAGAATTAGGGGGTTCTGGAGGGAAGCGAGGGTATGAATCCGCAGGTCGCGGGGTCTGGTGCGGGAGCTGCGGGCAGAATATGCCTAGAGACGCGATTTTCTGATTCCATTGTTCTGGTCTGCTGGTTTGTCGTATCGTCTGGAGTCGTGTACGTGAAGACGACCAAGCGGGACAACAAGTCCGGCGTGGTCAGGTATCTGCATCTGGCGCACAACGAGTGGGATCCGGTGAAGGGCAGGGCGGTGCCGAAGGTGCTGTTCACTTTCGGCAGGGAAGACGATCTCGATCGGGACGCGGTGAAACGCCTGGTGGCGTCGTTGTCACGGCTGCTGGATCCTGCCGACGCGCTGGCGGCGAGCGCGGCTGGTCAGGGGCTGGCGTTCTGCTCCTCCAGGCCGTTCGGTGGCGCGTATGCCCTCGATCATCTATGGCGGTGGCTGGGCATAGATGCCATCGTCGCTGGGCTGGGGCAGCCGAAACGCGGGCGGCACCGCGATGTACCGGGCATCGAGCGGGTGTTGTTCGGCCTGGTCGCCAACCGGGCTCTGGCTCCGTCATCGAAACTGGCTGCCGCGGAATGGATCTGTCACGACGTGCATATCGATCGGCTGCCCGAGACCAGCGACGACGCCTGTTACCGGGCGATGGACTGGCTGCACCAGGTGAAAGACGAACTCGAACGTCAGGTGTTCGATCGGGTTGCGACCCTGCTCAACCTGGAGGTGGATCTGTTGTTCTTCGACACCACCTCAACATATTTCGAGGTCGAAGACGCTGACGAGCCGATCGCCCGCGACGAGAAGGGATGCCCGGATCTCGGTGCCGACGCGCCGGAGAACACGGTGGGGTTCCGGACTTGGGGCAAGTCGAAGGATTCACGAGACGACCTGCCCCAGATCGTGATCGGGATGGCCGTGACCCGTGACGGGATCCCGGTGCGCTGCTGGTGCTGGCCGGGCAACGCCAGCGATCAGACGTTGATCCGGCAGGTGAAAGACGATATGCGGGACTGGACCCTGTCGAAGATCATCTGGGTCACCGACCGCGGCTTTTCCTCCGCCGAGAACCGCCGTTACCTGCGTCGAGGTGACCACCACTACATCATCGGGGAGAAACTGCGCTCCGGGTCGGCTGAAGTCAAGGCCGCGATGTCGCGGCAGGGCCGCTACCTCGACATCGCCGAGAACATGCGGGTCAAGGAGGTGCGGGTCAGCGAGACGGAACGGTTCGTGATCTGTTTCAACCCCGAAGCCGCCGATCGCGACGCCGCGACCCGCGAACACCTGGTCACCGCGTTGCAGGAGATGATCGACGGGTCGGATGCGCTCAGCGAGTTCAAGCGCGGTGAGTTGCGTGGCAAGATCGCCGGCAGGCCGGGTTTGAACCGGTTCCTGCGCGTCACCGCCGGTGGGAAACTGCGCGTCGATGCGGCGAAGATCAAGGCCGAAGCCAATTTCGACGGCAAGTACCTGCTGCGCTCCAGTGATCCGGACCTGTCCAGCGAGGAGATCGCCGTCGGCTACAAGCAGCTTCTCGAAGTGGAACGAGGCTGGCGGGACATGAAATCCGTCCTCGACCTGCGACCGGTCTACCACCGGCTCGAAGAACGCATCCGTGCCCATGTCATCTTGTGCTGGCTGGCGTTGCTGCTGGTCCGCATCGCCGAAACCCGCACCGGCACCACCTGGCCGGTCATCCGCCGCGACCTGGACCGCCTCCACATCGGCACCTTCACCGGCCCTACTGGCACCTTCCGCCGCCTCACCGACTCGACCAAGTCGCAACGCGACCTGCTCACCCACCTCGGCGCCCCCGCACCCAAGCAGATCATCGAACTCACCCCAACACCCTGACCAGCACGAATACCTGCGCCTAGAGAAACGCTCTTCAGGCGCGCATCTCCATGTCACCGCAGCTCAGGCCATAAACCGTCGCTCCAGACGCCCGAAATTCTGCGGAACCCCGG
>NZ_JBEXFQ010000097.1:0-1920 GCF_040606855.1 Nocardia sp. NPDC005366
AGGTAGGAAGGTGCTCGTGGACTCGTTCAATCCCACCACCAAGACTCAGGCGGCGTTGACTGCTGCTTTGCAGGCGGCTTCGGCTGCGGGGAATCCGGAGATTCGTCCGGCGCATTTGTTGGTGGCGTTGCTGGATCAGACCGATGGTATTGCTGGGCCGTTGTTGAAGGCGGTGGGGACTGATCCGGTGGTGGTGCGGGGTGAGGCCCGGGATTTGGTGGATCGGTTGCCGCGGGCTTCGGGGGCGACGACGACTCCGCAGTTGGGGCGTGAGGCGTTGGCGGGGATTACCGCGGCGCAGCGTTTGGCTACGGAGTTGGGTGATGAGTTCGTCTCGACCGAGCATGTGTTGGTGGGGTTGGCTCAGGGTGATTCGGATGTGTCGGTGTTGTTGGGTAAGTACGGGGCTAGCGCGCAGGGTTTGCGTGAGGCGTTCACCACGGTGCGGGGGAGTGCTCGGGTGACCAGTGCGGATCCGGAGGGTAGTTATCAGGCGTTGGAGAAGTATTCCACCGATCTGACCGAGGCGGCGCGGTCGGGGAAGTTGGATCCGGTGATCGGGCGTGATACCGAGATCCGTCGGGTGGTGCAGGTGTTGAGTCGGCGTACGAAGAACAATCCGGTGTTGATCGGTGAGCCGGGTGTGGGGAAGACCGCGATCGTGGAGGGTTTGGCTCAGCGCGTCATCGCCGGTGATGTGCCGGAGTCGTTGCGTGGTAAGTCGGTGATATCGCTGGATCTGGCGGCGATGGTGGCGGGGGCGAAGTATCGCGGTGAGTTCGAGGAGCGGCTCAAGGCGGTGCTCGAGGACATCAAGAACAGTGCCGGGCAGATCATCACCTTCATCGATGAGTTGCACACCATCGTGGGTGCGGGCGCGACCGGGGATTCGGCGATGGACGCGGGCAATATGATCAAGCCGATGCTCGCGCGTGGTGAGTTGCGGTTGGTGGGTGCGACCACGTTGGAGGAGTACCGCAAGTTCATCGAGAAGGACGCCGCGCTGGAGCGGCGTTTCCAGCAGGTTCTGGTGGGTGAGCCCTCGGTGGAGGACACCGTCGGGATCTTGCGGGGGATCAAGGAACGCTACGAGGTCCATCACGGTGTGCGGATCACCGATTCGGCGTTGGTGGCCGCGGCGGCGTTGTCGGATCGCTATATCACCTCCCGGTTCCTGCCGGACAAGGCGATCGATCTGATCGATGAGTCGGCGTCGCGGTTGCGGATGGAGATCGATTCGCGTCCGGTGGAGATCGATGAGGTCGAGCGCGCGGTGCGTCGCCTCGAGATCGAGGAGGTCGCCTTGAGCAAGGAGACCGACGCCGCTTCCGGGCAGCGGTTGGAGAAGTTGCGTCAGGAATTGGCCGATGACCGTGAGGAACTCAACCAGTTGATGACGCGCTGGCGCAACGAGAAGAGCGCTATCGATGAGGTCCGGGTCCTCAAGGAGGAACTGGAATCGTTGCGTGGGGAATCCGAACGCGCCGAACGCGACGGTGATCTGGGCAAGGCCGCCGAACTGCGCTACGGGCGGATCCCGGCGTTGGAGAAACAACTCGACCAGGCCGAGCGGGTATCGAAATCGGCCGCTGATGGTTCGGTCATGCTCAAAGAGGAAGTCGGGCCCGACGATATCGCCGAGGTGGTCTCGGCGTGGACCGGTGTCCCGGTCGGGCGGCTGCTCGAGGGTGAAACCCAGAAACTGTTGCGCATGGAACACGAACTGGGCAGGCGTGTGGTCGGTCAACGCGAGGCCGTGCAAGCGGTCTCCGACGCGGTGCGCCGCGCCCGCGCCGGTGTCGCCGACCCCAACCGCCCGACCGGCTCGTTCCTGTTCGTCGGCCCGACCGGTGTCGGTAAGACCGAACTGGCCAAGGCGTTGGCCGATTTCCTGTTCGACGATGAACGCGCCATGGTCCG
>NZ_JBEXFQ010000098.1:0-1651 GCF_040606855.1 Nocardia sp. NPDC005366
GGCCGGGCCTGATCGGTTTCGGATTTGTTTTCGGTCGCTGATCAGCGACTGGTGGGCAACACAGGGTAGCCCGGTCAGCGGGGGCTGCCGGGTTCCACTGGCCCGGACGAGAGTCCTTTCGGTGGTCGTAGGGATGGTTTGGACTGGTCAGCCTGGTTGCAGGCGGTCGATGGCGGTCAGGAGCAGGCTGGTGCCGCGGTGATGTCGCGACAATCGCAGATGAACGCGGCGGGCGTGGCGGGAGATCCGCGCGGGGATCGAGAATAGTTGCAGGCGTAGCGTTTTCGGTTCCCATCGGCGGGCGCGATGGTTGTGCAGGGCAACGGTCTGTAGCCAGGCGGTCAGATCAAGGGCGAGCGCGACGATCGCGACCCAGATCCGGTTCGCGTCGAAGGATTTGAACGGCAGGTTGCGCAGCCCGGTGTCCTTGGCGGCGCGGATGCGGTCCTCGCAGCGGGCGCGGCGGCGGTGCCGTAACTCCAGGTCGGGGAGTTGACCTGTGCGGGTGTTGGTGACGAACGCGGTCAACCGCAGGCCGTCGACGTCGGTGAACCGCAGCTGAGCCCCGGGATGGGGTCTCTCCTTGCGGACGATGAGCCGCATGCCGGCGGGCCAGCCGGTCAGATCGAGCATGCCGGTGACCTCGGCGATCCACGCGCCTTCACGGACCTGCTCGTCGGCGTCGTAGGCCGGGGTCCACACGGTTTTCGGGATCCGGTTCACTGCCTCGACGATGGTGTCGGTGAGAGTGAACCCCAGCGAATACTGGACTCGCCGGGCGGTGCAGTAGTCGACGAATTCGTGGGTGCCGCCACCGGAATCGGTGCGCACCAGCACTTTCCGGCCGACTCGGTAGCCTGGCTGCCACGGCAACTGCGCCAAGGCGGCGGCGAGGACCTTCTTGTGGTCGGCGGCGGTGTTGGCGCCGGCGTTGCCTGGCCGCAGCAGCTCGGCGACGGGTTCGCCGGTGCCGCCCGCGCCGTGGTCGGCGAACGCCAGCAGCGGGTGGAAGCCGAAGCCTTTCTTGAAAGTCGGTGCCGCGCATTCTTTTTCCGAATGCGAGTCGAGCAGGCTGGCATCCAGATCGATGGCCAGAGGATCCTCGGCGGTGATCGCGTAGTCCGGTGCCCGGTCACCGGCAGCGGTCCAGGCCTCCGCGCGGGCGGTGGCACGGGCAGAGGCGATGGCGGCCAACGCTTTGGGTGCATCAGCAGCAAGCGCAGTGACCAACCGGGACACCGTGGGATCTGATGCTACTGAACCGAACACCCCCGGTTCACCGCGCAGCAACGCCACATCGGCGACGCAGTCACCGCCGATCGCGACCGACACCGCCAGATCCAACAGAATCTTCCCCGGATCATGCACAGCCAGAGGCTTCCGCCACGAGGCCAGAACCTGCGACAACGCTCGGTCCAGACCCACCCGCGCCGCCGTGCGCACCAGCGCGACCGCCCCGGCCTGGGTCACCACACCCGAACCATCCCCGTCAATTTTCAGCGACGGGTACCACGACGTAGACTGCTTCACCAGAAGGGTGCTCCCACAACTTCGATATTCGTCCCTAAGCAAGCCGAATTATCGCAGTTCAGAGCACCTTTCGCCATTTCAAAGCCGCTATCAGCTCATCCGGCGTGATTGACCGAGGCTA
>NZ_JBEXFQ010000099.1:0-1591 GCF_040606855.1 Nocardia sp. NPDC005366
TCTTAAGGCGAGTTTCCCGCTTAGATGCTTTCAGCGGTTATCTCTTCCGAACATAGCTACCCGGCGATGCCACTGGCGTGACAACCGGTACACCAGAGGTTCGTCCACTCCGGTCCTCTCGTACTAGGAGCAGCCCCCTTCAAATATCCAACGCCCACGGCAGATAGGGACCAAACTGTCTCACGACGTTTTAAACCCAGCTCACGTACCTCTTTAAATGGCGAACAGCCATACCCTTGGGACCGGCTACAGCCCCAGGATGAGATGAGCCGACATCGAGGTGCCAAACACCGCCGTCGATATGAACTCTTGGGCGGTATCAGCCTGTTATCCCCAGAGTACCTTTTATCCGTTGAGCGATGGCCCTTCCATACAGAACCACCGGATCACTATGACCTGCTTTCGCACCTGCTCGACTTGTCGGTCTCGCAGTTAAGCACGCTTATGCCATTGCACTATCAGCACGATTTCCGACCGTACCTAGCGTACCTTCGTACTCCTCCGTTACGCTTTGGGAGGAGACCGCCCCAGTCAAACTGCCTACCATGCACTGTCCCCGACCCGGATCACGGGCCAAGGTTAGAACCTCAAACAAACCAGGGTGGTATTTCAAGGACGGCTCCACCGAAACTAGCGTTCCGGTTTCATAGCCTCCCACCTATCCTACACAGATCGGTTCAAAGTCCAATGCAAAGCTACAGTAAAGGTTCATGGGGTCTTTCCGTCTAGCCGCGGGTAGATTGCATCATCACAAACACTTCAACTTCGCTGAGTCTCGGGAGGAGACAGTGTGGCCATCGTTACGCCATTCGTGCAGGTCGGAACTTACCCGACAAGGAATTTCGCTACCTTAGGACCGTTATAGTTACGGCCGCCGTTTACCGGGACTTCAATCAAGAGCTTGCACCCCATCATTTAATCTTCCGGCACCGGGCAGGCGTCACACCCTATACGTCCACTTTCGTGTTTGCAGAGTGCTGTGTTTTTATTAAACAGTCGCAGCCACCAGTTTATTGCAACCCCTTCACCCTTCTGGCGCAAGCCAGTCAAGCTACAAGGGCGTACCTTATCCCGAAGTTACGGTACCAATTTGCCGAGTTCCTTCTCCCGAGTTCTCTCAAGCGCCTTAGAATACTCATCTCGCCCACCTGTGTCGGTTTGCGGTACGGTCATCGTTAGACTGAAGCTTAGAGGCTTTTCTTGGAACCACTTCCAATTGCTTCGCTCCCTAAGGAGCTCGCGCCACACCCTTGAATTCCGCACCCGGATTTGCCTAAGTGCCTTCTCCAATGCAGCGACCGGGACTTCCAACACCCGGACAACCTTCCGCGATCCGTCCCCCCATCGCATCTAACAATGGTGCAGGAATATTGACCTGCTTCCCATCAGCTACGCATTTCTGCCTCGCCTTAGGGGCCGACTCACCCTACGCCGATGAACGTTGCGTAGGAAACCTTGGGCTTACGGCGAGGGGGCCTTTCACCCCCTTTATCGCTACTCGCCCGCGCCGCTGCCCTGCACCCGCTGCCCGATGAAATGCCCGCCGCCGCGCTGTGGTCTCGCCTCGAACTACGAGTCCCCGGACCCGCGA
>NZ_JBEXFQ010000100.1:0-1489 GCF_040606855.1 Nocardia sp. NPDC005366
GGGGGACGCTGTACTCCTTTGAGGTAGACCAGGGCGAGACAGGAACGATCGAGCAGTGACGATGACCTTGGCCGACCAGGCCGCCGCGACGGCGGCGGGGCAGAATGGGCCGGTGGGCAAGAAGACGGGGCGGCCGGCGCGGCGCACGTTCACCGCCGCGTACAAGGCGCGGATCCTCGCCGAATACGACGCCCTGCCAGAAGGCGGCCCGGAACGCGGCGCCTTGTTGCGGTCGGAGCGTCTCTACCATTCCCATATCGAGCATTGGCGTAAACAACAGTCGAAGGGAACACTGTCCGCGACGACCGGGAAACCGGCGAAGGATCCGGTGACCGAGGAGTTGGAACGGCTGCGGGCGGAGAACCGGAAATTGAAATCCGATTCCACGCAGCTGGCGGCGAAGAACGAGAAACTCGAGTCACAACTGGGTAAGACCAAGGCTGCCCTGGATCTGGCGGGAAAAGCCTTCGCGCTCTTGGAACAGATCTCCGAGAGCGCGGATTCCGACGGCAAGTAGACGCCATCCTCACCCAGCAGACGCCGGGATTGGAACAGCTACTGGGTGTTTCGGCGACCTGTTCGCTGTTGGGAAGGTCCCGTGCCACCGAGTATCGGCGCCGTAATCCGATACCGCACCCGCGCCGGCAACGGCGGCCGGGTCGGCATCCGGCGCAGCTCAGCGACGCCGAGCGCGACCGGATTCTGGCGGTGCTGGACTCGCCGCGGTTCACGGACAAAGCACCCGCGCAGGTGTGGGCGGTGCTCCTCGACGAGGGCGTCTACCTGGCCAGTGTGGCCACCATGTACCGACTACTGCGTGAGCGCGGCCAGACCGGCGAACGCCGCGCCCAAGCCATCCACCCGCCGCGCAAGAAACCCGAACTGATGGCCGACGCACCGAACCAGGTGTGGTCGTGGGACATCACGAAATTGAAAGGCCCCGCCCGCGGAATCTATTATCAACTGTATGTCATCCTCGACATCTTCTCCCGCAAGGTGATCCATTGGGAGATCTGGACCACCGAAACCGGTGAACTCGCCAAAGAATTCATCCTCCACGCCATCGAAGCAAATAACGGTGTCATACCCGGCGCTGTCCACGCCGACCGCGGCACGTCGATGACATCGAACACCGTCGCCGGCTTGTATGCACGGCTCGGGGTCGACCAGTCCCATTCCCGGCCACACGTGTCGAACGATAACCCCTTCTCGGAAGCGAACTTCAAAACCTTGAAGTACTGCCCAGCATTTCCCGGCGCGTTCGGTTCGCTGGAGGACGCACGCCAATTCTGCGCGGCGTTCTTCCGGTACTACAATTACGAGCACCGCCATTCCGGGATCGCATGGCACACAGCAGCATCGGTACACGACGGCACCGCCGCCGGGAACCAGCAACGCCGAGCCCAGACCCTGGACCAGGCATTCACGGCTCACCCCGAACGCTTCCACGGCCGCCGACCGCTACCACCCAGGCTGCCGATCCGGGTCT
>NZ_JBEXFQ010000101.1:0-1370 GCF_040606855.1 Nocardia sp. NPDC005366
GGGTCTGTCCAGTTAACGGCTGATCTTGGTTGTTGAACTCGTTCAGTGGTTGGTGGGGGTCAGGCGGCCTTCGAAGGCGATCTGGAAGGCGTTCAGCGGCGCCTTCCAGCGCATGGTCCACCGCTTTCGGCCTGTGCCGTTCGGATCCAGGCTCATCAACGCCATGTAGACGCACTTCAGCGCGGCGGTCTCGTTGGGGAAGTGCCCGCGGGCGCGGACAGCTTTGCGGATGCGGGCGTTGACCGACTCGATCGCATTCGTCGAGCAGATCACCTTGCGGATCTCGACATCGAAGGCCAGGAACGGAACGAACTCCGCCCAGGCGTCGGACCAGAGCTTCACGATCGCGGGATACTTGCCGCCCCAATCCTCGGTGAACTCGAGGAACCGTTCACTGGCCGCGTCCTCGGTCGCCGCGGTGTAGACCGGTTTCAACGCCTTGGCGATCTTGTCCCAGTCCTGACGGGCCGCGTAGCGGAAACTGTTGCGCAGCAGATGAATTACGCATGTCTGGACGATCGTGGCAGGCCAGACCGTCTCCACCGCCTCCGGCAGCCCTTTGAGCCCGTCGCAGACCAGCATCAACACGTCATCGACGCCGCGGTTCTTCAGTTCGGTGAACACATGCAGCCAGTACTTGGCGCCCTCACCACCGTCACCGGCCCAGATCCCGAGGATGTCGCGGTGGCCTTCGACGGTGACCGCCATGACGACGTAGATCGGCCGGTTCGCGACCTGACCGTCGCGGATCTTCACGTTGATGGCGTCGACGAACAAGACCGGATAGACGCGGTCCAGGGGCCGGTTCTGCCATTCGGCCATCCCGTCGATCACCTTGTCGGTGATGGTCGAGATCGTCTGCCGCGACACCTCGGCGCCATAGACCTCGGCCAGATGCGCGCTGATCTCGCCGTGGGTCAGACCCCTGGCCGACAACGACAGCACCATCTCATCCACACCGGTCAGCCTGCGCTGACGTTTGCGCACGATCTGCGGCTCGAACGTGCCAGCGGTGTCCCGGGGCACCTTCACCTCGATAGGCCCGACATCGGTGATCACCGTCTTCGAGCGGGTCCCGTTGCGGCTGTTGCCGCTGTTGCGGCCGGCCTGGTCGTGCTTGTCGTAGCCGAGGTGGTCGGTGACCTCACCCTCGAGCGCGGATTCCAGCACCCGCTTGGTCAGCTGCTGCAGCAACCCGCCCTCACCGGTCAGCTGCAGCCCCTCGCTGCGGGCCCGGTCGACCAGCATCGCGATCAACTGCTCGTCCGACACCTCCGGGGACTCCCCGGCCTCCGCGCGCACCTCGGTCGTATCAGTCACTTGGCTTCTCTCCCTTGACTATTGAGATCCGCCGTTAATTGGACACTCCC
>NZ_JBEXFQ010000102.1:0-1330 GCF_040606855.1 Nocardia sp. NPDC005366
GCGAGTGGAAGGCGGGTGGGTGCGATGGGATTGGGAGCGACCGGTAGCGATCTGACCGATTGGCCTGATCTGCTGAAAAGTTCCCGGAACGGGAAGCTCGAGTTGCTCGGGGTCGATGGTGCGAGTCTGAAGTCGCTCACCGATTCCTGTGAGTCTCTGGTGGGAGACATCCTGGGTCTGATCAAGGCCATCGATGACCTCAACTGGTACGAGTTCCTGAATTGGACCTATGCGGGTTCGGTCAGGACGACGACTTTGGACAGTATGAACATGCTGTTCAAGAAATTTCACGACAAGCTGACCGTGGAACTCGTACAGGTGTTGCGGAATCACCAGGCCATCGTCACCGATATGGCGAACACGTTCGTCGCGGCGAACAAGTCCTACAGGATCACCGATCTCGAGAACGAGGCCCTTTTCCAGACTCCCGCTCCGCACGACCTGCACAATCCGGTGTTCGATGTGTCCCGGCCGATATCCGGGGGCGACTGGAAGGACGGACCACCCGCGCCGCACGGGGTTTCCGGAGTGAATTTCGATGCCAGAGCCAAGAACACGATCGCCGGTGCTGTCGAGAACGGCAGCTCGTTCGCTCTGCGCGACTTCGCCAATATCGCGGCGTTGTTCGACCAGAACGACGGCAAGATCTGGGAGACCGCGGGCTACGTACACGCCATGGCCCAGGTCTGGAACAGGTCCATCGACACCTTCGAATCCAAAATCTCCCCCGTCTTCACCAACCAACACTGGCGGGGCACCGGCGCCGATCACGCGGTCACCTTCCTGTCCCGCTACCTGAGCGCGGCCACCGACCTCCAGAAAGCCCTCGCCGCCATGGCCGACGTCATCGGCGACACCGGCGACTTCGGCCTGTTCACCTGGTCACACATACCCCACTACAGCCAATTCGAATACAAAGACGACAACTCCGCAGGCGAGATCGAAAAAGTCCACGACGAACGCGAAGACAACTGGAACGACGCGGCCAAAGCCCTGACCTGGGCCCAGGACTGGTGGAACCACGGCGACTCCACCAGCAACAACAAGGGCTACCACGACGGACTCACCCAACTCGCCGCCATGATCCCCCTGTTCACCGACCCCAACACCACCGCCTCCGCCCACACCCCCACCGGCAACAACACCAACCAAAACAACGAAAACGGCAACGGCAACAGCAACAACGGCGGCAGCAACAGCAACGGCAACGGCGGCAGCAACGGCAACAGCGGCGGCACCGGCGACGGCAACGGCAAAGGCAGCGGCAACGGCAACGGCAAAGGCAACGGCGGTTCAACAGGCTCCACATCACCCACCGGCGGCCCGAACG
>NZ_JBEXFQ010000103.1:0-1281 GCF_040606855.1 Nocardia sp. NPDC005366
GCTGAAGGGTGTGACCGAAACTCAGCACATACGACTTCGATGCGCTGTACACGCCGTTGAGCAGTTCGACCGCGATACCAACGACCGAGCTGATGTTGATGATGGTGCCCGTGCCCTTGCTGGCGAACACCGGTGCGACGGCATAAGTCAGGCGCGTGAGCGCGGTGATGTTCAGATTGATCATCGACTCCATCGTGTCGACGTCGCCGTTGAGAATCGATGCGACCGAGCCGATGCCCGCGTTGTTCACCAGCATCGTGATGTTGCTGTTCTCGCGCAGGATGCCTTCGATCTTCGCGAGCGCGGCCTTGTCGTTCAGATCGGCGGCGACGGTCTCGACCGAGCGGCCGGTTTCGGCCATGAGGCGGCGCGCGAGCGTGTTCAGACGGTCCTGGTTACGCGCCACCAGGACGAGGTCGTAGCCGCGTTTCGCAAGGCGGTCTGCGTAAATCGCACCAATGCCAGCCGATGCGCCGGTGATCAGCGCGGTGCCTTTCGTGGAAGTGGTCATGATTTTTCCTTTCCGTGAATTGAGCCGACCGGGTGTCGGTTCGTGGAAAGAATTCTGGCTTCGACTGAACTCATCCTCAATGTCATATATGCAATGATTCATGCCATCCGCGCGCTGACCGGAAACCTTGCGGATTCGTCCTTTGAGACAGGCGCCCGATTACCCAAAATCGGTTCCGTAGCTGGCTCCGCCCGGCGCCTTGCCTCCTGAAGACGACCGCGCGCAACGCCATCCAATGACACGCTGCCGCAGCCCGTGACGATGTCCGTTTTATGCTAGATTCAATTGATCAGGACACACACATGGCGGACGTCATGCACACCGTGGGGCTCGTTGTTTACCCAAATTTCCAGTCGCTCGCGCTCGCGGTGGCGAGCGTGTTCGAGTACGCGAACCTGCTGCGCGGCGAGGAGGTGTACCAGTTCCGGATCGTGTCCGAGCACGGCGGCGCGGTCGTGTCGTCGCAGGGCTTTTCGGTCAACACCGAACCGCTGGCCAAAGAGGGATATGACACGCTGATCGTCTCCGGCGACAACGAATGCCGGCTTCCATCGGCGACGCTGGTGGACTTCCTGCATCGCGCGCCCGTCCATTCGCGGCGCATTGCGTCGATATGTACGGGAGCCTTCGTCCTCGCGGCCGCCGGGCTCCTCGACGGGAAACGGGCCACGACGCACTGGTATCACGCGCGGGACTTCAAGAAGCAATATCCGAACGTGCAGCTCGACGAAGATCGCATCTTCGTCGTAGACGGCCAGGTCTGGACGTCG
>NZ_JBEXFQ010000104.1:0-1115 GCF_040606855.1 Nocardia sp. NPDC005366
GGGGCGCGGAAGGTCTTGACCTCGAAAACCGGCGCGGGCAACGCCTTACGATCCAACTTGCCCGACGCGTTGAGCGGAAACGCCTCCAACGTCACAAACGCCGACGGCACCATATACGCGGGCAACTCACCCGCCAACTCGACGCGGATGGCCTCGACATCAATCGAATACCCCGCACCCGCCACCACATAAGCAACCAACTGATCACCGAGACGATCATCCGAACGCACCAACACAACCGCCTGCGCCACCGACGCCAGACCAGTCAACGCGGCCTCGATCTCACCGAGCTCGATACGCAGACCACGCAACTTCACCTGGAAATCAGTACGACCCAAATACTCCAACTCACCCGCGGGAGTCCACGCCACCAAGTCACCCGTGCGATACATCCGCGCACCCACCGGACCGAACGGGTCAGCGACAAACCGATCACCGCTCAAATCAGGCCGAGCCACATAACCACGAGCCAACTGCACACCCGCGAGATACAACTCACCCGCCACACCCACCGGCACCGGATGCAACCGCGAATCCAACACATACACCTGCGTGTTGAACACCGGCGCACCGATCGGCACCGACACCGAATCCACATCCGTCACCTCATGGAACGTGACGTCGACCGCAGCCTCGGTCGGACCGTACAGATTGTGCAGACGCGCACCGGTCAACTCACGCAACTTCTGCGCAGTCGCCGCGGGCAGCGCCTCACCAGAGGCGAAGACATGCCGCAAACTCACACATTCGTCCGCGCCACCCTCGGCAACGAACACCGACAACATCGACGGCACGAAATGGGCCGTAGTGATCTGCTCATCGGTGATGACATCGATCAGATAACCGGGATCACGATGACCATCAGGCTTCGCCACCACCAACCGCGCACCGACCTGCAAAGGCCAGAAAAACTCCCACACCGACACATCGAACGTCGCAGGCGTCTTCTGCAACACCACATCATCAGCGACCAACCCATACTCCGACTGCATCCACACCAAACGATTCACGATCGCAGCATGCGACACCGCCACACCCTTGGGCCTACCCGTAGAACCCGAAGTGAAAATGACATACGCGACATTCGAAGAACGCAGCGGCGCACGACGATCCGC
>NZ_JBEXFQ010000105.1:0-1107 GCF_040606855.1 Nocardia sp. NPDC005366
CTAGGTTCTGTCTCGAAGTGGTGAGGGTGGGTAGATAGCCTGCTCTCACCAGTGGCGGAGCCACTGGTTTATGACGGCAACATGGACCGTGGCCAGGAATCTCACAGCGAGTTTGTCGTAGCGGGTAGCGACCGCGCGATGCTGTTTGAGTTGGCTGATACCGCGCTCGACGGCGTTGCGATCGCGGTAGGTCACCGGATCGAACGCCGGTGGCCGACCACCGACCCTGCCACGGCGGCGCCGGTGTGCGGCTTGGTCGGCGGGGACCGCGATGGTCGCCTTTATCCCGTGGCGTCGCAACCATGCCCGGTTGCCGCGGCTGGAATAGGCTTTGTCGGCCAGTACCCGATCGGGTCGCACTCGTGGGCGACCGCCACCGAGTTTGGGCACCGCGATCGAGTCCAGCACCGCCGTGAACTGGGGACTGTCACCGACCTGACCGGCGGTGAGCAGAACCGCGAGCACCCCGGTGCCCTGCTCGCAGGCCAGATGCAGCTTGCTGGTCCATCCTCCCCGCGAGCGCCCCAATCCATGGTCGGTCGGTTCTGTCTGTCCCGGACCGGCCGGTGGTTCGGCCTGCCCGCCGCCCTCGCGGCGGGCACCGGCAGCATGCGGGTGGGCTCGGGTAGTCGTGGAGTCCACGCTGACCTGCCAGTCGATCACCCCGTCCGCCTCGGCCAGCGCCTGCAACGAGGTCACCATCGCCGACCACGCTCCTGCGCGCTGCCACCGCCGGAACAATCCGTAGACCGCTTGCCAGGACCCGTATTCGGATGGCACGTCCCGCCAGGGCGACCCGACCCGGGTCCTCCACCGGATCCCGTCGATGAGTTGGCGCTTCGTCCATTTCGACGGGCGGCCCGTCTTCTTTCCACAGGGCAGCAGTGGCTCCAACCGAGCCCATTGGGCATCGGTCAGGTCTGCTCGCCCCGCCACCGCTACGCTGGCCACGAGGTCTCCGGCTATTCAGATTTGCTTGGTCGCTAATCCGAACTACCGGAGACCTCACCTATACGCCAACGCGGCCACCCACTTTCACCGAACATGCCGATGGTGTGGCGCCGCTACGCGATGCCACACCATCACAGACTTCGAGACAGAACCTAG
>NZ_JBEXFQ010000106.1:0-1055 GCF_040606855.1 Nocardia sp. NPDC005366
CCGGTGACCACCACCGCTGAGCCCGCACCGATCGATGCCCGCTACCTGTCATTGGCCGATCGGCTCGCGATCGCTGACGGGTTGGCGGCGAATCTGACGATCACTGTGATCGCGGCCGGGATCGGCAAGAACAAGTCGACAGTGTCGCGGGAAGTCCGAGCCCGCCGGGTCGAGGGCCGCTACCTGCCCTATCAGGCGCACCGCGCGGCCTCGGTAGCACGGGCGCGACCCAAACGGTCCAAACTGGTGACCAACCAGGCCTTGCGGGCCGAGGTCGCTGACCGGCTACGCCGCCGGCACTCACCAGAACAGATCGCCTACCGGCTCCGCGAGGACTTTCCCGACGACGAAAGCATGCGGGTGAGCCACGAAACGATCTACCAGGCACTCTACTTCCAAGCCCGAGGTGGGCTCGAACGTGAACTGGTGCAAGCACTTCGGTCCGGTCGCACACTCCGTAAACCACACCGGTCACCCGATGCGCGCACCCCGCGGTTCATCGATGACATGGTCATGATCAGCGACCGGCCCGCCGAGGCCGAAGACCGGGCGTTGCCGGGTAACTGGGAGGGCGACCTGATCATGGGCGCGGGGAACTCCTCGGCGATCGCCACCCTGGTCGACCGGTCGACTCGCTACACGATGCTGGTCCACCTACCTGGTGATACCCACGACGCCGAAACCGTGCGCGACGCGCTGATCGCGACGGTCTCGACCCTGCCGGCGCATCTGCGTGGGTCGCTGACCTGGGACCAGGGTGTCGAGATGGCCCGGCACAAGCAGTTCGCGATGGCCACCGACATGGCTGTGTATTTCTGTGATCCGCACTCACCGTGGCAGCGGGGCACCAACGAGAACACCAACGGTCTGCTCCGCCAATACTTCCCCAAGGGCACCGACCTGAGCGTCCACAGTCCCGAGGACCTCGAACACGTCGCCCAGGAACTCAACGGGCGCCCACGCAAAACGCTCGACTGGGATACCCCAGCCGAGCGTCTGCGTGATCTACTGACCACCTAACACCAAGCGGTGTTGCGACGACCCCTAGAAACCGC
>NZ_JBEXFQ010000107.1:0-1055 GCF_040606855.1 Nocardia sp. NPDC005366
TGCGGGCTATTACACCTTGGCCTCGGCAAGCCTGCTGCTGGCCGATCTTCCGGCCAGCATCGGCAAGAAGCTGCCGCGCTATCCGACCGTGCCCGCCGTTCGTATGGGCCGCCTGGCTGTCGATCAGGAATTCACGGGCCAAGGTCTCGGCGGTGCGCTTCTGGCTGACGCGCTCGAACGTGCAGCCCGTTCGGAGATTGCCGCCTTCGCCCTGATGGTGGACGCCAAGGACGAGGGGGTAGCGGCTTTCTACCGACATCATGGCTTCATTGCCTTGCCTGACCCGCCGCTCACCCTGTTCTTGCCGCTGGCGACCGTTCAGCGTTCTTGAAACTCGCCGTTCCAAGCCGTTTGAACCGAGAACGGTTTTCGAGAACTCCCCGGCCACATCGACACTAGGCCGTGCCGTCTTCTCGACAAAGCTTCTCGCAGACCTTCGTTTGCGAGAAGTAGCACGCTAGTCCTTAGCGTGCTTTAAATTCCGTTTTCTGAGACGACCCCAAGTGAATTGATGGATAAAAGGGGAATTACAAACAGGTAGGGGCTGGGTTATGCCAATCTTCGCCGGATCAGACTGTAGTGGTCAACTAATTCCGGACACCTCGATTAGCCGATCGCCGCCGGCGCGCCGCCATACAAGAAGGGAGACACAGCCATGCACGAGCACCACCCGATCACCGACCCCGTCTGCGGCATGACCGTCAAGCCGGAATCGCCGCACCGCTTCGATCACGCCGGCCGCGAGCCCGCGTTTGCCGGAAGGCGGTGCGCGCGGATTGGCTGCCTCGCCGTCCGCGAGAATGGCGTCGTAATCCTTGCGGCAGGACGCAAGGCGTTCGGGCGTCAGCACGCCGCCGCCTGATCGACCTCATGGCAAGCGGCGACCAGCAGTTCGATCAGGCGGTTGGCCCAAGCCTGCCCCATCTCCTCGAAGGCGTAGGTCAGTTCCCGCAGGTGATGGGCGTTACTACCTCATATTTCAACAATTATTTTTCCATCTGCCCGACAGTTGGTCAGGTGAACTACGGGAAGCGCCAATGGACCCTAACGTCAAC